>NZ_SIJC01000006.1 GCF_010078385.1 Chengkuizengella sediminis
CACCAATGGAATATCGTCACTATTTAACTGCAACAGTTGCATAAAATAGCGCCAATCTGTCGATTGACGCTACATACATCTTTATATTATTTCCACTGTCTATTTGACAGGGGGCAGTTCACCAAATGGACGGTTTTTTTATTTTCTTCTGTCTTCGCCTTAAAAAGCTTGCCAATCAGCGAGTTTTCTTTAGGCACCTCCGCTATATAATTTCATAAGCTGTTGTATAAGCAAATATATAGAGGGGAGACGGTACGACAATGATACAAATCAACAATAGATATGTAACATTCCCACAGCTTGAATCACAAATGATGTTATCGGAATTTGAAAGGAATATTTTGCTACAAATGATCAATAGTCAGGCAATATATTCATACTCATCTATGAACGAATTAAATTTTGAACTACAGATGAGACAGAATATCACCGAAGCTGCAAAATTATTAAATAATAGTGATGCTTCGTTTGCTACGTTTCGATACTCACGAGCAAATCCAAGATATTGGTCTACAGAAAGTAATGGTGCTTTAAGGTTACTACCAGGAGTAAAACCTTCTGTTGCAATTAACGACATTTTTATTAATGGCTCTGAGTATGGATTTGAATGTGCTACTGGTATGGTCATTGTGTTATACAAAGCAGTGATGCAGTCATTAGGAGAAGAGAGATTTAATTATTTGTTTCAGAATTTATACCTATGGGCATGGCAATATGATAAAGATCTAAATCTTATTACTACCCGAAGATTCGACTATTTCCCGGGTGATATTCTATATTTCGATAATCCAGATGTAGACCCAAGTACTCCTCAATGGCAGGGGGAAAATGTTGTTTATATGGGAAATGGACTTTATTTTGGTCACGGTGTTGGAATTAAACCAAGAGAAGGAATGATTGAAGAGTTGAATTCATTTCGCTATCCAGGAAGTATGCGGTCCGCTTTTTTATTAGAACAAGCTACAAGACCAGATTACAAAAAACTGTATCAGTATACTTTGATGTACTCACCACAATATATGTAAGAAAAATATCCTATTAAGTACTATAAAGGTATTTTTTATAGACGAAGTACAAACTCCGCAGGAGCACAAAAAATGAAAGAATGGTTAAATACCCAGTCCACAAACGTCTATCCGCAATAAACTAGTAAGGAAAACATTTCAAATAAACCGTAGAGAGGAAGATGGAATATGAACAATATTAATCCTTATGCTCCTGCAAGCGTAATGCCAGCATCAAATGTAATGCCGGCATATGATATGAATCAACCAGCGTATGAGTCTCCAGCTGAGTATGAAAATTTGGCACCGGCTACCTATGCTGCGAATGAGAACTTAGCACCAGCTAAATGTCATCCAAGAAGAGGAGGATGGCATGGGGCAGTTATAGTCCTTGTATTGTTTATCCTTCTTGTTATTATTCTCAGCAGAGGACTTCTGTTTTAAACTAGTTGAAAAAGAATGATCATTTCACGGAATAGATATGCCCATCTATTCCGTGAAACTCTATATTATTACCTTCTTTTTCTTAGACTGTATATCCGTGTATCCAATTTATGAGTGACTGGGTAGCCTAGTATTGGATAAACTGTTGAATTAGACATTTCATTACCTTTAATTTCTAGATTCTTATTTCATAATACATAGTATGATGTTTCATATTATTTGACTGGACGAATTCACCAATTTACATGAAAATCAAACGAATGCCCCTAGTTATTTGTCCATTTTTTGTTGAGATCTGCTTTTATACAAGTTATAATTGGGCGAATGATATAACGAAAGTATAGGTGATTAGATAGTGATTCGAGTTTTATTTGTTTGCTTAGGAAATATTTGTCGATCTCCAATGGCAGAGGCTGTTTTTAGACATAAAGTGAAACAGAGGGGATTGCATAACTTAATACAAGTTGATTCTGCAGGTACTGGGGATTGGCATATTGGGAATCCACCACATGAAGGAACTAGGGCTATTTTAGATGAATATGAAGTGGATCATGCTGGTTTAAAAGCAAGACAAGTAGTAGCTGGAGATATGGATGATTTTGATTACATTATTGCGATGGATGAAAAAAACTTGAAGGATTTAAAAATTCTTTCAAGAAATAAAGAAACTCAGATTTATAGAATGTTAGAGTTTTTACCTTCAAATGAGATAAAGAACGTTCCTGATCCTTATTTTACTGGTAATTTTAATGAAGTATATGATCTGATTGAGTCCAGCTGTGAGCAACTTTTAGAAACAATGATTAAAAATAAGAAGTGATTTTACATCACTCATCATAAAGCCATCAAAATCCTTGTTGGTTGTCTCAATAAACAGCATTTCACGTATCTACATTCACACAATCAGAAGGAGATTGAATAGCATAAAGTATATGGATGAGAGGGGAATTTAACTTTCAAACTGTGATGTAAATACTGTTGCTTTTAGACTTCTGGATGCAGTCACAAAAGACCAAGGAGCTGTTCATTTAAGTTCCTTGGTTTTTTGTGCGAATGTCTAGGGATACCAGTCCAAGCAAATACGTTAGATTCTTCATAAGATATTGTGAAATGGTATTTTAATTTAAGAAGTTGGGAGGGAAGTTTACAATATTTACATTATAAGGTATAGTTTTAAAATAAAATTTTATTGTTAAACTGTAACAGAAAGGGCGCACATAAGCGCTCTTTTTATTTACGCCCATAGATAAGAGTCCAAGCAACTTCATTAGATTGTTCATAAAATACCGTTGATGTGTGTTAAACAACCAAAGAGAACACAAGTATCCCTAGAATCAATGACTCAAATTGCTGTACGTTCGACAGATCAGCTATCTGTAACTTTTGAAGTGACTTATGAAATATTGCGTAATGGTGAGGTCATTGCAACGATTAATGATGAAATGGATTATGCAAAACCTGGTGGTTTAGAAGATTTTAGACATACAAACTTTCCAAACTTCCCTATAGTAGATAATAACCCAAGAGCTGGAATTAATAAGTATGATCTCAGATGTACATTTGAATCAGGAACAGGCGTAAGGAATATTTTTGCCACATCGCGAAGTCTTAAAGTAACTGGGCGGTAGCAGGATGACAAATGGTAGGAGATTTGAGCTATACCTCTACAAAAACTATTAAAAATGTGTACTCGTCTAAAGATACTTGTCTATACAAAATGAAGTGTGTGAACATAGTATATATCACCTCTTAATAATTGGAGGTAATTATCAAACACTATGCGTTTATTTATCTACTCTACGGTAACCTCACTATAATTTTATGTAGTGAGGTTTATCTATGACCGATTCAATAATAATAAATTTATGAGATGAGTTAAAATCATCCTAAAAAAGGAAAAAAATGCTGATGGACTTTAAAAAATATGCATGTTATGATAGATGACATTGTGTTGCTGGTGTCAGTATTTATTTATAAATGTAATTTATTCTAACCTATATTCGCATCTTGAAATATACGCAGCATCCATAGACAGTAGAAGTGGTGTGCTAAACTTTAAGAAACTGAAATGATTAGTAATAAGTATCCAATTGAAAAGATGCACTTATCAACTTTAAATTTTTTCCAGTTACTTAATAATTTGTTAACTACTAAGCACCTTATCTTCTAATTGGGTGCTTTTTGTATTCTAAAAAAACAGATTCTTTTTAGAACAAACTACACATAGGTAAAATATGTAAATAGCCCACTCATAGTAGTGCTTTTAATTATGAAATAGAATTGATAAACACGGATATTCAAACCATAGAAATATATGAAATTAATCCTGCCCCATGTAACTCAAGAATTGATTTACAATCAGGGGATATGTATTGGAATCTAATTATTTTATTTTGAGGAGGAACAAAGAATGAAGGAATATCTAGTCACATTTAAAAATGGAAAGGAGATAATTATATTTGGAAGTTTTTTTTTATTTGATGAAACAAAATCAAATAACAACATCTCAGGAGAAAATAACTTTTTAAATGCAAAAGAAGTTTTATGTGTTACAGAGGTTCTATCATCTAATAGTGATGAGGCAGTTATGGATGATCCTATGGTTGTGGAATCAGGGTTGCAATCTACTAAAGGTAATGAAATGAATGATCCTGAGGCTAGACAAAAGAAATTATGGCCGCATCTAAACAATTTATTAAAGGAGTAAAGGGTAAATTTTATTGAGGTTTTGATTGGGTGTTTATTCTAAATATAGGAAAATACACATTTTTTAACAACCATGTAATTTGTCTATACCAGATAAATATTAATTACATACTATATACTATCCCAAATAAAAAGGAGGGGATATTAATGAGTTGTTACGGTGGCGGTTCAAGTAGAAGTGTTGGTATTGTTTTAGTACTATTCATTCTTTTAGTTATTATTTTAATTGCAGCTGGTTCTAAATATTAATATTCTATAAGTATTCTATAATTAATTTCAATGGGGAATCTATCTCCATTGAAATTTTATATCAATAAAATGCACCTAACAGTTTGAGATAAGTGACATTTTAGTGGAATATTACTTGTTTTATCATTAAATACATACTATATACTACGTTCATTATTAGGTTGTATATAGTGCTGAGTATTTTACAGAGAGTTGCACCGCTACAATAAACTTTTAAAAATGTGTAATTGTCTAAGGATACTTGGCTATACAAAATGAAGTCTCCGAACATATTATATATCACCTCTTAGTAATAGGAGGTAATTGCGCTCATTTTTATACCTCTATGGACACCTCACTATTATTTCATGTAGTGAGGTTTTTCTCTACGTTAAATTCAAAGCTTTGGTCTTAACAGTCCCCTATGTGAATGAGTCAAACATTCATTAGTTGGAACTGTTCTATTTATTTAAAAGCAATAACTAAGCATTAATCAAAGTCGTATCTTTGCTCTTTAAATGGATCACCATACATGTGATATCCGTTTCTTTCCCAAAATCCTGGTTTATCTTTTTCCATAAATTCAATACCGCGCAACCATTTTGCACTTTTCCAAAAATATAAATGAGGGACGACCATACGGAGTGGATATCCATGCTCAGGAGTTAAACGCTCTCCATTGTGAATTAGTCCTAAAAAAGAAGTTTCAGATAAAAAATCTTCAATAGGTAAATTCGTACTCCATCCATGTTCTCCATGTAACATAACAAATTTTGCAGAATCTTTGAGTTTGATTTTCTTCATGATTTCACTTACAGGAATACCTTCCCATACGTTATCTAGTTTAGACCAAGTTGTGACACAATGAATGTCATTTTTATATTCTTTTCGAGGTAAGTTCATGACTTCCATATATGAAAGTGTGAGTTCTTGCTCAATCTCTCCCATTATTTTCAAGTCCCATTTACTCATATCATTATAATAAGGTACGGTTCCATGATGGAGAACTGGGAAACCTTCTGTTCTGGTTTGTCCTGGTGGGACTCTATTTTCTACATTTTTATTGTCAGACATAATAAACTCCTCCTTACATGTATTCTTCATTTTAAGGTCAAATTTTTGTGGATATTTATTTTGAGAATTGTTCCATTAATAAATGTGTTTCTAAAACTTGTTCAGCACGTACAGTACAGGTTTCCGGGTTATGTAAGGTTTTTAAAAAATGATCTACAACACCAATAAACCCGCGTCTATATAAAATGGTGTCCCAGCTGCCAAAAGGTTTAACCTGATCATCCGATTTAAGGTCATAGAAAGTAGCTAATTCCATGTTGGTTACTTTGACGGACCTACCTCCTCCGTACAGCTCTAAACTTTCCAAGTCAGCCCCTGATTGGCGGTTCATAGCGAAGAATCCAGAGGATGACCCGAATATTAAATGACCAGATGCATTTAATAGTTGATCCTTTTTATTTACATTGCGGGTATATGAGGATACTTCCTTTATGCCTGATCCTAACCATAATAACAAATCTACAATGTGAATGAGGTCATCATATATTGTATGTCTAGCGTTAAAGTTTTGCAATTGTGTACGGTGTTTTTGAGCGATGCAAGTATCGAATCCACCAACTTCATCCATCCATTTTTTAGCTTCCATATATTTTGGGGCAAATCTTCTATTGAAACCTACACAAAGTAGACGTTGTTTTTTCTCAGCTAATTTAACTAATTCTATGGATTCTTTGATGTGATTAGAAAGGGGTTTATCAACATAGACATGTAAATTTCTGTTTAGACATTTTTTTATAATTTGATAATGACTTTCTGTTGCACTATGAACAAATACAGCATCGAGATCTTGAAGAAGAAGCTCATTTATATTTGTATATCCCTTTTTAATACGATATTTATTACAAAGTTGTTTTACTTTTGTTTTATTTCTACTCATGATCCCTGCAATTGTAATTCTTTCATCATGAATAAGGAGGGGAAGGTATACTTTTTGTGCAATGTCTCCTAATCCTATGATTCCCACTTTTATACGTTTCATAATGTATTTTTATTCTCCTCACCATAAAAAAAACATTTATGTGTACATGGCTTTATTTTACCACTATTACGGTTCCTTTCTCAATTTTGTAAATAATAAATATACCAATTAGATTACTGGTTATCAATTCCAATGATGTTCTTATGACGGTAGTTATATTTGATGATTATAGATATGTTCTTTCGATTGGTCAATTCATGCTTAGGTTGGCTTATTGCCTTTATTTGTTTTAATAGACAAAAGGGATTTTAACCTATAAAAAAATCTACTCTTTTTAACAACCTCGTAAGGTCTCATCATTTCATAGTCTTCGTGCTCTAAGATATGACAATGAAATACATACTTTCCTGTATAGGGTTCAAATTTTGTTATGATTCGTATAATTTCACCAGGATTTGAATTCACCGTGTCCTTCCATCCAGTTTCATTTTCTGCTGGAGGTCTTTTTTCACTCGTTAATTTAATTTCCCCTGTTTCCAAAAAAAGATCCTGATCGTATGACTGTCTATCTAATATTTGTACGTTGACTAGATGGAGATGTATCGGATGAACGCTTACGGACGAATTGATGAAGGTCCAAATTTCAGTATCTCCTAATTTAGGTTTTTCTGTCGTGGGTTCATCCCATCGCTGATTATTTATGAGTACAATTCTTCTGCCTATATCATCTAATGACCTTACTAAGGTTAGAACTCTGTTTATTACAGCATCTTCTTCTTTTAGAAATTGAACATTTCTTAGCCTAGCAGGTACTTTGCTCACATCTTTACCCATAAGAGGTAAGGTTACTCGAAATTGCATAATTTGTCCTGTAGTATCTATTGAAATTTCTCCTTCTTTTGGATATTCTTTTGGGGCTAAATTTAACAAAACGATTTTATTTACTTGACTGTCTGAAAAATCTATGATGACATCTGCACGTTCTGCAGGCCCTAAAAGGATCTCTTTCATAATCACTGGTTTTTCTAAAAATCCCCCATCATTTCCAATTTGAATAAAGGGCTGACCATTATCAAGTTTTAAAATGTAATAACGGGAATTGGAGCCATTTAACATACGAAAACGGTATCTTCTGGGTTCTACATCTAAATAAGGCCATACTTTACCGTTTACAACGATCGTGTCTCCAAAAAATTTAGGTGTAGGTTCAAATGCATCAGGTGGTTGTTCAGGATAATATAAAGAACCGTCAGGATTAAAAGTACGATCCTGAATCATTAGAGGGATTTCATATTTTCCTTTAGGAAGAGATAGAGAAAGCTCATTTTTGTCACGAATCAGATAAAAACCTGCTAATCCAGCATAAATGTTTAATCTAGTAATACCAATCGTATGGTCATGATACCAAAGTGTGGTCGCTTCATGTGTATTAAAATAATGATAGACTTCCTGTGTGAAAGCAGATCCTACTTGTTTAAACCCATTTGTAAACCATGCATCAGGATACCCATCACTTGGAGCATGAGTGATCCCCCCATGCACATGAATCACCGTTCTTACTTCAGGGGTATCCCCCTCTGCTCCATGAATGGTTTTATCTACTGAAAAAAGGTGTTTAGGTGGTAATTCATTCATCCACTTTATCTGAATTTTGTCATATTGCTTTACTTCAATTGTAGGGCCAGGATAAAGTCCATCAAATCCCCAAACTAGTGTATCTGGTAAAGAACTGTGCATTTTAGTGTAAAATTGATTCATTTTCATTTCAAAATAATTGATGTCTCCTTTTTTATACAAGGGTTTTACAGTTGGGAGTATAGGTAATTTATCAATGTATTTAATAAGGTTCATTGAAACACCTCACTTTAAGGTATTAAAGTTATTCATTTTTTAGCTTATTAACAGTGTATTAATGGTGTTTCTAAGTCATTCATTTATTAGAAAAACGCTTGACTTAGCACAAAAACTAGAATAGATTATTATTATGGCAAAAAATATCGTATTTTAGCGAAAAATAGTACTTAATACATACAATGAGAATAACAAATACATTAAATTCATTTAAAACCTCAATTTAGAGCTTCTATTACATCATTATCTGAAACTATAAATCATAGTTATCCTACCAAGTTATTTATTAAAATTTATAATAAATAAAAAATAAATATAGTTCATTAGGAGGAGAAAAGAAGTTGGAATTAAAAAGAAAAATAGGTAGAAAATCATTAGTAGTATTGTTAACATTAACAATGATCTTTTCCATGTTTAGTTCAGTATTTGCCGCAGGATCATCAGATATTGATGGACACTGGGCAGAAAAACAATTAAAGCAATGGATCGATAACGGTTTATTAAATGGTTATGGTGAAGGTGTGTATAAACCAAACCAAACGTTAACAAGATCTGAAGCAGCCGCTTTTGTAAACAGAGCTTTTGAACATGAAGAAACAACAGAAGTGAATTTCCCAGATGTAGAATCTTCAGACTGGTTCTATAATGATGTATCTAAAGCATTAGCAGCAGGTTTTATGACTGGTTATGAAGATGGAACTTTTAAACCTGATCAAAACATAACTCGTCAGGAATTAGCAGTGATGATTTTTAGATTACTAGATTTAGAAGTGAAACCTGAAGCAGTAGATTCTTTTGATGATGCTGCTAGTATTGGTGAATGGGCTAAAGGTGAGATCGGTGCATTGGTTGATTTAGGTATCGTATCTGGATATAACAATAAAATTCAACCAGAAGGTTTAACAACACGTGCAGAGGCTATTGTAATGATCCAACGTGCTACAGAGTATCTGTACACATACAGTGAAGCAGGTACTTATGGCCCAGAGGAAGGTATTGATACCATTCTTAGCAATGTTACAGTTACAGCTTCTGGAGTAACATTACAAAACTTAGTGATTGAAGGAGATCTTCTTTTAACCGAAGGAATTGGTGAAGGAGACGTTCATTTAAATAATGTTACTGTAAAAGGTACAACCATTATTTCTGGTGGTGGAGAAAATAGTATTCACTTAAAAGACACTGTATTAGTAACAGTGATCGTTGATAAGAAAAATGGGAAAGTACGTATCGTTGCTGAAGGTAAAACAGATGTAAAAGAAGTAACATTAAACTCCGGTGCGAAATTAGAAGAGTCTGATATTGATGGAGCAGGTTTTGCTGATGTCATTCTTTCTACTGAAATTGCTAAAGATGCTAATGTTGAGTTAGTAGGGGAATTTGAAACAGTGGATGTATTCGCAGCTACAGTAAGTATCGAAATCCCTGAAGGTGCTGTTGAAAGCTTAAATGTAGATGAAACAGCTGAAGGTGTAGCATTAGATCTTGGTAAAGATGCTACTATCGTAGAACTTGTTCTAGATGCTGTTACTGAAGTATTAGGTGAAGGAACAGTTGAAACAGTTGAAGGTGAGCAAGCTGAAGAATCTAATGTTGAGGTAGATACTACACCTGCTGCTGGTGGTTCTGGAACTAGTGGTGGTGGAGATTCAACACCTCCTGCTACAAGTCAAGCAGTAATTAATGATGCTTATGTGCAAGTTATTGACCCTGAAAAAACTATAAATCGTTCAGGCTCATCTATTGATTTTATTTTACAAGGTAACCCTGATCCACAGGATGATTTAGATGATTCAGATAAACTTACAACATTTATTTTGGAATTAGAGGGTGCTGAATCTCTTACATTAACAAGAGATGGAGAAACGGAAACTATAGACTTTTATGATGGGGCTTTAACTTTACCAGTATCATTATTATTGGGAGATAGAGACTCTGATAAAGATGGTGTTAGAGTAGATACAATTAAAGAGTGGCCAATAAATTACCCATCTCCGTTCGATACATTAAGCACAGATGCATCTGTTAAGTATACTAATGGTGATTCTACAGAAGTTTTTAGTTTAAAACTTACTTTAGGAACAACATTAAATTTTGAAAGTGGTATAGCATTTAATAGTGTATCTTTAGGGTTTGGTGAAACTTTCCCAGCATTGAAATCAGGTGATTCTTATACATTTGATATTGATAATAAATATAATGACTATAAAGTTTTAACTTTTATCATTGAAGCAGATAATGCTAAAAAAGTTAATGTTACACTCCCTTTATTAGATGTTTTAGATCCTCCAGATGCTTTTAAACAATATTATTTTAATGCAGATGGAATAATTGCTATATCTGTACCAGAGTTGTTGGGATTGGATGATGCAGGTAGCGATGGCGTGTCTGTAGGTATTATCAAAGATCAGATTGATTCAATTACAGGGAATATTTATGACAATTCAAATGTTTCAAAATCTGTTACATTAGTAATTAACTAATAATAAAATTAATGTATTTATCTAAAGGCTCTAGTCCAATGACTAGGGTCTTTTTCAATAGTATAATAAAATAAATGATGTGTTCTGTATCTTATTCTTTATTCCAAGAAACAAGGTGAAAGTATGACAATCAACATTCAATTCTATCCTCTGGGTGAGCAAGCTATTGTGGCGAAGTTTGACTCTGAATTAAATGAAAATACATATGAACAAGTTTGCAATTTTTCTAGATCCTTAGAACAAAACCCCATCATTGGAACAATAGAGACTGTACCTACCTTTACTACAGTAACGATATATTATGATCCTTTCGAATTAGTAAGAGCATATCAATCAAAAGATAATAATATCAATAAATCTACCCAATCATCCTATAATATAATACTTGCTCTCATCCAAGATAGAATAGCTAAAATGAAAAAAAATATCACTATAGAACATCGAACCATAAAAATCCCCGTATGTTACGAAGGAGATTTCGCTCCTGATCTTGAATACGTAGCAATGTACAATCAACTCAGTACAGAAGAAGTTATTCAAAATCATTCTGAAGGAGAATATTTAGTATACATGTTAGGTTTTGCCCCTGGGTTTCCTTATATGGGTGGTATGTCTAGTAAAATAGCCACACCAAGACGGAGTGAACCTAGAGTATTGGTTTCAGCAGGAAGTGTTGGCATAGCAGGAGAACAGACAGGGATTTATTCATTGGATTCTCCTGGTGGTTGGCAAATTATTGGAAGGACACCTTTGACATTATTCCAACCTGAAAATGAGAGTCCTACTTTATTGCGAGCAGGAGACCGCATTCAGTTTTATTCCATCTCCATAGATGAGTATACTGTACTTGAGGAGAAACAAAAATGACCTTAAAAATATTAAAGCCAGGAATGCTCACGACGATTCAAGATTTGGGAAGGGTTGGGTATCAAAAATATGGAGTAGTAGCAGGTGGAGTAATGGACTCTTATGCTGCTAGAATAGCCAACTTGTTAGTTGGGAATGAAGAAGATGCTGCTGTTATGGAGATGTCAATGATCGGACCATCTATTGAATTTCAAGAAGACTCACTTATCTCCATTTGTGGAGGAGATCTATCAGCAATAATTGATGGGGAAAGAGTGCCAATGTGGCGTCCTATTATCATAAAAGCAGGTAGCTGCCTACAATTTAGTAACGTTAAATCAGGTTGTAGAGCGTATCTATCTGCAGCAGGTGGGATATCAGTTCCAGAAGTTATGGGCAGTAGCAGTACATATTTAAGAGCAGCAATTGGAGGGTACGAGGGGCGAGCTTTAAAACAAGGAGATTTAATCTCAGTCCATCAATCTGATTACATAGGGAATACTAAAATACAGTCCTTTTTACAACTTTACTCTACTTCCTTAAAATCATTTATCCCTCTACCTTGGTTTGTAAGTGAATATAGTTTACCAGCTTATCAATCTCAGGTGATGATTAGAGTGATGAAAGGAAGAGAGTTTGAATTATTTCAAGATGAAAGTATAACTTCTCTATTGAGTGAGACTTTCACTATTCATCCTCAATCAGATAGAATGGCCTACAGATTAAACGGGGCTCAAATTCAACTTAAAACTAATTTAAATATGATTTCAGAAGCCGTTACGATGGGTACGATTCAAGTACCACCAGATGGATTTCCTCGCATATTATTAGCTGACAGACAAACTACAGGTGGTTACCCACGTATTGCACAAGTTGCTTCAGTAGATCTCCCATTAATTGCTCAGCTAAAACCAGGAGACTCCTTAATGTTTCAGGAGGTTACTTTAGAAGAAGCAGAGTTTCTATATTTACAGCAAGAAAAAGATATTCATATTTTAAAACTGATGATTAGTGAACGTTGGAGGAGGGGGGATTGAAATGTTATCTGTAGATATCAACTGTGATTTAGGAGAGAGTTTCGGTGTATATTCCATCGGAATGGATGAAGAAGTATTAAAGTTTGTGACCTCAGCAAATATAGCTTGTGGATTCCATGCAGGTGATCCAAGTACAATGCGAAAAACAGTTCAATTATGTTTACAAAATAAAGTGGCTATTGGTGCTCATCCTGGGTTACAAGATTTACAAGGATTTGGTCGTAGAAACATAGATATTACACCAGAAGAAACCTATGAAATTGTGTTATATCAGATTGGCGCTTTAAATGCATTCGTAAAAGCAGAGGGCGGGCGATTACATCATGTTAAACCACATGGGGCGTTATACAATATGGCAGCTAAAAATAGATCATTAGCTGATTCTATCGCTAGAGCTGTTTATGATTTTGATAATCAGTTATTATTGTATGGTTTATCTGGAAGTGAATTAGTCAAAGCAGGAGAACAGATCGGATTACGTTGCGCAAATGAGGTGTTTGCTGATCGAACCTATCAAGATGATTGCGCTTTAACACCACGAAATCAAAAAGAAGCACTTATTGAGGATGCAGAAGAAGCAACAGTACAAGTATTATCAATGATTCAACAGCAAAAAGTAAAAACCGTATATGGGAAAGAAATATCAATACAAGCAGATACCATATGTGTTCATGGGGATGGATTGGAGGCACTGACTTTTGTTAAAATGATAAGAAAGAAATTACAAGAAGAAGGCATACATATTAGCGCAATAAAATAGAGTGAATCATTCGGAAGATATGAAGAAGTATAAGATTATAGAATGGAGAATAACAAATGATTTCTTTTATTAAATGGGTGTTTATATTTATAGTTTTATATTTGATTTTTAACATTGTTAAAGGTGCTCTAAAAATAAAGCGTGTTTTTAATGGAGGTATAGGTTCAAGGCAAATTGATAAATGTCCAGCTTGTGGACAAATCATTCAAGTTCCATCAGGTGAAAGTGATGAATTTTTATGCCCAAAATGTAACACAAAATTAGGACGGACAAGTGATGGGAAGTTACTTATTAAAGTTAACTAATTAGTTTATATGAAATTTGCATAAGGAAAGAAGAAACACTTCATTTATTTTGATAAGACATGTAACGATGGAAGGTGTTGAATGGGTACGAATAACCTAAATGCTTACCTGTTTTAAGTCTTAATTCAAGGTATAAGAACTTAAAACAGAAAGAGGAAGATCAAATGATATACGAGTTAAATCCTAAAGATTACCCTAAAATGAAACCACTATTAAATGGACTAGAGAAACATCCTGTAATCAACGGTGTAATTGATAGAAACAATGTAGGGAGAATTTTTGTTGATCATAAAAACTCTCCGACTGCTGCTTTAATATGGGCTCAAATGGAATTGTTTTATTTGATAGGAAATAGCGAGAACCCTGTTTTTAATTCGCAAATAGAGGGCTTTATTATCCATAGCTTAAAACTAGAAGCACTTGCAATTGGTGACGATTGTTTAAATTTAGAGTTATACCCCTTTCAGTCGTGGGAAAGGAATTTAAATAATATCTTTAAAAACCAGCTAATGAAAGGGGAGAGAGTCCCTTTTAAATTTGAAAAGAAACGTTTTTCATCTTTAGACGTAAAAAGTGTTCCAGATGAATATCGGATATTAAAAATTGACCCAAGTGTAATTTATTTAGACAATGAGAACATGATTTCGAATGAGATAAAGAAATTTTGGGAGTCTCTAGATACATTTTATAATAAGGGATTAGGATATTGTGTACTAAAGAAAGATGAAGTGGTTGGTACATGTATCTCTGCTTTTGTGAGTAATAATGAGTACGAAATTGGAATCAACACATATAAACCAGAACATAGAGGTAAAGGACTTGCTACTGTAATGGCTAGTTTGTTCATTGAAGAATGCCTAAATATAGGTGGGATTCCTCATTGGACGACTGAGCATTTTCGTAAAGACTCCATTGCAATAGCTAATAAGCTCGGATTTAAGCAACTTTCAAATTATCCAATGTATTTCCTTCCTTTTGAGGATCTAGTTTATAGAAGTTAGGTTTTATCTCATGTATTTAATCTCTTGTAATTAAACATAAACCCAATCATAATGTACACT
Organism: Chengkuizengella sediminis; assembly: GCF_010078385.1. NCBI lineage: Bacteria > Bacillati > Bacillota > Bacilli > Caryophanales > Paenibacillaceae > Chengkuizengella > Chengkuizengella sediminis. The sequence goes on from NZ_SIJC01000006.1 coordinate 14,719, forward strand.
ATATATATGTTTTATGATTGGGTGTGTAATGAGAAGAGTACAATATTTGTATGAGGGGGTGTTTCATGTGACAAAAAAACCAACCTTAGATGAACTCTTAGAAAAAGTGACTTCAGAAAATCGCCATGTTGAAATAGAATTAGGATCAGAAGGGAATGAATTAATTTAATGTCAACCCCTGAACGTAGTAGTCCAGTTTATGTTGATTTTCAATCCTCAGTTTGAATAAGCAAATGATTTACAATAAACTCCTCGAATTGTACTAATTTCTCATCAGATTCAAACATCGCTTGCGCCTGAACCTTACTTCCTCCGCCCTTACCATTAAATTGTTCTAAATGCTCTTTAAAGAGAGCTCCACAATCTAAAGAGAACCCGCTGCTTTGTGCTAGTAATAATCGCTTTTCACTATTAGATCTAAAAAGAACAATACTTTCACTTTTAGAAAATATGGTTTTTGTAATGAGTTGTAAATCTTTCATGTTATATTCGTCAAAGGACTGAATAATCAAATGATCATTTTTTTCATTGATAAGTTGTTCTGCTAATGAAGAAAATAATTTCTCTTTTGTTTCTATAAGTTGTTTTTGAAGCTGTTTTTGATCCTGTTCTATTTGCTCAAGTCTTGCTAACAACGTATCTCGATTTGTATTTAATTTAGCTCCTACTGACATTAATACTTGATGAGTTGCATCATAATCCGCCAAAGCTCTATACCCACACTTAAAGTAAAGTCGAATTCCGCCACGGTGTTTTTCAGTTTTTAAGATTTTAATCATTCCTATTTGTCCCGTTGATTCTACATGCGTTCCACAGCAGGCAGACGTGTCAATATCATCTATTTCTACAATTCGAATAGCTTCGTCTACCTCAGGAGTTTTTCGTAATGGAAGTTTTGAGAGATCTTCTTTTCCAACCATATATGTTTTTACAGGTCTATTTTCATAAATGTATAAATTCGTTTGATGTTCGATATGATCTAGTTGTTCTTTGGATAAATGTTGAACATTTAAGTCAATCGTGACGGTATCTACTCCAAGATGGAAACTGACGGTATGTGCATCATACAATTCAATACATACCGCTGATAAAAGGTGCTGACCAGTATGGTGCTGCATGTGTTCAAAACGGCGTTTCCAATCAATTTCACACTTTAAAAGATCTCCTTCAGGTAATTCATCCAAGGTATGATAAATGGCTCCGTTTCTCTCCTGTACATCTAATACTTTTATCCCATTGATCGTTCCTTTATCGGCAGGTTGTCCACCACCTTCAGGATAAAAAGCAGTTTCTTCTAATTGTATGATGTATTGATTGTTTCGTTCATTCATCTCTTTTATGTTTGTTTCCCACATTTTTAAAAATGGATTTGAGTAATAAAGTTTATTTGACATCTTGAACTCCTATTCAAAATAGATTTAATTAAAATTCCTCTTATTGTTTATTTTACAGTAGATGTGAGTAGAAAGTCTAAGGATAGCATCAGTCTTGTTTTTGTTTTTCACGTTTAGTCTGATAAAATGGATATCATAAATCATGGAGGGAAGGGATAACATGACAAATGCAAACGAAGTTTTTGGAGAAACATTAGTAAAATCGTTAAAGGGAGAACGTGGGCATATTCCAATAGAAAGAGCTTTATCTGATATTGATTATGAGCTTGCAGGTAAACAAATTGGTGAATTACCTTACACGATTTATCAATTATTAAGTCATATGCTGTATTGGCAAAGATGGTTTCTTGGTTATCTTGAAGGAGAGCAACCAGTATTACCTAAATCTGCAATGGAATCCTGGCCTGAGGAAGATAAACCTACCAATGAAGAAGAATGGAATAAAATGATCGAAGAGTTACTGTCAGGGGTAGATCAAGCCTGTGAATTTGCAATGAATACACAATTGGATGAACCTTTAGAAAAATGGCCTACAGAACCGAAAGCAGGGATTTTGAGAAATATGGCTTCACATAACTCATACCATTTAGCAGAAATCGTATTAATTCGTAGAATTTTTGGAGCTTGGCCACCACCAGGTGGGGGATATCCTTCATAAATATAGATCTAAATTTACATTACTAAAAATAACTTAACTGAACCGCAAATTTGTAACCCACATAGCTGAAATGATATATGAAAATGATGATCATTTATTGAATCACCTTCATTCAGGGATTACTTATTTGTGGTTTTTTTGTGCGTCAAAATGTTCTGTTTTACAAGAGGAAATTCTCAGTCTAAAGTTGTAGTTTTGTTCATCCTATTAGTCGATGTGATAGATACAAACATAAAGTAAGATTTAAGTATAAGTTATCAATTAGGAGGAATTAAGTATGAGACAAAACAATACATTACCGATTATGGCTGGTCTATTAGGAGCTATTATTGTAGGTTTAAGTTTTTTATTTTTAAAAAATATTGTAAACGAAGCTTCAGCATTATCTATATTATCCTATCGTTTTACAATTGCTTTTATGGCAATGACGGTTTTTATTTTATTTAAAATAGTTAAAGTCAACTTTCGAAATAAACCTGTACTTCCGCTTATTTTATTTTCACTCATTCAGCCTGTGCTTGCTTTTTCTTTTCAAACTTATGGCATGAAGTATGCTACATCAAGTGAAGCGGGTATTATCACAGCCTTGCTTCCGATCTTTGTTATGGTATTTGCTTCGTTATTTTTAAAGGAAAGTACGTCGTTGATCCAAAAAGGTTCAATTTTACTTTCAGCAGGTGGTGTATTATATATCGGTTTCATGAGTGGGGTAGAAGGGGGATCAAACCTCATTGGATTCATTCTTATTCTTTTATCCGTTATATCGATGGCATTTTACTCTATTCTTGCTCGCAAATACTCAGAGCAATTTTCCCCCTTAGAGTTGACTTATGCCATGATGGGTATAGGTATGGTCATGTTTAATATTATATTATTTGTGTCTCCTGATAAAGCAGACTTTTCGTTATTTCTTGAACCAAACTTTATTTTATCTATTTTGTATCTAGGGGTTTTTGCATCCGTTGTCTCTTCATTTTTAACAAACTATATGATTGCAAAAATGGGAGCATCTCGATCAGGTGTCTTTGTGAATCTTTCAACAATTGTAAGTATTGTCGCAGGGGTTTTCATATTAAACGAAGCTTTTTACACGTATCATATGATCGGTACAATTTTAATCATTGTTGGGGTTATAGGAGCCAATATGAAAGGTTTTAACAATAAATCCTTGTCCAACAAAGGTAACAACGTAATCCATGGAATTGCTGTAAAAGATTAAACGATTTGAAGATGTTTTTTAAAATTCTTAAAAATGAACTTAATGTTGAAATGACATGAAATTGAATTCTATATAAATTGGTTATGGAGTGGTTGATATGAATATACAAAAAACACCAGATTGGGTTTCTCAATATTTAAAAAAGTTGCATTTAACAATACCGGAATCTCCTTCATATGAGTTTCTGGAATTGTTTTGCAAGAGGCATCTTTCTACATTACCTTTTGAAAATGTGAGTAAATTGCTTGATTTTTCTGATTATAGAACAAACCAGTATTACATTCCCCCAATAGAAAAGTATGTAGAGAATTTATTTAATGATTTTGGAGGAACTTGCATCGTATTAAATCCTTATGCTCAAAAATTGTTATCGTGTATAGGATATGATTGTGATCTAGTACTGTTGGGTTCAGGTCATACAGCTATTTTAGTGAAATTACCTGAATTTCCAGCTGAACGATTATATATGGATTTTGGTGGGGCCGCGCCAATTTTTAGACCAGTTAGGTTTGAAAATAGAAAAAATTCTTCAACTTATGGACCAGATGAAATTCAAATACTTCCAGATGACGAACAAGAAGGTTATTATCGTTTTACTAGATATCGTCATGGCAATTTTGTAAATAATGCTTGGATTTTTAATCCAGATAACACTTGTTCTGCTCAAGATGTTAATGAGGTTATAAAGAACTCTTTTAAAACGGATGCTTTTTTTATGTCCAAACTTCGTGTAGATCTATTTCAAATAAAAAATGGGCGAACACTATCTCTAAATAATAATAAACTTTCGATTAGAACTTTAGATTTAAAAGAAACTGAAATAAAGTTGAGCAGCGTTGAGGAAATAGAGAGTGTGATCCATAAAGAATATTCTTTGCCAAAGCTTCCTGTGAGAAAAGCGATTGAAGTATTAGAGGGATTCGGTATAGATATTTTTCAAGAGAAATGATCGGTTGACTTTTACGGATGGATATGTTAACTTGTATAAGTTGTTGCTTTAAAACCTCAGATTGTTCCTCATTAGGTATTAATCCTCACCATATGATTCAAATTCTCATAACCCTAATAGAGTTTGTAAGTATTACTGATTCACACTGGCGCGGTCATCGGAGCCGCAAGGACAAAAGAGAGGTAGGGCTTTTGTTGTTTTAGGTTATACAAAAAATAAAATGGTATACATTTTAAAATATATGGAACTAAGCAACACTCAAAAGCTGATATTCATACATGAAGGTATGAAATATCAGCTTTTTTAACTTATGAATGAATCAATCTTGAAGATATGTGTATTTTAATTATTTTCTAACTTTTTTATGCCACTTAGTAAAACATTTAACTGGCTTTTGTGATATTCAATGCCGATTTCAAGACTGATCTTTTGTGTATCTGACATATTTACGGAGTACTTAGTGTGCATTTGTTCAAGTTGTTCTATCGTATTTTTATTTTGTGAGATGGCATTATCGATGGTATTAAATAATTGGTTTTTATCCATAAATTCTCCAAAATACAGTCTCATACAAATATCAGAGCGTATATTATCTCTCTTTACTTCACTTTGCAGATAATTCTCAAAAAGTTCTTCCCCTTTTGTTGTGATCGAAAATAAATGCTTATTTGGTTTACCTTCTTGAATTAAGGTCTTTTTAAAGATATATTCATTTTCTTCTAGTTTTTTTAATGTAGGATACACGCTGCCATAACTGGAATCAAAAAAAAAGGAAAACTCCTCTTCGAATTTTTTTTTAATATCATAACCAGACATATCCTTTGTTTTTAATAATCCTAAAATCACATCTTTTGCTTGCATTTTGTTCTCCTTTATCTATTGTTTTATTGATTCAGTTGATTGATTCTGTTCAACTCCAGTGCACCATAAAACCCATATCATAAGCAGTGGTTGTAGAGCGAGTCGTATCCACAAGTAGGTTGGATTACTTGGAATGGCACCAGATAATTGTGTGGCATATAAAGCATTGTTTAGATTAGCAGGAAAAACTGCAATAAAATAAATAACCAGTAGAATCCCCGATATTCTTTTAAAGCGTGGAATAAGGAGACCTACTCCGAAAAGGATCTCAAACACACCTGTCATATACACAATGGCTAATTTAAAAGGGATTATAGAGGGGATCATTTTTAGCATATCATCCATTAGCACAAAATGACTAATACCAATAAAAATAAGCATAATAGACATCGAATAATTCCCTATCTCTCTAATTGTTAAAGCTCTAGGTAGAAGACCTATTGTAGATAAAATAAAAAAAACAGAAAAGCTGATAAACATGATGATGAATGGAATCATATGGTTTCTCCCTTAAAAATTATTATTAATATTATTAATATACATAATATGAATAATAAATACTACTACATTTCTAAAAAAGTTTTAGAATATAAAAGAAAAACCATTCGAAAATGGGTTCATTCTCGAATGGTTTTCACGGATTGGTTCTACTGGTTTGTATGAATCTGATTCATTGTTTTATCAATTAGTCTGATTGTCACAGTAGACAAACATAGCTTGTTTCATAAATTCAGCTAAACCTTGTTTGTGTTTATCGATGTTTTTCGTAAATCGTTCATCTGAAACGTACATATCTCCAAGTCCTCTGAAGATGTCAACCGTACATTCGTAATAATATTTAGTAATATGCTGTCTCCATTCGTGTATCGTATCTTGAGTTTGTTCATCCTCAGGAGCAAATTCCATTCTTGAAGCTAACTTTTTATATATACCATTTGCTTCTTCAGTGATATTTTTCCAATCTTCTTTCGTATAATTTTTCGTTTTCTCTGCCGTTTTTTTATAGGTTTCACCGTAATTTTGTTTCGCTTCATCAGCATATTTTACTTGATGTTCTTCAATTTCTTTCATGTCAAACCCGTTAAACATCTCTTTGTTTTCCATTTTAATTCCTCCTTCAATTGACTCTAACGTTTTATTCACCGTTTTGATCATTTCCTCGATGCGGTTTTTCTTTTTTAATAACACTTCTTTGTGAGTTTTAAGAGCCTTTTTTCTGTCAAAGTCAGCTCGATCTAAAATCTCTTTAATTTCCTGCAGACTAAAATCCATTTCCTTAAAAAATAAGATTTGCTGCAGTCTTTCGAGGTTTTGATCAGTATAAAGTCGATATCTGGCCGGAGTAGTTGTTTCAGGTTCAAGCAGTCCAATGCGATCATAGTGGTGAAGTGTGCGCACACTTACACCTACAATGCTTGAAACTTCTTTTACTTTATACATGAAGTATCACCTCCAAATTCATCGTAAGCTATGACGTACGGTTAGAGTCAACAAAAAGATAAAAAATTTATTTTTGAAAACACACTAAGAGTAGTAGTGCAGACCACAGGCATTGGTTCGTACTACTACTCAATGCGTATACACGGATTGACATTCGTCGTTTTCAATCTGGAAAGAGCTGTTATATATTATGATTCAAAATATGATTAGGCTGAGGCGGTTTGTCCAGAATCATTTGATTGATTATTACGATAAATTAAAAACACAACCTTATCACAAATGTCATAAAGTTGCGTCCATCGCATGTGTTAACAAATTGTTGAAGACCGTCTTCTATTTTGTTGCACACAGCGTAGACTATGACTACAGATTCGCAGCTTCATCATAGTTATACATTTCATTTTAACATAAACTAACCTAGTGTAAAAAAATGAATTATCCTAGGTTAATTTGTGTTTTTTTGAAAAATGGAAACTAAGATTTTTGTTTTTATTAAAATAAATCCCTTGATAACACGCTACATCAGACTATTTATTCTAAATACCCATACAAAATCAATCTTGTTTGCATTATATAAATATATACAAAAATAAGTCTGACAAAGAAAAGAGGTGAATAATCAAATGTCATTTAAAAATAAAGTAGAGGTCAAACAATTTGAGTTTGTTACTCCTGTAAATACTCCTGATATAATAGTGGATATGATTTCTACTGATCCTACTAAACCTACTGTAGTAACAAAGATTACTTTTGACTGTTTAAAACCAGGAGATCGCATCTGGTTAAACAGTATTTTTCATTTAACTAATAATACGGGTCCGAATTTCGAACCTATCATAGATCACAAAATATTAAAAAATAATGAACAGATTTATACAGCGAAAACTGAAATTGATACTCCGGGGGACGATTCTGAGGGGCAAATATTTTTACAAGAAACTGTAGATGTCATTGATTCTTTAGAAATAAATGTAACCTATCAGGTAGTTGTGAGTGCATCTACGGAGGGGGGAATTGCTTCAGATGTTTCTTTATTGGGTCCCATTGCGTTTACAGGTACTCTTTTGGACGATGGGAAAGACGGTTTTTCGTTTCAAAAATTAGAGGTCAAACAATTTGAATTTTCCCCTCCTGTGAAGACTGATGATCCAATAGTAGATATGATTTCTACTGATTTTGATAATCCTACTGTTGTGACAAAAATTACTTTTGATTGTTTAAAACCAGGGGATCGCATCTGGTTAAACAGTATTTTTCATTTAACTAATAATGCGGATGATGAACCTATCATAGATCATAGAATATTAAAAAATAATGTGTCTATTTATACTGCAAGAACCGAAATTGATGGAGGTGTAGCTAGAGATTCTATTGGGCAAATATTTTCACAACAATACGTGGATGTGATTGACTCTTTAGAAAAAAATGTAACCTATCAGGTAGTTGTGAGTGCATCTACGGAGGGGGGAATTACTTCAGATGTTTCTTTATTGGGCCCCATTGAGTTTACGGGTACTCGATATGTCGATGGGAAAAAGGGTTTACCCTTAAATAAAGTAGAGATTAAACAATTTGAATTCGTTACTCCTGAAAAAGAACCAACCGAAGTAACGGAGATTGGTAACTCTACTAACCCCACTGCTGTTGCAAAAGTTACTTTTGACTGTTTAAAACCAGGGGATCGCGTCTGGTTAAACAGTATTTTTCATTTAACTAATAATCAGGATAATAACCTTCTCATAGTTCACGCCATATTAAAGAATAATGAACAGATTTATACAGCAAAAACTGAAATTGATACTCAGGGGGACGATTCTGAAGGGCAAATATTTTCACAAGAAACTGTAGATGTCATTGATTCTTTAGAAAAAAATGTGACCTATCAAGTGATTGTAAGTACACCTAGTATAAATGGTACGGATGTTTTTTTATTTGGTCCTATTACTTTTACGGGTACTCGATACGTTGTACGGAAAAAGGGTTTTGGGTAATATCTTTTGAATTTAAGGTGAGAAGTTATATTAGGGAAGAGTGATTTTAATAAAACATAAACATAATATTAATTTTTAAATTATACTTGACTAATCGTAAGAATAGACCGCCTTTATTTAAAAAAGCGGTCTACCTTAATGTTTACTTTATTTCTCTTCCTCTTCATCCTTCCAAGTCTGTGGATGATTATCACTTATGTATTGAACAGCCGCTGCATTGGACTCAACCTGTTTCACATTTTTACAACCTGGGATAACAGTAGTGACTGCTGGATGTTTGAGACACCATGCTAATGCCCACTGTGCCATATCCATCTTTTCAGGAACTTCGTATTGTTTGATTTCCTCAACGATTTTTAGCCTGTCATCTCGATCTGTATGTCGATGTCTTACGTCTGTCTGACCGAACTCAGCACCTGGTTTATATTTTCCACTTAAATAACCGCTGGCTAATGGGACTCTAGCTAATACACCAAGATCTTGTTCTTGACAAGAAGGGAAAACCTCATTTTCTGGTTTTCGATCTAATCGATTGTATACAACCTGGATCGCTTTTGCGTTTACTTTCGTTGCGTTTTTGGTTTGATGTATGTTTTCGTTGCTACCGATAGAAATTCCAAGATGACGAATTTTTCCCGCTTGTACTTGTTTATCTAAAGCTGTCCACAATTCATCATTATCGAAGTATTCATCGGTACCAGAGTGGAATTGATACAGATCGATATAATCCGTTTGAAGAGCCTTTAAAGAGTCTTCCAATTGTTTAATGACCTGATCGGCACTCCAAACTTGATCACGTTCAAATAAACCGTTAAACTTATGTCCAAATTTAGTGGCCACAACCCAATCTTCACGTTTTTCATTTTTTAAATATTGTCCAATTAATGATTCCGATAAATGATCACCATAACATTCGGCTGTATCAATGAGATTGATGCCAACCTCTTTTGCTTTTTCTAAAATTTGAGCTGCTTCTTGCGCTGTATAGGTTTCACCCCATTCGCCACCAAATTGCCATGTCCCTACTCCAACAATAGATACTTTTAAATCCGTTTTTCCAAGACGACGATATTTCATGTATTTTCTCTCCTCTAAATACAAAGATTATAATTACATACTTTTTAGACTACTCACGATATATTCTGCATCTTCTCCCACTCCTCCAAGGAGGGCAGAAGGTCTTTTATGTAACCAAGGTAACCCAATAAAAAACAACCCTGGAACTGAAGAAACTCCTCTTTTGTGCAGTGGGTTTCCTTTTTGGTTAATTACATTATTTATTTTAATCCATTCGAAGTTCTGTGTAAAACCTGTTGCCCAAATGATATTATCTACAGTTAATGTTTTTCCATCTTCAAATGTAACCTCATTTCCGTTTATAGATGTTGTTTTTGCAGTCAGTTTCACTTTATTATGTTGAATAAGTTCTTTTAATTCAGTCCCCATGATGGGTTCAGGTTGTTTTTTGATCCATTCTCCAAACTTTGTTCCTGAACGAAATACATCATAGATTTTGAGTGTTTCAAACCACCAAAAGACACTCTTACCTGCAAACTTATGTGGTGAAAATTTTAATTTTTGACTAGTTGAGAGATATACATCATGTGTGTTATGAAGTTCTACAGCAATTTGTGCTCCAGAGTTCCCTGCTCCTACTATTAATGTTTTCCCTTTGTTAAGTTGCTCTGGATTTTTATATTGTGAGGAGTGTAATTGTATGATTTGTTCATCCAATCCTGAATCATTTAATTTAGGGATAAAAGGAATTTGAAATGGCCCTGTTGCAATGACAACTATTTTTGAATGATATGTTTTATCATTTGTTACAGTAATAAATCGATCGGTTTCCTTTGTTAATTGTGTAACCTTGGTATTCAGTTTAACAGGGATGGAAAATTGTTTTTGATATTGTTTTAAATAATCTGCGGTTTCATTTTTGTTAGGGTATCCATTAGGTTCTCCTGGAAATGGGAAACCGGGTAAACTACTATATTTTCTAGGTGAAAATAAGATTAACGAATCGTAACGTTTAACCCATGTTTCTCCTATTTGTGAATTTTGATCTAATAATAAAAAAGATAGATTTGATTGCTTTAAATAATAGCCTAAAGCTAAACCTGCTTGTCCCGCTCCTATGACTATGACATCGAGTTTTACTGATTCACTCACGAAATTACCGCCTTCCCATAAAAAAACATTTGCGTTTTATATTAAGTCATGGTATATTAGTTCTTGTCGCAACAAAAGGTATTGAACAATAACGGGACGTAGCTCAGCTTGGTAGAGCACTTGGTTTGGGACCAAGGGGTCGCATGTTCAAATCGTGTCGTCCCGACCATTAATACCTTACATGCGGGTGTAGTTCAATGGTAGAACTCCAGCCTTCCAAGCTGGTCGCGTGGGTTCGATTCCCATCACCCGCTCCATTACATATTACTATCAATTCAGAGCATAGAAATGTTCTGTTTTTTTGTTTCTAAACATTTGTATATGAACACTTATTCATATATTGTATATTAACATTTTTATATTATCAAGTGTACCAAGCATTAAAATAGTATTGCAAGTGAATGTAAGAATCATGTATGATTTTTATATATTGTGAAGGCTTTAATTATTAAGAAATGGGGATGAAGCTGATGGACAGAAGTACATTAGGTAGGTTCACTAAAATCACAGCAGTGGTGAGTTTAGTCGTTATATTATTAGTTATAAATGTTGTACAATATTCTAAGAACAATAGTATAAATGAATTGAACGAAGATATAAACAAACGGTTACAATTAAGTGAAGATGAGCAAAATACATTAATGAATGAGAAAGCAGCAACTGAAAAGGAATTATTAAAAGTTAAATTAGAAAATGACAAGTTAAGAAGTGAAATAACAGATTTGAATACTGATATTGAAAATTTGGAAATATTAGATTCTGCATCCATTCAAGAATTAAGTTGGGTTGGCATTGATGATTCTGAGGACATTATAACAGATTTATATGAACATCCAGAATTGATTCCTTTTGATGGTGTCTTGGGTGGTACAATGTTTTTTTACAAAGCAACAGTTATAAACTATAAATGGGTTTACGCACATTTTGAAGATGGACATATTCATGGTGTAGGATTATATGAGTTTGAAGTAGATCATAATAACCAGATTACTTGGAAGTTAATTGATGCATTTTTATCTGGAGATTAGAAGGGATAGTTGAAATAAATCACAAATAAGTCTTAATTTACTTGCAATTTATAACTTATTTTCATATAATACCGTTATTGAAATTAAATACAAAAATGCATTGAAGGGGAAAAGTAAGTAGCACTTCATTACAGGGAAGAAATGCCTAGATTGAGAGCCTTTCTACTTGAACAGACTACTGAAGTTCGCCCCAGAGCAGAAACTTGAAAAAACCAACTTTTTGGAAGTAGAGATTCCGGTGAATACACCGTTATTTAAATGAAGTGAGAATATTTGTTATCTCGAATGTTCTAATTAGGGTGGTACCACGGCTCTTTCGTCCCTTACGGATGGAGGAGTCTTTTTTGTGCAATGATATCTGCGGTTGTTTTTCACTTTTTGGATTTGGAATAGTTAATTTTGTCGGTACATTTGAAGGAGGGTAAATAATGAAAGAACAATTAGAAGCGTTAAAGCTGGAAGCTCTAAAGGAGCTAGAAAATGTTAATGACAGTAAATCACTAAATGATTTAAGAGTGAAATACCTAGGGAAAAAAGGACCATTAACTGAGATTTTAAGAGGCATGGGTAAACTCTCGAATGAGGAGAGACCCGTGATCGGGCAAGTTGCCAATGAAGTTCGTTCAGCGATTGGGAATGGAATTCAGTTGAAGCAAGATCAAATTTCACAAAGAGAATTAGAAAATCGATTAAAAGAAGAAACGATTGATATCACTTTACCAGGAAGAAAGCCATCTCAAGGAGCCATTCATCCACTTAATAAAGTGATTCAAGATATTGAAGATATTTTCGTTGGTATGGGATATACCGTTGAAGAAGGACCAGAGGTCGAACAGGATTATTATAATTTTGAAGCTTTAAACTTACCAAAAGACCATCCAGCTAGAGATATGCAAGATACTTTTTATCTTACAGAAGAGCTTTTAATGAGAACTCATACTTCTCCAGTACAGATCAGAACGATGGAAGCGAAAAAAGGGGAAGTTCCAGTAAAAATTATTTGTCCGGGTCGAGTGTATCGAAGAGACGATGATGATGCAACTCACTCTCACGTTTTCACTCAAATCGAAGGATTAGTCATTGATAAAAACGTTAGAATGAGTGATCTAAAAGGTACGTTGTTACAGTTCGTACAAGAGATGTACGGCAAAGATACACAAATTCGTTTACGTCCAAGTTTTTTCCCATTTACGGAACCAAGTGCAGAGGTGGATATTACTTGTGCAAGTTGTAAAGGTGAAGGGTGTCGTATTTGTAAACAAACAGGCTGGATCGAGATATTAGGATCAGGCATGGTTCATCCTCGTGTATTGGAGATGGCAGGTTATGATCCAAATGAATATAGTGGTTTTGCATTTGGAATGGGTGTAGAAAGAATAGCAATGTTGAAATATGGCATAGATGATATCCGTCATTTCTTTACGAATGACTTACGTTTCTTAAATCAATTTGTTCGAATATAGAAGAGAAGGAAGTGAAAATAGATGAAAGTATCTTATCAATGGTTAGCTGAATATGTGGATGTATCAGGATATACGGCTTCAGATTTAGCGGAAAAATTAACACGCAGCGGAGTAGAAGTTGATGTTGTTGAAAAGTTAAATAAAGGGATTACAGATGTAGTTGTCGGATATGTAAAAACGTGTGAAAAACATCCGAATGCAGATAAATTAAGTTTATGTACTGTAGATGTTGGTCAAGAAGAGGCTCTTCAAATTATTTGCGGAGCGAAAAATATCGCAGCGGGTCAAAAGGTTCCAGTTGCTGTACCAGGTGCTGTATTACCAGGGAATTTTAAAATCAAAAAAGCGAAACTTCGCGGTGTAGAATCTTATGGTATGATCTGTTCTGCTAAAGAATTAGGCATGAACGATCGATTGTTGCCTAAAGAAATTCAAGAAGGCATTTTAGTCCTTCCGGTAGATACAAATGTAGGTGAAGATATATTAGAAGTGCTTGGTTTAAATGACGAAGTATTAGAGCTTGAGCTTACACCTAACCGCTCTGATTGTCTAAGTATGGCGGGTACAGCTTATGAAGTTGGGGCTATTTTAGGACGAGAAATAAAACTGCCTGCAACAGAAGTTAGCTCTTCTAATACAAAAGCATCTGAAAAAATCAGTGTGAAAAATTTGAGCCCTGAACATTGTCATCATTATTCTGCGAGATATATTGAGGAAGTTTCAATCCAGCCAAGTCCTTTATGGATGCAAAACCGATTAATGGCTGCAGGAATTCGCCCGATCAACAATATTGTGGATATTACGAACTATGTGATGTTAGAGTATGGTCAACCATTACATGCATTTGATGCAGACCAATTAAACGAGGGTCATATTGAAGTGCGTTTAGCAAAAAAAGATGAAAAAATGACCACTTTAGATAATGAAGAAAGAACATTAGATGATCATATGTTACTAATTACAGATGGCACAAAACCTGTTGCTATTGCTGGTGTGATGGGTGGTTCCAATTCAGAAGTTCAAGCGCAAACAAAAAATATCTTACTTGAATCAGCTAAGTTCTCAGGAAGTGCTGTTCGTATCACTTCTAAAAAACTTGGATTAAGATCCGAATCAAGTCTTCGATTTGAAAAAGAAGTGAACCCAGGAAATGTTACAGTTGCCTTAAATCGAGCTGCTGCACTTTTATCACAATATGCGAATGGAAAAGTGGCAGATGGAATTGTAGAGGAACTTTCAACACAAAATCCTGCAGTTAACATTCAAATAAGCTTGCAAAAAGTAAATGATTATTTGGGTACAGACTTAACTAAGCAGGATGTATTAAATGTGTTTGATCGATTACAATTTTCTTATACAGAAGCGGATGAAAATGAAGTGATTGTTCATATACCAACTCGACGTGGAGATATTACAAGAGATGTGGATTTAATTGAAGAAGTAGCACGTTTACATGGGTATGATCATATTCCAACGAGCTTAATGGTTGGAACAACAACACCAGGTTCACTATCTAAAGAACAAAAGATTAGAAGAGCAATCCGTCGAATTTTAACAGATGAAGGTTTGTACGAGACAGTGAACTATTCTTTTACACATCCTAGTCAAATTAAACTATTCCAAGGTATGTATGCTCAAACAAAGCCCATTTCATTAGCAATGCCGATGAGTGAAGATAGAAGTACTTTGAGAACAAGTTTAATACCTCATCTTTTGGATGTAGCATCTTATAATAAAAATAGAAATCAATCTGATGTTCATATTTTTGAAATTGGAAATGTATTTCTTACGGAAGAACAATCTTTATCTAGACAACCTGAAGAAAAAGAACTTCTATCTATATTGCTCACAGGTAAAAGAGAAGCTGCAAATTGGTCTGTACAAGAAAATAACGTAGATTTTTATGACTTAAAAGGTCACATTGAAACTTTATTTGAGGTTATTGGAATTTCGGGTTTACAATTTGTTTCGACTAGTCCGGATGGTTTCCACCCTGGTAGAACGGCTTCCATCCAAATCAAAACGGAAGATAAAGTGATTGAACTTGGATCGTTGGGACAGTTGCATCCTTCTATACAACAAGAAAAAGATTTAGACGAAGTCTATATTTTAGAAATCACGTTAGAAGAAGTTTATAAACTTGCTAATTTTGATATCCATTATACTACGTTACCAAAATATCCGGCGATTGGAAGAGATATTGCAGTTGTTGTAGATCGATCCTTACAAATTGGAGAAATTGTAAATTCGATCAAAGAAACAGCGAAGGAGTTGCTTGAATCCGTTCAAGTTTTCGATATCTATACAGGAGAAAAAGTGGATAGCAATAAAAAAAGCGTGGCGTTATCCTTAGTTTATAGACATTTAGAACGTACATTAACAGATGAAGAAGTTACGGACCTACATGGTAAAGTAGTTGAAGAAATTGGAAAATCTTTTCATGCAGAATTAAGGAAATAAAGCAGGGAATTAGGTCAATCATATCGAAATAAGTTATCATAGAAACATACTGATCTTTTGTTTGGTAGGGAGGACGACCTGTGAAGCCTGATGAAGAAAAAACTAGAGTAACTGTCAACATCTACGGGACACAATATAAAATGAAAGGGAGTCCAGATATGACTCCTGAATATATAAAAGAAATTGCGTCCTATGTGGATGGTAAAATGCGCACAATAGCTGGTGAACAAACGAAATTAGATCTAAACCGTTTATCTGTTTTATCTGCTTTATATATCTCAAATGAGTATTTCCAAGTAAAGGACATTCAACAGGAAAATGAAATACTGAATGTCGGAATACAGAAACTTGAATCAGAAAACGAATTGTATATGAAACAAAATCAAGAAAAAAGTGAAAAAGAAGAGCGATTAATAGAAGAGATGTCCCAATTGAAAAAGTACCAACAGAAACTAGAAGAGGATCTTAAAGATGCTTGGCAACAAAAAGAACAAGCAAAAGATAAATCAGATCAGATTGAAGAGAAGTATAGCAAGTTACAGGATGCCTTTCATAAATTAAAGAGTGAGTACAATGAGTGGATCGAACTTGCAGAAAAAGAACTCAAAATAGAATAGAAAAAAGCATCTTATTCCACTTCATAGTGGTTTAAGATGCTTTTTTTGTTTAGCTAAACCTTACTTCACATTATTCAACAACTAACGTAGATATCATGTCTTTGTGTCCAGAACCACATTGAATGGAACATTTAATTTCATAGGTTCCTGCTTCATTAATTGTAAATTGTTTAGGTGTACTTTGGTCAATTTCAATACCAAGTTCCTTAATCTTAAATGCATGAAATCCTTCCGCATTTTCAATTGAAAAATTAACAGGTTCTCCAACGGCTACTTTATATTCTGCTTTATCAAATGCCCAGTTAGATGCAGTGAGCTTCAATTCCTTAGCATCTGCAGAAGATGTTTCAACAGCAGCATTATTTGTTGCGTCACTTGTACCTTCTGAAGCTCCACACGCTGCTGCAGTTAATACTATCGCTAATATCGTAACTAGAAATAAGATTTTTTTCATTGATGTAACCCCCTAATAAAATTTTATACCCATTCAAATTTTAATTGTAATTTATTGAATTTAACATGGCAAACACGTGAAATTAGTGACAATCGTGTGAACAAGCACAATATGATAGGCGAATGCATAGGATGTATCGCTAATACAATATATAGAGGAACATGTAAAGAAAGGAGCAAGATCATATGAATGATAATTTAAATATGGTTCAACCAAGTGTATCATTACCAGAACCATCATCAAATAATACAGCCGCTCAACAACAAAATGAAAATACTACTCCTAAAAAGTATCCTTCTTCTATGACACAACCATTAACTTATTCGTCACCTTGTTCTGGATGTAAACCTAATCCTTGTAATACATGTGCTGATCAATCCATGATGATGCCAATGTACTCTATGGGAGTACAAGATATGACACCTTATATGTATCCGATGGGCACTCAGCAGATGAATTCAAATGTACAATCTATGTATTCAATGGGAGCCCAAGGAATGAATACAAATATGCATCCCATGTATCCAACAGGTGTACAAGGAATGAACGCAAATATGGACTCGATGTATCCTATGGGAACACAAGCGATGAATACAAACATCTATCCGATGGGTAATCAGGAATTAACTCCATCCACTACCAGTCCAACGGATACACAAGGAATAAACCCTAGTACGGAATTTTTTACAGCAGAACAAGTAGAAGAAATGACAGAGGGCAACCAGCAGCTTCATCCAAAGGAAGTAAAGGAAATGTCAGCAAATATGTATCCAATGCACCCTCAGGAAATGCAACAATATCCAAATGCAATAGGCGTTGCTCCAATGTTTGCTTTCCCTAGTATGCAACCTCCAGGCTATAATTATTATCAGCAGCCAAATATGTATCCTCCAAATGTAGCTGCTCCAACAGAAAACATGATGTCACATTATATGTTACCTAAGATGGATCCAGAAAAAGTGGCTGAGCAAGCCGCTAATTTACCATATTATATGCGTTCTACATCCTCTCCGACAGATTTAACGAATGTATTTATGCAAATTTCTCCCTGGATTCGACATGGATTAGATAAAGCTGAAAATAAGAACTATAAACAAGCTATGGAGGAAGTTGCATTAATTAGTTATTTAATGGGAAGTGGGTTTGATGCTCGAACCTCTCATCAAATTGTTGAATCTTGGGAAGTTCGTGAAATGTTTTCAGATAAAGATCGGGATGAAGAAATGAACTCAGAGAATGAGAGTTCCTCAGATTAACTCTTGCTTGTTTATAAATCAAAGATAGTTAGATATTTATTTTCTTTCATACTCATTTTCTAGGCTTGAGATCTATGCTCAAGCCTTTAGGGCATTCCCTCCTGTTAAGTATAAGGTTTGCAAAAAGGTCTTTTTCGTAATAATATCTTCTCAAGAAGAAGATTAGACAAGCCATACACAGAAGGGGAATATAAAAGATGGAAGAAGTAAAATTAATTGTTGATTCAAAATCAAGCCTTGGAGAGGGACCTTGTTGGGATGAAGATGAGCAATGTTTATATTGGGTTGATATTTTAGAAGAAAAATTACATATATACAATTCAAAAGAAAAATCAAACAAAACAATTCAATTGGATCAAGCGCCAGGAGCAGTTGTAAAAAGAAGCAGTGGAGGTCTTGTTTTAGCGATGTTGGATGGTTTTTTCATTTATGATATACAAACTCAAAAGCTGGAGAAAATAGTAGATCCAGAAAGTCACTTGCCAGAAAATCGTTTTAATGATGGAAAATGTGATCCTGCTGGTCGTTTTTGGGCTGGTTCAATGAGGTTGGATCTAAAACATGATAAAGCTGCTTTATATTGTTTAGATACAGACCTAACTGTAAAAAAAATGCTCGAACCTATATCGGTCTCTAACGGATTAGCTTGGTCACCTGATTTTAAAACCATGTATTATATTGATACACCTACACAGCAAGTAGTTGCCTATGATTATAATATGAGAACAGGAGAGATTACGAATAAAAAAGTAGCAGTAACTATTCCTTTAGAAGAGGGTGGACCTGATGGCATGACGATGGATGCGGAAGGAAAGTTATGGGTTGCTCACTGGGGTGGTTATAAGGTGTCAAGATGGGATCCTGAGAAAGGAAAACAAATAGATGAGGTTCGTGTTCCAGCAAAACAAGTTACTTCTTGTGCATTTGGTGGGGAAAATTTAAACGATTTATATATTACAACGGCAAATGTAGGTTTGGATTCAAAGGAAATGGAACAATGTCCTTATTCTGGCGGTTTGTTTTCAGTAAAAATGAATATAAAAGGAACTCCATCGTATGAATTTAAAGGTTAACGAATGGCACACTTCTTTCATCTGGGCATATATAAATATTATATCTTTTTTAAAGACGTGGAAAGTATGCCCTCAATTTTAGGTATTGCTAAAATAAAGATACTCAACATAATTTTGGACTCGAGGATAATGTGTTTCCTTTTTTATTTGTTTAATGGGTGAATTTTAATATTATGAGGAGTGGTGAAGGATATGCCATCTATTATAGGTATTGCAAAAATTATTAATGTTTCAGGTTCAGCGAAGGTAAAAGCAGGAGATACTGTTCAAATTACACCAGTAAGTTATGTAAAGGCTTATGTAGGCTCTGGTAGTGCTAATGCAGGGGACTTACCAAGAACAAATAATTTTATAAGTACTACCAATACCATTGATGCTGATATAAAAGATGATACTCAGGATAATATTTTTGGACTCGAGGATAATGTGTTTTTTATTTAAAGTTAATGATTTGAATGTTCATGTTAAGGAGATGTTAAGGAATGCCATCCATTTTAGGAATTTCAAAAATCATTAATGTATCAGGTTCTGCGATGGTACGTGCTGGAGATACAGTGCAGATCACACCAGTAAGTTATCAAAAGAATTATATAGGCTCTGGTAGTGGTAATTCAGGGGACTTACCGAGAACAAATAATTTTATAAGTACAACCAATACGATTGATGCTGATATCAAAGATCAAACTCAGGATAATATTTTCGGACTTGAGAATAACGTATTATTTATTTAAAAAATCAAAAATAAAAAAACAATCCAAATTGATGGATTGTTTTTTTGACTACACTTTTTGGGATAAATTAGGTAGCATTACCTTTACGTTTTCCAGCTTCAAATGGACTGGAAATCGGAATAAACAAATCAATGATCCCAATGACTAAGGCAGCTAAAATCGCACCTATAACTGTCACTGATACGTTTCCAACGAAGAACTGTGCTACCCAAATCACTACTGCACTCGTTAAAAACCCCACAATACCTCTACTAAATGGAGTAACTCGATTTCCAAATATGCCTTCAATAATCCAGCCAATTACGGCAATAGCAAGGGCTAGAAATAAAGCACTCCAAAAACCACCTACTGAGAATTGAGGGGTAACCCATCCTACAAACAATAGAACAAAAGCAGAGACGATAAATCTAATTACATGTCCTAAAAAATTATTCATTCAGGTTGTTCCTCCTTATAAAAAATTTATAACGGTGAACCTATTATTAACATAATGCTGACAAATTATGTTTTACTACAACATTTTGTGAATATTCGCTTAAAACATCTGATTTCGCTATAATAAGATTGAGCTTAATTCAGGAGGACTAGGGATTTGAATAGTAGAATTTTGAGAACAATGGAATTTGATAAAATTTTAAATAAATTAAGTCGGCATGCTGCGACAACACTTGGAAAAAATAGAGTTGAAGGATTATCACCCTCTACTCAATATAGTGAAGTCATTGAATTACTAAAGGCTACCGATGAAGCGGTAAAAGTACAACGCTTAAAAGGAAGTGCACCGTTTGGAGGAATAAGAGATATTTCAGCAGCAATACATCGATCAAGAATTGGTGGGATGTTGAATATCCAAGAGCTATTGGATATTGCAAATACGATATATGGTGCAGGAAGATTAAAGAAATTTATACATCGATTTCATGATGAGTTTTCAGTGCCACTGTTATTCTTTTTAGTAAAACAAATTTCGGATCATAAAACAGTAGAAAATGCCATTAAAATGTGTATTAACGAACAAGCAGAAATGATGGATAGTGCTAGCCCCGAACTCTCCCGTATCCGACAGCAACTTAAAAAAGGGGAAACCTCAATTCGTGAACAGTTAGAACGTATGATTCGTTCACAATCTGTGCAAAAAAAGCTGCAGGATCCAATAGTAACCTTACGTAATGACCGTTATGTGTTGCCTGTAAAACAAGAATATCGCTCCTTTTTTGGTGGGATGACACATGATCAATCTGCATCTGGTGCAACTTTATTTATTGAACCTGAATCGATTGTTAATTTAAATAATAAACTTCGTGAATTAAAATTAAAAGAAGAACGAGAAATTGAAAAAATACTTCGAATGCTAACCGAACAGGTTACCGAAATTCATGAAGAATTACTTGTGAATATTCAACAACTTGCTGAAATTGATTTTATTTTTGCCAAAGCCGGATTAGCGAATGAAATGAAAGCGACTCTACCTCGTTTGAACGATCGTGTGTTTATGAATCTCAAAAAAGCAAGACACCCATTAATCCCAGAGGAACAGATCGTACCTATTGATGTGAAACTAGGAGACCAATATGACAGTATTATAGTCACTGGACCAAACACGGGTGGAAAAACCGTTTCATTAAAAACGATTGGTTTATTGCATCTAATGGCGATGTCAGGGTTATTTGTACCTGCTGAGGACCATAGTCAGATGTGTATATTTGATGGGATTTATGCTGACATTGGGGATGAGCAAAGTATTGAGCAAAACTTAAGCACATTTTCAAGTCATATGACTAATATCATTACAATATTAAAAGAAGTAACTCCAAAAAGTTTAATTTTACTTGATGAACTAGGAGCGGGCACAGACCCAACAGAAGGATCAGCGTTAGCCATTTCGATTATTGAATATATTCATCAATTAGGATGTCGGTTGGTTGCAACAACACATTATAGTGAATTAAAAGCCTTTGCATATGATCGCAAGGGAGTGATCAATGCAAGTATGGAATTTGATGTAAAAACATTAAGTCCTACATATCGTTTATTAGTTGGTGTCCCTGGACGCAGTAACGCTTTTGCTATCTCAGAAAGATTAGGTTTACCAATGACTATTCTTAAACATGCTAAGGGTCAAGTGAACGAACAGGATCAGCAGGTTGAGAATATGATTGCCTCCTTGGAGGAAAATCGAATTAGTGCTGAAAATGACCGAATTGCTGCTGGAAAACTAAGAAAAGAAGTAGAGCAATTGCAAAGAAAAGTGAAGGATCAACAGATAAAATTTGAAGAACAACGGGAAAAGATGATGGAAAAGGCAGAAGAAGAAGCGAGAGAAGCTGTTACTAAAGCACGTAAAGAAGCAGACCAAATTATTTCAGACCTTCGTAAACTAGCCATGAATGAAAAAACGTCAATTAAGGAACATAAATTAATTGAAGCAAAACGACAGTTAGAACAAGCGGAACCACAACTAACAAAAAATAAACCATCCAAATCGGTTAAAAAGATCAAAGGTGTAAAAAAAGTAAACCCTGGAGACGAAGTTTATGTCGCAAGCTTTGCACAGAAAGGTTATGTTGTAGAGGAAGCCAATGCGAAAGAGGTAGTAGTACAATTAGGGATTATGAAAATGAAAGTGAAAAAAACAGAACTTGAGCTTGTATCCAGTGCTGAAAAACAAGTAAAAAAGCAAATTACGAGCCTTAAGCGTTCCAAAGATCAACAATTTAAATCCGAATTAGATTTAAGAGGTATGAACCTAGAGGATTCTATTATGGAAGTTGATCGGTTTTTAGATGAGGGGATTCTAGCGAATGTAGGACAAGTATACATTATTCATGGCAAGGGTACAGGTGTATTAAGGACAGGGATTCAAGAATTTCTGGGGAAACATAAACATGTCAAGCAGCATCGCTTGGGCAATATGGGAGAAGGCGGGACTGGAGTCACCGTTGCAGAGTTAAAATAAGGTGAAGAAAGAAGAGGGAACAGAATGAATCAAGAAATTGATGCATTATTAGAACACCCATTTATGGAGACAGTTGCTTATTTTTCTGTTGCTGCATTAGCATTAATATTGTTTTTAGCTATTTTTGAATTTGTTACATCTTATCGTTCATGGGATGAAATATTAAATGGCAATATCGCAGTTGCGTTAACCATTGGAGGGAAAATCATTGCGATATGCAATATTTTTCGTTTTGCTGAAAATAATCATGAATCGATTTATATATCTTTTGTGATGGCTAGTTTTGGATTCGTTTTACTCATCCTTGCTTATTTTTTATTCGAGTTTTTAACACCTTATATTAAAGTAGATAAAGAAATACAGAAAGATAATCGTGCTGTCGGACTCATTGCAATGATCATTTCCATTTCTTTATCTTATGTGATTGGTGCTTGTATTACTTGAGAATAGGAGGATTCAATTTAAATTGAAATACTTATGGGGTAGTTTATTCATCTTAGCACTTTTATTTTTTATATTTGGAATTTACTTTTTCATACAAAATACATAGGAGGGTACGCAAATGGAAGAGAACAACACAGTATGTCCATGGTGTGATACAGAGATCGTTTGGGACGAGGAAATAGGAAAAGAAGAACAATGTCCTCATTGTTTAAATGAATTGGGAAATTACCGTACAATGAGTGTTGAACTTGATCAAGAAGACGAAGAGAATGAGGTGAAAAATAAAACTAAAAACATAAAACAAGATGAAGAAAAAGAAGACAGAAGTACTCCTATATTAGATTCCTTCATTTCTCAAATGGAAACAGAGCCTAAAACAGAAGATTTATTACAATATGAGCAAGGAGTATATCACTATCGAAGAAAACAAGAAGAGTCTTTTGAGTGTTCAAACTGTCATGATTTTATGTTATTAGTTGGAGATCATGAGGTTAAAAAAGACGATTTTATTCCGTATGTTCCAGTTAGTCAGGTACAGGGAGTTTTACAAGCACCTTACAAAATGAAT
Organism: Chengkuizengella sediminis; assembly: GCF_010078385.1. NCBI lineage: Bacteria > Bacillati > Bacillota > Bacilli > Caryophanales > Paenibacillaceae > Chengkuizengella > Chengkuizengella sediminis. The sequence continues at coordinate 38,450 of NZ_SIJC01000006.1, forward strand.
TTATATATTTGTCCATCTTGTTTTGAAATGAAAGCTGTTTTATCTGAGCAGGATCGGATAAGTATGATGAATGTTTTGAAAACTCAACAAGACAATTCATAATGCATTTTAAAAAGTAAGAGAGTGACCATAAAAAAATGGCCACTCTCTTTGGTATTTACTTTACCTGTACCCTCATATTATTAATTAACGTTTAAATATGATCTCCGAGTACTTCTTATCTTATCAAAGAATATGATTACTCCTAAAATTAGAAGAACGAATGAAGGCATTGCAGCTCCAAATCCTTGACCAAGACTTAAGTGAGTGAATACGGCACCTGCCATAAGTATCCCTAATCCACCTGAAGCAAGTAAAGCGATCTTAGACTTCCAAAATCCAACTAATAACCCGATACCTCCGAGAATTTCACATATACCAATAAAGTACATAAATCCAACAGGATAACCAAGAACTTCAGCCATATCAACTGCTCCCCCAAATATCTTTGTTACACCAGAAAGAGTAAAAGCAACTGCAAGCAAACTTTGAATAATACGACTAACCCATTTCATAATTGAACTCTCCTTATTTTAATATTTAAAACACCTATTCCCCTCAATGTCCTAATATTATATATTCTATAATTAGCATAAATATATCCTAACATTAGGGTATTTAATTGTCAATAAATAAATGCCAATTTTTTTGTTTCCAAAATGACTTTTTGGGGAAAGTTAAAATATGTTGTTACATAGATAGATACGAAATTATTAAATTGGGTGAGACTTATATGCCGATGTCGCATGAAAAGCATTATTTTCCAAACAGATGGATTAAAACAAAAGATCAACAAGAACATTCTTATTTTCAGAATCATGAACCAGAAAACCACCAAAATCACAAAGAAGGGAAATTAACTAAACAAGCGATACTACTATTAGCAGTTCATGGTTTATTTGCAGCTGCAAATGCGTTGTCAGGTACATTTGTAAATGTGTATCTATGGAAAGTCAGCAATGATCTATCTTTAATTGGTTGGTTCTCTTTATCTCATCAAGTTGTTAATATCTTAACATTTTGGTTAGCGGGGAAATGGGTTAAAGAGCATAATAAAATGAACAGTTTACGTCTGGGTGTTGGGTTATCTGCTGTGTTTTATTTATTTGTGCTCTTGCTTCAGAAGCAAGCCGTTGATTATGTGTTATTGTTAGGCGCAGTTCAGGGGATGGCGGCGGGTTTTTTTTGGTTGGCATTTAATGTTGTTTATTTTGAAATTACAGGTCCAAATGATCGAGACAAATTTAATGGTTACGCAGGATTATTAGGTTCAGGTGCTGGAATGTTCGCACCATGGATCTCTGGTTTAGTGATTACACAAATGAAAGCAACAAGCGGATACAAAATCATATTCTCTATATCACTTATTGTTTTTGTGATTGGAGTTATTGTAAGTTTTTTTCTAAAGAAAAGGGAGCCTAAAGGCACTTATCAATGGTTTGCTGCATTTCAACGTTTGAAGGAGAAAAGGAATCCTTGGAGAAAGGCATTTCTGGCTTTGATGGCACAGGGAATTAGGGAAGGCGTTTTTACTTTTATAATCGGTTTGCTTGTATATATTGCTACTAAAAATGAGATGAAACTTGGTAACTATTCATTAATAGTATCTGCTGTAGCTTTAGTCAGTTATATGTTCATGGGCAAATACTTAAAACCTTGGCATCGTAATAGAGCAATGTTCATTGGAACTATATTTATGATCGTGGTTATATTTCCTTTCTTCTGGGATATCAGTTACATGACACTGCTAATCTTTGGAATTGGAACTTCCATATTTTTACCGTTATTTACGATTCCAATGACCTCAACAGTGTTTGATATTATAGGGAGAGATGATGAAAGCGCACAACAAAGGGTAGAGTATGTCGTATTAAGAGAAGCGGGTTTAAATGCAGGACGCATATTAGGGACTTTAATTTTTATTCTTATTATTACATGGAGTAATAAACCAATTGTTTTAAATGTATTTTTATTATGTATTGGAAGCTCACCTTTACTTGCATGGTATTTCATGAGAGAACTGATGCCTACAAGACCCCAAACCGTGAATAGTAAGCAAAAATAACATTTTGAAGACTTTGCTTATACGAGTCCACTCAGTTAGAATATGTAAGTAATAGTTCATATGTAAAATAGATCTAAGTTACTTTACATACATGAAGAGGAGTGGTTGATGATGTCTGTCAAAGTAGTTTCAAGTATTATAGAACTAATTGGTGATACACCAATAGTAAAAATAAATAGATTATTAAGTGAAAATGATGCGGAAGTATACGTGAAATTGGAATATTTTAATCCAAGTCGAAGTGTAAAAGATAGAGCAGCCTATAATTTGATACTACAAGCAGAAAAAGACGGACTGTTATCTCCTGGAGGAACGATTATAGAACCTACTAGTGGAAATACAGGGATTGGATTGGCTATGAATGCAGCTGCAAAGGGTTATAAAGCTATATTTATTATGCCTGATAATATGACCAAAGAGCGTATCAATATTTTAAAAGCTTATGGTGCTGAAGTAGTACTAACACCTGCAGAAGAACGTATGCCGGGTGCAATAAAAAAAGCGATGGAGCTACAAGGTAAAATACCTAATAGTTATATTCCACAGCAGTTTGAAAATGAGGCAAATCCTGCAATACATCGAACGACAACAGCATTAGAGATTATTGAACAAATGGATGGTGAAATTGACGCTTTTGTAGCAACAGCAGGAACTGGTGGTACCGTTACAGGAACAGGGGAAGTATTACGTGAAAAAATCCCAAATATTAAAATTCTTGTTGTTGAACCTCAAGGCTCACCTGTTCTTTCAGGTGGAAAACCTGGTAAGCACAAATTAGTAGGAACAAGCCCAGGATTTATCCCGAAAATCTTAAATACAGAAGTGTATGATGAAATTGTACAAGTATCAGATCAAGATGCGATACAAACGATACGTGATTTAGCTGCAAAGGAAGGTATATTAGTGGGTCCTTCAGCAGGAGCTTCCGTGTGGACAGCCATGCAGCTTGCAAAAAAATGGGGAAAGGGCAAAAGGATTTGCTGTATAGCGCCTGATAACGGCGAAAGATACCTAAGCATGAACCTCTTTTAAGTACGCTTCCCATTTAATTTAATAAAATAAAAGGGAACTTATCTGTGCTAATTATTAGCATGAGTAAGTCCCCTTTTAGTATTCCATTATCCAATAATAATATCTTCTTTCGGATAGTGAAAGTTTTCTTTTCTTTTTTTAACTTGAAATATATACAACATCGATAGCACTCCAATTCTTCCTGTAAACATAAGCACCATGATGATGAATTTTCCAAGCGTGGATAATTCACTTGTTATTCCCATCGATAAACCACAAGTACCAAATGCTGAAGTAATTTCAAAAATGATAGCCATTAATGAAAAGTGACTACTTTCTATACTTATTAATAAGATGATACTGGCTACGACTGTCATTGAAGCTAATGTGAAAATGAAGAAGCTTTTTGTAACATCATCTTGTTTTAATGAGCGTCTAAAAATTCTGATTTCGCTTCTGCCTAACGCATATGTAATTAACGCCAAAATAACAATCGTAAAGGTAGTTGTACGTATCCCGCCTCCTACACTAGAAGGACTAGCGCCAATGAACATCAATACAGACAAAAACATTTGAGTTGCAGCGCCAAACTCTGAAACATCCATCGTAGATAATCCGCCACTACGTACTGTTACCGAATTAAATAAGGAGAAAAATATTTTTTCATGCCAGCTCTTGTCAGCATAATATAATTCATTCTCGACAAGATAGATACCAACTGCACCTATGAATAACAATATGAAAAACATTGAAGTTGTCAGTTTAGTATACAAAGAAAAGCGGAAGTTTTTATTATTACGAGAAAAATATTCTTTAACTTCAATGAGCACTGGAAAACCGATTGCGCCTAATATTATTAATGCGATGGTTATGATTTGCACAAAATAGTCATGTGAAAAGTCCTTTAATGAATTTCCAAAAATATCAAAACCTGCATTTGTATAAGAAGAAATGGAGTGAAATAAACCATGGTAAAATGATTCTATCCAAGTATCATAGTATCCAGCAAAATGGAAATATACAGTGAAGATTAAAGTTCCAATGGCTTCGAATAACAAAACTAAACCAAGAACTATCCGAATTAATTGTACAAGTCCAGATAAGCGATTTTGATTTTGGTCAATCATAATTAGTTTTCGATAAGTTAAGCTAATATTTCTACCTAGAATCATCCATAAAAATGTTCCTAATGCCATAATTCCAATTCCACCAATTTGAAACATCAGTAATAAAACGATGGAACCAAATACACTGAAGGTTTCTGAAACATTGACAACAGTAAGTCCAGTAACACTGATACCGCTAGTGGCAGTAAATAGAGCATCAACGAATGAAAGTTGTACCCCATCTTTTAGGCTAATAGGGAGCAGCAGCAGTAAAGTTGCAACGATAATAGAAATTAAATAACCAGTTACGATAAACTGAGTTGGTGTCATTTGAGTTATTAATTTTCTAATAGACAAAATGTGATTTCCCCCAATCCGTGAGAACCATATCAAATTATTATCATACCCTATTTTTATAAGAAATTCTAACATAAATTAAAACAAGTTAATAATAATTTCTGAATTTTATCTCGGATAGGTCTTAACATAAGTTGGATTTCGTTGTAATATGAGGTATATTGTTGATTTTATAAAAAGATCGGAAAGGGGAAACCCCAGTGAATGATTTTAAACTAAAAGTGTTGGAACTTTTACAAGAAGATGCCCGCCGTGGAGCTGATGTGATAGCAACTTTATTAGGAGCAGCGGAAGGGGAAGTTTACAAAGCAATTGAAGAGATGGAAAAGGATAGTGTGATCGTGAAATACGCACCTGTGATTAATTGGAGTAAAGTGCATGATGATAAAGTTACAGGTATTATTGAAGTGCAAATTACACCTGAACGTGGTCGTGGTTTTGATACCATTGCGGAACGGATATATCGATACCCTGAAGTGAAAACGGTATATTTGATGTCTGGGGCTTATGATTTACAAATTGAAATAGAGGGTAAAACTTTAAAGGAAGTTGCATTCTTTGTTTCCAATAAGTTATCTACGATTGACTCTGTACTCTCAACGAAAACACATTTTATTTTAAAAAAATATAAACAAGATGGCATTATTTTAGAGGATCATGAAGATGATCATCGAATGCTCATTTCACCATAAGGGGTTAGAGCGGTATGTTAAAAACGAATAGATCAATGACAGAATATTTATCTCCTTTAGTAAAGGACATCCCACCATCAGGTATCCGGAAGTTTTTTGATTTAGTTTCTGGAAGGAAGGATATCATTTCTTTAGGAGTAGGAGAACCTGATTTTGTTACCCCATGGCATGTAAGAGAGGCATGTGTTTATTCACTTGAAAAAGGGAAAACAACGTATACTCAAAACGCAGGATTGCCTGAATTAAGAGAGGTTATTTCCGCATATTTATACAAACAATTTGCATTGAAATATGAACCTTCTAATGAACTTCTAATTACTGTTGGAGGCAGTGAAGCGATAGATCTGGCTCTCCGCGCCCTAATCCAACCTGGAGATGAGATTCTTATTCCAGAACCGTGTTATGTGTCTTATTCTCCAATTTCTTCTATTGTAGGAGGTAAGACGGTGGGAATAGAAACTTATGCTAAGGATGATTTTAAATTAACTGCTGAATCATTAGCAGAACAAATTACTCCACAATCTAAAGTCTTAATATTATGTTATCCAAGTAATCCAACTGGTGGAATCATGACTTATGAGGATTGGATGCCCATTGTAAATCTTGTAGAAGAGCATGACTTGATTGTAATTTCAGATGAGATTTATGCCGAGTTAACCTATGGTCAAAAACATCTTAGTTTTGCTTCTATGCCTGGAATGAAAGATCGCACGATTGTTGTTAGTGGTTTTTCCAAAGCTTTTGCAATGACGGGGTGGCGATTGGGATATGCATGTGGACATCAAGATCTCATAGCAGCGATGTTAAAAATACATCAATATACGATCATGTGTGCACCTGTAATGGCTCAACAAGCGGGAATTGAAGCATTAACGAACGGGTTGGAAGAAAAAGATCGCATGGTAGATTCTTATAACCAGCGTCGTCGTTTAGTAGTAAAAGGGTTTCGAGAAATAGGATTGGATTGCCATGAGCCTAAGGGAGCATTTTATGCATTTCCATCCATTCAATCTACTGGGTTGACCTCTGAACAATTTGCTGAGAAATTACTGGAGGAATTTAAAGTAGCAGCAGTACCTGGAAATGTATTTGGACTGGGTGGCGAAGGATTTATTCGTTGTTCCTATGCAACTTCTGTCAGTGAATTAAATGAGGCTTTGGAACGGATCGAAAAGTTTGTGAGGAAATATCAGTAATTGGATTGACCGATGGTATACTAATACATTAAATATAATATAAAAGTAATGGATAATTACTTGGTATTTAGAGTCTCTGCATAAGGCAAAGACTCTTTTTTTTATTTTATTTTTATTGATATGTTATTTTCTAACTTTGTTACAAAACTTAAGTTAATTCACCAAAAATTTCATATATAATATGTAAAATAATATACATATTTGTATATTATTAATAGAAAATAGGAGATTTTCCTATAAAATTATGGTTATTTGGGATTTAATTGGTTATATTCAAAGATTATGAATGTAAAAAATTGTTGTATGATTATGTCTAATATAAATTTCTCTCTATTGGAACTAAATTTTCTAATGATAAATCTAGTTAATTAACAAAAGGATGTGGCTTATATGAAAAAAATTCTAATGGTATGTTTATTACTTCAACGAAATACATAGAGTTGAGTGGCGATTACATTAGCTAACAACGAAGATCAATTTGATGAAACAACTCGTCACCAGCATGCAGTTGATATATTAGGAACGTTTGCTAAGATAGTAACAGCTGATGATGCGAATCAAACGATTAAAAATTAAGAAATAGTTATTAATTTTAAAACAAAGATGGGTAGTTTTCAAAGCTTACTCATCCTTGTTTATAACATATTATTTTAGATAACTGTTAGTTGAAATATTCTGAAAGAGATTGTTGACAGATATCAAAAATTAATTTGTTGTCTAAAATATCGCTTAATTCACGAGCCCTTAATAATGACTTTCTACATAACTCTTTTTCATTGAGATTCCAATGAATGGTTGCTTTATTTAAATATAAGTCTGCTAAATAATACATGCTGTAAAAACGTTTACAAAAAGAGATACCTCTTATGCAAATTTTTAGGCCTTCTCTGAATTCTTTTTCATCAACAAGTACTCTTGTATAGTTATAGTATACTCGGTTATATATTAGTTTGTTATTTAATTCTTTTTTTTCATTGATAATGGTAATGATTTTTTTATACAAAGAAATAGAAGCTTTTGGATCACCATGGTCATATAATATCATTGCTTTTGTTATAAGTATTTCGATTTCATCTTCATTATAAAATCCATTGTGATTCCTTAAGGAAAGAGCATCATCAATAAATTGGACAGCTTCATTGTATTTTTTTTGTAAATAATAAATACAAAGTCCTTTATATAAAAGAAAGTACTGTTGATGTTTAATATTTGAAAAGATTGGATTTTTCTCTTCTTTTTGAACCATTGTAAGTACAGACTCATAATCTCTACTTGTTAAATGTCTTCGGATCACGGTATAAAACTCATCAATATAATCTTGCTGTAATTCTTGATTATTCGTTAATAAATAAGAAGTATCTATTCCTAATCTTTCAGAGAACTGTTGAATAATATAACTAGAAGGTAAGCATAATCCGTTTTCAATACGGCTTAGATTAGCTTGTGTACAAATACCATCACACATTTGTTTTTGAGTTATATTCATCTTTAATCTGATCTCTCTTATTTTTTGACCAATGTTGATATATTCATTTTTCATTTTATAACCTCCAAAACAATATATGAGAGTATTAATCCATAATGAACAAATAATAGTTACAATATTTAATTAAAAGTTATTGTTAATAATTATATAATTTAGTATTTTAAAATAAAAGAGTATATAAATTTATTAATAGAAAGAGGTTCAATAATTTTTTAAAATGGTTATATATGGATATGTTGTGGCTCAGGAGGAGAGAACTTAATACATAAGAGCTTTTTTTGTGTTTTTTACATGATTATAACATTATTGTTAAATTTTAAATTGTTTAGTGTATTATATAAAAGAGGAAGGGAAAAAAGGAGGTGTTTTTGTTGAAGAGAATTTTAAAGGTATTATTTATTGCTTCAGTTATTTTCAATTTTAGTAGTTTCAATTCATATGAATTAATCAATTATGGTTACGAACTTAAAGGTGACGGTCCAAATGGTCATGTATGTTGTGGTTCAGGAGGAGGCGGTCCTGATAGTCCAAGATATGATGGTTATCTTCTCTAATAAAATATTTAAAACAACCCGAATTTTGGAGACTTTAATTAAGTCCGAGATTCGGGTTTTTGTGTGTAAAAAATTAAATTGTGCTTATAAGATCACCTCCAAATGAATAGGTTACATTGTTTTTTATTTATGAAGTATCAAAACTACATTGAAATCATAACCTAAAATTGTAAGCGTTTTCTTTTTAATTTTAACTTAAGGAGATGTTTTTATATGATTAATAAATTAACAGCAGTACCTTTGGTCCTGTCCTTAATTTTATCAATGTACATTCCTCATATAACAATAGTAAATGCTGCTGAAGGGGAGGTGGTAATTAATGAAATAGCGTGGATGGGTACAAATGTAAGTAGCAACGATGAGTGGATAGAACTATATAATAATACGAATTCACCAATTTCTTTAAATGGATGGACATTAGATGCTACTGACGGCACACCTAGTATCCAATTAAGTGGAACCATTTCTGCTAATGACTACTTTTTATTAGAACGAACAGATGATACCTCGGTTCCTGACGTAAATGCAGATCTTATATACACTGGTGCCTTAAATAATACAAATGAAATTTTACAGTTAAGAGATTCAAATAATAACGTTATTGATATAGTAGACACTTGGTATGCAGGTGATAATGAAACAAAAGCAACAATGGAGAGAATCGATTCAAATTCTGGTTCAACTGCATCCAACTGGAATACATCTAATAAGACTTATAGTGAGGGATATGGTACTCCTAATCAAGCAAACTCAGACAATAAAGTTACTGGTTGTATAACATCAGAAGAAAGATTAAATAATGTTTCTAATGAAGATGGTGCAATGAATGTTTATTTTAATAAATGTGCTTTAGAAGAAGACGCTAGTTCTCAAAATCAAGCAAATTATAACATCAATTTAGAAGATCGTTTAATTCAACGACTGAATGAAGCTACAACTACTATAGATATGGCCGCATATGAAATAAACTTACCTAAAATTGTAGATACGCTAATATTAAAAGCAGATGAAGGAGTTGATGTTCGACTTATTGCAGACTCTAAAGATGCTGATGATCCAAGCTACTCAGAACGGTTCGAGTTAATGAGATTATATGTAGAAAAAATGGTCAGAGGTCTAGACGGCGTTATTGGTACATCTGATGATATTCATATTTTCTCAGATTCACCTATGTTTATAGTGGAAGACAATTCTAAAAGAACAGAATATGGATTACCTGTTGATTATAGCGACATTCCAGAAGTCACAGTGGAAGTTGGGAATAAAGATAAAACAGGGCATTTATTTGTAAATGCTGAACAGAAAGGAGATCTTTCTTATTATTCACCAAGCACTCAAATGCACAATAAATTTGCAATTATTGATGATAAATGGGTGTTTACAGGAAGTTGGAACTTCACAGTCACAGGATTATATGGATCTGATGAGAATATGATGAATGGAATTTTGGATGGGAATCAACAGCATGTAGTTGAAATAAACAGTCCGGAACTTGCATCGATCTATGAAACTGAATTTACAGAAATGTGGGGGAGTAATACACTTATTCCTGATCCAGTGAATTCTAACTTTAATACTCGAAAAACGGATAACACGACTCACAGTATTGATATTAATGGAACCACTGTAGAAGTATATTTTTCATCTGGAGATAATGCGTTAGGACGTGTTGCAGACATTATAAAGAATGATGCTAATCATAGTACTTATTTTACTATTTTCGCATGGAGTGATCAGCAAATGTTAGATGAGCTTAAAAATAAATGGGAAGGATCATATACTGATTTAGAAGGCACATTAACTGGATTTGATGTAAAAGGTGTTTTTGATTCTAGTTTTTGGAATCTATGGTGGTCAGCGAGTGTTGATATGACAGGTAGAACATCATCACAGTCAAGTGCAGGTAACCCTAATATTCGATGGGCAAACCCTGCGCCTGTATTCCAAGGCAATGAATCAAGGAAAATTCACAGCAAAACAATGATAATAGACGTGAATACAACTAGTGATCCTACAGTTATTGTGGGCTCAACGAACTGGAGTGAAAATGGCAATAACGTGAATGATGAAAATATGTTAATTATTCATAACGATGAGATTGCAAATCAATTTTTACAAGAATTTAATGCCAGATATCAAAACGCAGTGACCCCACAAAATTAATTTTTACTTAATATTACTAACTGATCTCCTGCCTCTGTAACCAGATCTTTTTTTAAAGTTGCAAAAGTGATCTTCCCACTTTTTTTGAGAACACAAATGATGAGCTCATGAGGAGTTCTATCCTCACGTTTGATGATTTTATTTTCTTTAATTTCTATGCTTTTAAAGGTATGACCGGTCTCTATTTTACGATTTAATTCTTTGTAGGTTTCTTTTTCACCGAATAATAAGTATGATTTTACAGCTGGAGAATATAGTTGATCCAAGACATGTTCTTCAGCATTTATCGTAAGTCCCAGACAATTTTGGTGTCCAAATATCGGTACGTACATATTTCGAATTAAAGCGTTGTAAGGTACAGAATCATTTACCGCAAGAAGATATTCGTAAGAGCTCATATCAATGTCGTATTGCGTATTTTTAGACAAAATTTCACCGTAGTGAGTATCTATACCCCTGTTTTTAACTTCATCTATATTATCAAAAGCTCTATCAACAATTAATGTCGGAATACCTACTTTACGGAAAAATAACGCTAGTTCTATGGAAAACTTACTAGCCCCTGCCAATAATACACCTGGTGAATGTTTGTTTGCTAATCCTAGCTTCCTGGATAGGAATCCAATGGAAAAACCATGTGCACATACCGTAACAATAACGAGTGCAAAAGTAATTGTAGTAAAAATCTTAGCATCTGAGTAACCATCTTCAGAAAGAATTGAAGCAAAATAACCAGCAACGGTTAAAGCAACTATTCCTCTAGGCGCAATCCAGCCAATTAATGTTCTCTCTGCTAGTGATAATTCTGTACCAATAGTTGATATCCAAATTGAAGCGGGTCTAACTAAAAACAACATAATGAGTATAAAGCTAATGATGGGAAAACTAAATATTTCCATAATGGTCGTCATTGGTAATGATGCTGTTAACATAATGAAAATAGTTGACGTTAGTAATACAGATATATTTTCATTAAAATGACGAATATCGCCTAAAGAGGATATATATTTACTCTTATGTGCAATAGTCAGTCCCATTACCGTTACGGCTAGCAAACCGGTTTCATGCATAATCATTTCTGAAATACCAAAGCAAAGCAACACGTACGACAAAATAATAGGGGCCTTTAAATATTCAGGGATTTTTCCTTTTCCGATCATCATACTGATCGTAAATGCAAAAATATACCCTAATAAAGCAGCAAATATAGCCCCTATAAAGAAAGAGAATATATAACTTATGCCAATAGAATCATTGGTTATTACCTTAACAATCTGATAAGCAAATAATGCGACTAAAGCACCAAATGGATCAACGATGATACCTTCCCACTTTAATACAGCGGCAGTTCGTGGTTTTAGCTTAGCTTGTCTTAATAGTGGAATAATCACCGTTGGACCTGTGACTATGAATAATCCACCGATAACAAAAGAGATTTCCCAATTAAGCCCTACTACGTAGTGAGCGGCTAACGAACCACCAATCCACGCAAGAAACGCTCCTATAGTCACAATTCTAAGTACTGATTTAGATATACCTCTTAGTTCTCGAATATCAAGGCTAGAGCTTCCTTCAAACAGGATGAGAGCTACGGCTAAAGAAATGATTGGAACATAATAATCTCCTAATGCTTGCTCAGGATTTAATAAGCCTAAAAAGGGTCCGATCAACAAACCTGCAATAGACATAATAACAATCGCTGGTAACTGGAAACGCCACGCTAACCATTGAGAGGTAATTCCTAGTGCAATGAAGGCTACAATACCAAATAGAACTAACTGCTCCAAAGTATTCATCTCTTTTCTTTATATCAATGAGGAATGTAATATGATTTCCAAATTGATTGTTAGTGGATTATATCTAACATTATTATGTGGTACTTTATATTATTATACAATTAAAAAAAATTATAGCTATTATTAGATAAAAAAATGATAGAAAGAATATGGAGGATTAAATATTGTTTTATGATTGTTTATAGAGGATCTTTAGGATGACTCTAGAATGGTTATAGAATGAATTAATTTTAGAAAATGCGAATAATTCAAATAAAGAATAGAGAGGATTTTTATGTTTAAAAAACGTTCTTGGAAATGGATACTTCTTTCTAGTTTGATAATCGTAGGCGTTATTCTTTCTGGATTCACAATATTTGAAATGTCTAATTCAAATAAAAGTGCAAATGATCCAATTCAAAATGAAGATGAAACAGAAGTTGAGTCTATAGAAATCACACAAGAAAATATCCAGAACCATATTGATATTAATATGACTCAAGATGGAATCATTGATTTAATAGGTAGACCGACGGATAGTAGTCAAGAATCTTATAATATAAAAAAAGGTGTTTGGAGATACGATGTCATAAAGAGCGAAGGTTATATAAGAAAAACGGACTCCACTGACAGGGCTGATTTTAAGGGACTTGAAAATGGAGATATGAAGATGCAATTATTTTTATATTGGGATCATAATGGCACTATTGAAAAGGTCATCTCTTATTTTCATGAGAATGGTAACGTGATGGAATATGAACTTCTTGATGAAGTCACGATAAGAGAATTGACTGAGGACGATTATTTTAAAAAATTCATAGCTGATGATCTTGGGATTTACACACTAGATGAAGTGAAAAACATAATAAATGCGATTGGAAAGCCTGAATTATTATCCAAAGAGCTATTAGAAAGTGGAGATAAAGATAAAATCATACAGTGGTTAGTAGATTTAGAAAACTGGCAAACTGAAATATATGTAGCTTTGCTTGACAAATATATTGGAAACGATGCTAAAGTTGAAGTAATGAATCTTTTTAATCAGTATTACACTGGAAATTATTCGGAGGCAATATTTAGTTGGTACTTCATTGAAGAAGGAAATCATTATATATTTAGAGCAACTGATTTTGTTTTAGATAGTGTCTACATTAAAGGTATACAACATGACGATGACTTGATTTTTGAAATGCATCAAGACAGAGAAAATTATGAGATAGAATTAATTTCGCCTTCATTTGAATCACCAACTACATTATTGGGGGAAGGAAATTTTACACTTAACTATCTCATAGATAAAACAAATTTTCTGATTAAAACATACGACGAATAATAAAGAATTCATGATTGTTCGCATAGTATGCTGTGATAAAAATTTTTATAATTAACTTACCGTTGGTAAAAAGATAGTCTTGTTAATTTTATTCGGGAGCATGATGAAGAATGGCGTAATCAGAAGGGCCTTGAATCAATATAGGCCCTAAATCTAAGTTCCTAATCTTTACTAGCCACTGAGAGGTAATTCCTAGTGCAATGAAAGTTACAATACCAAATAGAACCAACTGCTCCAAATAAATTCATCTCTTTTCTGTATATATATTTTTCAACATACCGGGCTTATTTGAGGAAATCTGATATAATATTTCATTAATATTTCATTATTTTTTTAATCCTATGTATGCATTAATTTTTGTTTTTATAAAATTGCCCACTCGGTATTCATAAGCAACAACATTTATTAATATAATATGATCCCAAAATGATTGTTAGTGGATTATATCTAACATTATTATGTGGTATTTTCAATTTATGTACAATTAAAAAAAATTATAGTTACTATAAGATATCTAAATGATAGAAAGAATATGAAGAAGTAAATATTTTTTTATGTATTTTTATAGAGGTATTGAAGGAAAACTCAAAAATGGTATAGAATAAGTTGTAAAAAAATATACAAATTTGTATGTTTTTAATCTAAGTTCTAATTGAAGTAGATTCTATTTACAATCACATTTTATAAAAATATAATATTTATACAGTAGAAAAAGGAGGTGATTCTATTGAATCAAGTACTAGCTCTTCAACAATTGGAGATAAAGGGAAAAAGTGAAATCATAATACCAACTCTTCATGAAACTCTTACGCACACGGATATAATACGTGGTAAAAATGTAAAAGTATTGAGAAAAGAAAATTAAATTTTTGTTGAGTTAAAAGTTACATACGAAAACGTAAAGAAACGATCATAAAGATCGTTTCTTTATTAAACTTATAATTTATCCTTAACCCAAATATTATAAAAATCAGTCATTCCTTTTAATCCAAAATTGTTCCCTTGGAGAGAGCTTGAGAAAGCATACTGTTTTTTTAAATGAAACAGGAAAAGAATGAGATTTTCTCTGCGAAACCATTCTACCATTTCATTCCAGATGTTAAGACGTTCATTTATTGTTTTCCCACTAATAAATCGATCCATAAATATATCCATTTGTTGATTCTCTTGTAAAGTAAACATTTGGCGATATATGCTGTTATTGCCTAATGGTTCAATTAAATTAATTTCCAAATCATCCTTAAATACAACATCTATCATGATCAAATGAGCCTGATCTAAATACTGAAGGGTCTTATTATAGTCAAGAGGTCGTAGTTGTATAGATATGCCAATTTGATTACACCGGGACTGAATCCAAAGTGCATTCTCCCTCCATCGATTAGGATGAACGAACATCGTTAATGTTTCACCAGAATAGTCACTTTCTTTAAGTGCTTCTTGAGCTTCTGAAAGTGTATTGGATGGAAAAATTTTCTTTTTGCTATGAGCAAGTAAAAAACTGTCCGCAAGTTGAACTTCCTCTAGATTTAACTCTTCAATCATCGTATTTCGATCTAAAGCAAGGCGTATAGCTCTTCGAAATGCAGGATGTTGTTGTGGACCTAATTTTTTTGTATGAAAAATAATGAATTGTGTAATGTTCATATCCTGCGTAATTGTTTCGTCTTGCCCCTCTATTGAATCTACATTTTCAGTCATCATCTCATAAAGAAATCTACTTTTTAGTTCCTCTGGAAAACGAAAAATTTCTACTCGATCTAACCAAGCCCGTTTATTAAAATAATGATCAAAAGCTTCCATGATTAATTTTTCTTTAGAAAATGACTGTACGGAATAAGGTCCAGTTCCAATAATTTGTTGTTTCATATCCACATCATATGGAACGATAGAAGCTTTGTTTGAGCATAGAATGTTAGGAAAAAAGGGAAGAGGTCGACTGAAATGAAAAATCACAGTATGATTTCCCGATGATTCTATCTTACTCAAGTAGTGACTAAGCCAGAAAAAAACACTTTCAGTAGAATGAAAGAGACGCTGGAAAGTATAAATCACGTCTTCTGCTGTTAACAGCCTTCCGTTATGAAAGAGAACTCCTTTACGCAGATAAAAAATCCAAGACTTATCGTCTAATGAATCCCAATCAAGAACGAGATGAGGATGAATCTGTTTTTTGTTGGAATCCATCCGAAGTAATGTATCAAAAATATGACCAACAAAATGGTATTCGTATGCTGTAGAGATTTTCGCTGGATCCAACGAAATGAGATCTCTATGAATAGGAATACGTAAGATGTGCTTTATATCTTTATCCCCCTCCGTTTGAAAACCAAACCATTCTTTAAGATACTCCCCTAAGATACTGTGAATTTGTTTAGGAATGGACAACGAGTTGAGAAATTCCATCCCTACTTTGAAATCTTGTACTAATTTTCCCGATGCATACCTCTTGATCCCATCCATCAGGGAAAGTTGGAAATTGATAGTGGATCTGTTACCTCTTCCACGTCCTGAATTCCACTGGATCCAACCTTGTTCTTTTAATTGATTGAGTACCCACCTTGCATTTGGCTGACTACAATGGAGGATATCGACAATTTCACTAAGAGTAGTTTCAATATCAACACCATTTTTTTGATTTTTATAAGCTGCTCGTAAGATAAGATAATGTTCGATTAGCTTCATTTCTGCTCCCCCTAGTAGTAAAGAGATAAAGAATACTATTTCATAAAAGTGATTAAAATCATGTGAATTCTCATCATTTTTAATTATGGTGGTTATTTATACAATAATATCAGTCATCGATCAAACTATAAATACAAAACAACAAGTTATTAATTCAGCAAGAAGGGAAAAGAATTACAAGGAGCAAAGATAAGCTAGAAATGGAGGTGAAAAACTTGAAATAGGAAACGCATAACTAAGTACATACATATCAGTTATGCCAATGAATAAAAGTTATTTAAACTACTTTTTTTCTATTTTATCAAAACTACTTATTTTTGTTTTAAATCTAAATTAGGAGATGAGAATTCATGAAAAAAATTTTATCAATCATGTTTGCATTAATACTACTATTTACTTCTTTAAATCCTGGTTATGCTAAAGCACCTCCACCTGGTGACGGTGATCCCGACGATTGGTTTGAAGATCCTTATTGGAAGGATATTCCTTCTTATTCATTAGATGATCGTATTCAATCATCCGATTCTTCATGTCCAGTTGGACCAACCATAAGAGAATTTCGAGATGACATTTTATCTCAGGGTAAATTTAATTTTACAAAAATAGAAATGGACTGTTATTATGAAGATCTATTGAAAAGGAAATTGATTAAACCTGATCCGTACTTTTGGAAAGATCCAGTTGTCTTGTCCAAAAGGATTACAGAGTACAATTCCAAATCTACAACGAATAATCAATTTCTCTTCTCTGCAGCGCTGGGCCAAACTATAAGTAAAACAGTAACAATAACCAACTCAGGTAGCACTACTGTGAAGGCTGATTTCAATATTGGTGCTGAATTGTTTAAGCTTTTAAATTTATCGTTAGGTGGTAGTGTTACAGAAACGGGATCATGGTCTATAACAAATACGAAGACTGTTACGTTTCAAGGGCCTGATTCCCCAAATTCAAGAAGAGATTACTATAATGGCACAGGATATGATACCTATGAATTTACAGTAGATCATTATTATGGTTATGAAACTTATTTTAAAAATGCTAATGATGAACGTGGTTACATTCTAGTTAAAGGTGTTGCACCTTCTTACATGTATGTACCTAAACAAGTTATTTATGCAGTGGATGTTGGACCAGAAAATGCTCGCTCTAGCAAGATGATTATTCAAGAATATAGATAATATTATTCTCTCAGTAAGTATCTTGAACGTCTATTGACACAAAATTACCATCAATCATCTTTCCTACGACCAAACCCATATTCTTTGGCAAATAAAAAGAATCCATTTTGAAAAAAATTGATCAAAATGGATTCTAGATTTGAGATTGACTACTTGATTTTTATAAAAAAGTTTGATCATTATATTATCTATCTTCTCCAACAATTGCGCTCAATTGTCGAGAAGATTTTTTTAATCTTTTTGTGTTAAAGGCTCCTCAAAGAAAAAGGAAAGTTATACCAAATTAGAAGTACGGAAGATGGAAGTATCACATTATTCTTTAACTCGAAAAATCCTTTTGAAAAAATTAAAAAGATTCCCAAATTTTTTAAAAGATTCTCGATAGAAATCACTTAGATATTTGTTAACTAGAACCCGAAATAAACTAAAAAATAATGAGATTATTAGTATATATATTACGAAAAGAAACCCTAGTTTTATTATTTCCATAACTGCGTAAAACACCTCTTTTCAAATAAATCGTAGACATCCTTGCTTGTTGCTCTTTAGTCAAGAAGGGGCTATTCAATGCTTAAAAAAATCACTATTTTATTTACCGTTTTATGTATGTATTTTACAATAATTCTATCAGTAAATACTTCTGAAGAAAAGAAAGAAGCATTATCTATTGACACGATAATAACCTAAGATAATGTTGATGAAGTCCATACCTAGTTAAAGCGATATATAACTATGGTAAATAACGATATAAAGTGATTTTTAACGGGAGAACCTTCATTATTTCTTAACACATATTTACAAACATACGTTCTGAAATGTATAATTAAAATATGGTGAGCTATTTCATTATAAAAATGAAAATAATATATTTAAGGAGCTGATTTTTTTATGAGAATGCAACTATCCCCCTTATTTGATGATGAATGGAAATGGAAAAGAAGTCATTCAATTTTATGAAAAAGCATTAAATGCTGAAATTATTTCCAACAAAATTTTGGGAGAGAGGTGTGAAAACTCCGATTATCCTATACCAGCAGAAGCTAAGGATTCTGTTGGATTCGCTTTGCTTAAACTTGGAGATTCAAACCTTATGCTTTCTGATTCACATCCAGGTCAACCCCATCAAGTTGGAAATCAAGTTACAATCTGTATTAGGACTGAAAACAATGAAAAGACTAAACAAGTTTTTGAAGCATTGCAGGATAACGGGCAAGTCATTATGCCACTGCAAAAAACTCCTATTAGCCCTTTTTATGGTATTGTAACAGATAAATTTGGCGTGATGTTCCAAATCTACACTGATATTCAAAACAAAATAGAATAAAGAATGTATTAAGATAAAATATCATTTTAAACAAAAAATAGGTATGGATTTGTCTTATCCAATTATTATCAACAGGTCTTTTTTAATCATATAAAAATAGACCGTACTTTTTTATTAAAGTACTCGGTCTATCTTTAGAAAAATTTGTATTGTCGTTTTACGTGACGAAGGAAACTTTGCCTGTATACTTATAATCTATTCATTGATTAATATATTTATAACTTAACATGGAATAAATTAGGATAATTTCCATTAATACATTGATTGGTATAGAACTTCAATAAAATAGATATTGATATAGTTAGAGAAGGTTGATGATATTTGATAATTTATTAAATTTAGCAGATTAAAAATTGTCTGTGTTTATATAAAAAGACCTATGCACTAATTCAGCACATAGATCTTCTTATTAATAATTCGTATTTACCTTATTAAGCTAATGCTTCAGTAAGATTAGGAACAACCTGTTTCTTACGTGAAACAACACCTTCAAGGACAGCAGTGTTATTGTTTAAAGTAACGTTAAATGCTTTTTCAACCGAACTTGCTTTTTTACCCAGTGCTAATGCAGTGGAATTGTTTGTTAAGATGTCTGTTACAGCAAAAACAAACAAGTCTAATTCTTTTTCAGCAATAACTTGTGTAATGGCATCTTCTAATTCCTGCTGACGATTGAGAACGTCTGCTGTATCTACTGTGTTCACTTGAGCAATTTCAACCTTATAATCTCCCATGCTAAATTCTTTTGCATCAAGGGTGATCATTTCATTAATGCTTTTACCACTTAGATCTGCTCCAGCTTTTAACATATTTAAACCATATTCCTCTGCATTCACGCCTGCGATTTCAGCTAACTCACGAGCAGCAGCTACATCTTGGTCTGTACATGTTGGAGATTTAAATAATAAGGAGTCAGAGATGATGGCTGATAACATTAATCCAGCAATTTCCTTCTTGATCGTAATTCCATGTTCTTTATATAGTTTATTTAAAATTGTTGCAGTACATCCTACAGGTTCAGCTCTGTAATATAAAGGATCACTTGTTTCAAAGTTTGAAATACGATGATGATCAATGACTTCTAATATACGAACTTCTCTGATATCCTCTACACTTTGTTGAAATTCATTATGGTCAACCAAAATGACATTTTTCACTTCATTTGCTACTGTATTCACTAAACGTGGTGCTGCAACCTTAAACTGATCTAAAGCGAATTGAGTTTCCCCACTTACTTCACCTAAACGAACTGCCTCAGCATCCATTCCTATTTCTTTTTTTAAATCAGCATAAGCTATTGCAGAACAGATTGTATCTGTATCTGGATTTTTGTGTCCGAAAATAAGTACTTTTTCCATTTTAATTCTCCTTCATTTGATCATTGTAGAAACACTTATTCCTAAGTTATCCTCACTAAGAATATATTTTATCATAAATCCTGAGTAAAACAGTAGGTTTTACTAAAAAATGTTTTAAGAACAAGATGACAATTAACAAATCTGTAAAAATAATGCTTATGAAGTTTGTTATTAATGGTATTAGTTTAGAAATGAAAAGAGGACTTTTTCATCCTCTTTTCACCGCACTTCCCCAAGTGCAATTTGCCCATAAACATATTTACCAAAAGGTAAATAAATTAGTTTTGCCGCACATCCTCTAAAGGAGAAGATAATGTGGACAACTCTATAATAATATATGGAAAAAATAAAATCAAAACATAAAAAACTTATAGAAAAATGTGAAGAACTGAAAAAAGGTGAATAAAATCCTATTTACATAGTCATTCATTATTCCTATTCATTGTATTTATTTGTAAATTTTGCGATTTTATACTTGATTTTTAGAATATTATGTAATAAAGGGTGGAATAAAAACAATAAAAGGCAATAAAATTGTAGATTTAAGACGAAAAAATGACTTTGTCATAAATTTTGTTAATTTAGTAGATTTGACCGAGTAAGTGAAGAAGTTCCTGATAGAGTCTAATTCGATCTTCCAGAAACTGGCGTATTTCTCGAGAGACGTGTTTCTTTATGATAAGGACTATATTGTTTAAAAAGAATAAGAAAGATATAAGAAAAGTAGATGTGAATGTTATTAAAAGCTAAGGAACTTCTTCATATTACTAAATAGCCAGGATTGCTATTAAAGGAATAGAGATTGTTCACTTTCTATAATCCTGAATTATCTCCATTAATGACTATCCAGAAGATATTGTAGTAAAAATTTTCTTAGTTAAACTAACACACCAATTAAACCAGAAGAAATTAATTTTGTACTTGGATTTGAGTTAAATTCTCTACAAATTTTGGCATAGCGTTATTAATATAGTCAACCATATTCTTAATTTCTTCTAAATATCTTCTATCTTCATCTGGCGGTGGAACAACTAATGATATTTCTTTGTTTTTGTAGATTTCATTAAATAAATATATTTTTTTGCCGTATTCTTGAAAAATATAATCTTTGTGTTCTTTTCCCATTCCAACGATTACGGAGAATTCATCAAAAAATTCTTTCTTAAATTGTGTTCTTTTAAAATTTGATGTATCAATACTAAGTTGATGCATTCTATCAAAATGGATGCTTGAGAATTTATTTAAATCGCTATTAGATTTAAATCCTGCTGACTGTACCTCTATGTGCGATATATTGTTTTTCTTTAAATAATTAATTAAACAAAACTCTGCTGTAACACTTCTTGTGTAATTATCAGTACATAAAAATAATATTTTCATAATAAGCTCTCCTTTTAAAGTTCACATGTGTTCGAACTCTTAGTTACTTGGAAACACTCTTTTAGCATAAACTACTATAAATCTTTTTATATAATAACAATATTTTAGAAAAAAAGGCTACTTTTATAATATAAATAATGTAATAACTTGGTTGTGTATATTATCAATCTGTCGCGTTTCTCTAAAAAAGAGAAGAAGCATCTATCTTTATGAATGGGGCCATATCGTGGAATTACTCCTTGTGAAAGTTAAGATTATTTGAAATAATTGTTACTATACTAAACGGCAGTTATCTGGAGTGAAAATGTAATGAAAAATAGATAGACTGGTTCTTTAAAAAAATATAATTTTGTATCTTATAGACCAACATGAATCATTGGGAATGGAGTTGCATTAATGAATAGACTAGTAATTATGACAGTCGGTAAAACTCATAGTGGAAAAACTACATTTGCAAAAGCTTTAGAAAAAGAAATGCACAACTCAATTGTGATAGACCAATATAACCATGCTGAATTACTCGACACTTATTACCAAACATTATTACCGAAGCAAGGACCTATTTGATTAAGTATGCTCTCACCCAAACTTTTTTTGATTATGCAGTTAATGAAACTAATTGCCATTTAATGCTTTGTAACTCAAATCGAAGTCGCAAAGGTCGTTTGAAATGGCTGGAACAATATCACAAAGCATTGAATATCCATTAGATACAAATAGAAATTATAAAATGAAATCTTACGCAGTTTTAAAATATAACACTAATTCATCAACAGCTATTTTGAATTGCTAAATTTTTTGGAGAAATAAAATAAAGCTCTATATATGGCAGTATACTGCCTAACTAATAAATATAAATAAAATATAGGATTTGGTTTGTATGGATATAATTTCTGAACTTAAAACATGCCCAGTTTGTAAAGATATAAAAATAATAGATGAATTTAGAAGGTTAAGTTCATCAGGGAAGAACAAAGTTAGAAAAATATGTAATCATTGCAAAATAAAATTTACAGAAGAACAAATAAACAACATGGTCAATCAACCATATGGCGGAAAGTTAGCACCACTACCAAACGGAAATGTTGTAATCACTTATGCATATAAAGAAGGAAGTGAAGAAATTTCATTTGAAATTGCTAAACAAATGGTAATAGAATGTGCAGCAACTGTGGTAGATCAAAGTCACATCTTAAAAAAATTTCATCGTTATGGTTTGACAAAACATGTATTAAAAAGAGAAAACTATCTCTGTTATAAATGTAACAAAGAGGCTCAATCAATAGAGAGAATAATCCCTTTACAAGATGGAGGGCTAAAATCTCCCCTTAATTCAAGAGCTGTGTGTATTGAATGTAAAAGAATCGATCCACAACCACAAAAAAAAGAAAATCATAATTTAGGTTCTATCCTTTATACCTACAATAACAATCACTATGAATATAAATATATTAAAAAAGATTTTGTAGAGGAAATCAGTCTAAATCCTTCTTTTACACATATTTTTTGTGATGCTTCTGAACATAAAAATGGAGGTTTATTTGGGATAGCAATCATTATAGTATCAAATCAATCTGTAACAATAAAAACAGATACATTTCAATTTTTAAAAGGTCATTCTATGTATGCTGAATTAAAAGCAATTAATTTTGCTATTGATAGTGAGTTTAGCGATTGCAAAATAATATATACTGATATCAATTTTAGACAATGTAATTATTCCATGAAAAATTCAAAGGAGAAAAGATTGTGTAGATATATTACTAGTAAAATTAATATAAAAAATATCATTGAAATGAATGATGATATAAAAAGAAGTATATATTATAATTTAGCACATAGATATTCAAGATTAGCTGTAAATAAGGTAAAACTCAAGCTCTCATAATGGGCTAAACTAATTACTTATGTTTATATTAGAAAGTAGACCGTACACCGTGTAGGCAAAGGACGGTCTATTTCCATTGTTTATGAAAGTTAAGCAATTAATTGAGTCGTCAAATTACATTCATAATATGGTTAAAGAGGAATGAATGTAATAAACTACCAGAATTTAATGGAGCTTATCTATAAAATTCAACAAAGTATTTTTTTATAATAGTACCTTGCATTATATAGTAATATGTATTATTATATTTCCAGGAGGTGATTGGATGGAAATCAACAAAGAGGTACTCAAAGGACATATAGATACATTAATCCTATCGATGTTATCTCTACGAGACATGTATGGTTATGAATTAGCTAAAATAGTGCGGGAAAAAAGCGACAATCAGTTTGAATTAAAAGAAGGTACTTTGTACTTATCTTTAAAACGATTAGAGAAAAATAAATGGATTGAATCGTATTGGAGCGATGAACAAGGACCGGGCGGACGTAGAAAATATTATAAATTGACTCTGCTTGGACAAGAAGGGTTAGAACTGAAACGGACAGAATGGAAATTTGTAAAAAAAATGATGGATTCATTTTTGGAAGGAGGAACTTAATATGAAACAAATAGATCAATATATAAATTCCATATATAAAGAGACAAATGGAAACAAACAAGAAACAAAGGAATTAAAAGAAGAGATGAAATCACATCTAATCGAAGCCGTACATGAGTTGAAAGAGGAAGGACACACTGAACAAGAAGCGATTAATATTGCCATTGAACGTTTTGGAGAAGAAAGGGAGGTAAGTTCGATCATCCTAAAACTCACAACAGCAAAGAAAAAACTAGAAAATAAAATCATAAAATCGGCTGTGGTTATTTTGTTGCTTGGAACTGTTTTGAGTGTGATATTTTTACTGATGGATTGGAATAATACAACAGAGAGACAGAACTTTGCAAATCAAATATTTAAGAAATTAGGCACGAATTCAGAGATTTCAGAAGAGGCAGAACAATTTATAACTACATTTGTGAAAAGTAATGCAAGTATATATGAAATGAGTGTAGAATTCATTACAGAAGAATGGAATCGCCCTATTGATTATGGTATTAAGGATGGTACTTGGTTTACAAATTACTTGATAAAAGATGGTAAGGATTTCAGTAATAGATATTGGGCTGTAGATATATGGATGACGAAATACACATATCTTAGCATAGGTATATTAAGTGGAAGTATAAGTATTTTCTTGTCTTTGCTTATGGTTTGGATTATCATGAAAAAATATCGAATTAAGAGGGAAGTTTAAATCGGGTTGTTTTTAAATGGACAAACTGGAAATATGATCAATTGATATATGAATAGATATAACATATAATCATCTGATAGATTAAAAATCCGTAATTCTTTACACTTTAAGAATTTATTTTTAATGAATAAAGTATAAGTGCAACTACCCCTCTGTCTTCACCTTTGAGGCTCGCCAATCGGCGAGTTTTCTTTACGGATTTTTTTTTGTTTTAGACAAACTATCTAGGAGAGACACATTACATGAATTTTATTGAGCAAACTGCTAAGATTTTGAAGATACCTGAGTATAAATCATTAATCCTGTTAAATATTTTGTTCGGGATATCAGCTTCATTTATTTTCCCATATAATTCGATGTTTGGAATTGATGAAGTAGGCATGAGTAATATATCGTTTGGGGTTTTTATGACGATTTCAGCAATTGTGGGTATATTTATCAGTACGTATATTGGAAAACTATCTGATGGACGTTATAGTCGGAAAAGCATCTTAATAGTGGTAACGATTTCAGCCTTTATTGCTTACGTATTATATGCTTACGTTCGTAACTATTTCTTATTATTGTTTATTGCTTCCTTTTTTATAGGGATCGCTTCCTCAGGTTTCCCTCAAGTATTTGCATATGCTAGAGAGGCAGTAGATCGCGCCAAATTACCATCAAAAGAAATGCCGTATGCAATGAACTTATTTAGAATGTTTTTTGCATTATCATGGACAGTGGGTCCAGCAATAGCCGCATTTGTGTTACTACAATACGATTTTAAAGGATTATTTTTAGTAGCTGCATCTGGTTATTTGCTCATATTCTTTTTTATTATTAAATTTTTAAAACATCATGATCCACAAGCTTCAAAGCCGAAAGAACCCGTAAATTTAAGGGAGTTTATCACACGTCCCTATATATTTGCAAACTTATTTGCTTTTATATTGATTGCCTCAGCCAACACAGTGAACATGATGAATATGCCGCAATTCATTACAAAGGTATTAAATGGAACGGAAGCAAACGTAGGTTGGGCTTTCAGTATACCACCAATTTTTGAAATTCCATTTATGTTGGGGTTTGGATTATTGGCTGCAAGAATAGATAGTAGTGTTCTGATCAAATTAGGTGTTTTTATAGCAACGATATATTTCTCGATATTAATGTTTGTTGAAGCACCTTGGCAGATTTATGTCATTCAATTCTTAAGCGCAGCCTACATTTCGATTACAAATGGGATTGCTATCAGTTATTTTCAAGACTTTATTCCTGATGAACCTGGTACAGCAACAACTCTTTATATGAACACTTCAAAAATTGGAAGTACGTTAGGATTTTTATTGTTTGGTTTTGTTTCTGAGTATTTTGGTTATCGTGAAGTTGTTATTTTATGTATGGTTTTTATGGCTATTGCATTTTGTGTCTTATTGTTGTTTAGAAAAGATAAAAGTTTTGTGTTTCAGACACGAAGAAAATTAGTATAAAAAAAAGCATCACATTCCACTTAAGTTGTGGTGTATGATGCTTTTTTTGTTTTACGAATTTCTAAAGCTCATTGATAGGTGGTTTTTGTATAATGTGATATTGGAATTTACTGTGATCCCATGTTAGCTCCGTTCCAAAAGATTCAGTTAAAAATCTTAAAGGTACATAAGTCATATTATTGATTAAATAGGAATCAATAAGTATAGGTTCTCCATTTAACAATCCATTTACTTTCCTTTGAATAGATGGCAATTCAACCTGTGTATCTGGTAGTTGAGGGTTTATAAATAATTTTTCGAAAAATTCACAAATCGATTCGACTAGAATTAAAGCACAAGCTCTTCTAAACTCATCAGAAAGAATATACTTTAAATCAAGATGATTTGTGAAAAATCCATGTTCACAGAGAACAGCTGTCATATTTGTTTCACGTATCATATGGAAATCAGACCATGAGTTTGGTTTGGATTCATGTACCCCTGTTCCATGTATTCCAATAGGGCTTCCTTCCATTTTATTAGCCCAGATTTTTGCTAACCTCTTGCCTTCATTTGAGTTGTGCCAATAAAAGGCACAAGCTCCATTTGCAACAGGAACACCTGCATTTGCATGAATACTAATTAATAAATCCACTTTTTCTTTATTTGCAAGATTTGTTCTATCAATCAATGAAACCTCGTCATCAAATGGCTGGGTTAGGAGCACCTCAAATCCATTGATTTCTAGTAATTCTTGTGCATATTTAACAACGGTTACGTTGAATTCATGCTCTTCAAATATACCCCCATCATATATAATTCCCTTTCCCCCTGTTTCCTCGTAAGTATCTGAACTGTGACCTGTATCCAGAGCAATTTTAATTGGCAAAAAAATCACTTCTTTTCTTTATTAAATATCATTCAGCTTTTGTATTTTTAGCTTTTTCTTTAAAAATAGTGATCGAATCTTTGGTCATATTCATAGCGTTAATTCCAGTTATTGCACAAATCAATGTAATTAGAAATGTTAACAAATTATCAGTAATTCCTTTACCAGTTACATACATCGTTAGTGCAAATACAGATGATATGAAAAAGATGATTACTAAAACACTTAATTTCATTTCATTTACTGAAAAAACCTTGTCAAATAAATTATTCATATCCATAACACCTCCTTTACAAACCTAAAGAATTTTTAATGAGTAACATAATAATAGAGAGTACCATTCCCATTAAAAGCCAAGCAGATTTAAGTAAAAATTGTTCCCATTTTACATTAGAGTGATTATTATGATCAGTTATTTTTTCAAACATTTTCTTGCTATCTTTTGTCATTTGATAATTAATTTTTGCAATGTTTAATCCCATTGATGTAATGTCTTTTCTTATTTCCTCAAGTACAGTTTGTGTTTTAATTTGTCCTTCTCTATTTAGGTCAATTTTTAACCACATCTCCTCGATATTTCGATCCATTGTATCAAATCTCTTATCCACTCCTTCCATACGTGTTTTTAATACTTCAATCTCTTTCCTTTCTTCTTCACTCATTTCATCACACTCCTAAGTGTTGTAATTAATAAATAAATAAAAGTAACCAAAAAACAACTTTTTGTAAAAAATATTAGGACTGAAAATTGAAATAAGGTTGCTAAAAATAAAATTTAATAGTTTTTATGATGGATTTTTTTATATTTTTATATAAAATATTACAAAATATCTCATTTTTTGTTGTGAAAAGAACCTTCAATTTACCTTTATTATTGAAAGCTATTTTCTGGATTGGAGGTGATGGCGAAATGAGTTTGGAAATTGAAGAAACAATAGGAGCTATGGATACTTATCGAGTTTTGTTAAAAAGGATGGCTTGGAGGATACAGTATGCAGCAAAAGTACGCAGAAAAAAAGAATGGTTAGTAGAATTTGATGAATGTCTATGTACCACGCAAAGTTTCCTGCCAGATATGGTTTCGAGGTATTATCTCTTAGAATTGTTATCTCTTCTTTCTTCAAATAAAGAAAAGTATATTTTACAAAAAATATACTTTGAAGGTTTTACGGAACTTGAACTGGCAAAAGAATTAAATATAAGCCAACAGGCGGTGAATAAATGCAAAAAGAAGGCAATCCAAACAATACGTCAGAAGATCTCCTCCTCTTAAAATTAGTAGAAAAAGCAAAAACGGGTGATAAGGAAAGTATGAGTGCGATCCTGCAATTATTTGAAGAAGATATTTTAAAGTTAATAAAGTATATTCCAATGCCTCGGGAGGATGCAAATCAAGCATTAATTACGGAATTTTTATCACTAATTCTTGAAGAGCCTAAAAAAAATTAAAATCTAGTTGTTAAAATGTTTGCAAAATTACAGTAATAGATAGAGACAGAAATAAAGCATAGTTGGTTTGGGATAGACCGATATGCTGTATATCCCTAATGTCTCTATGAAAGACAAAAAACAATTAAAAAGGAGAAATTAAAAATGGAATATCAATTGAAGATTGAATTTGAAGATAAAGATTTGAAAAATATTTATAGTGCTGCTCAGAAAGTGGTACTAATAAAGGAATCTCCAGGTAATGATTCAGTTGCTTGGGTTACGATTGATCCATTCGAATATAACACAGTGAGTTGGAATGAAAATTATAATGTTTATTGTTCTAAGACACAAATTCAAAATGGTGCAACAATTGATAAATTATCTGAAAAAAATGCAGAGGAAAGATCTGTTTATGACTTTGGAAGTGGAATATTTGAAAATAACAAAGGTGAGAAAACAAGTAAGGGTTCATATCAAGTAAATAATACAACTACTGATAATCTTACATTTGGTTTAGCACAAGATGTTGTAGCAAATGGAAGTAAAACGATTGGAGCACCTATTAACGCTTCTACTGTACTTGCAGGACAAAATGGTATTTTTACACCATTTGAAAAAGTAAAGATTTTACTGCAATCCAATGTAATGGACGGACTAGTGCTATCTACAATTTCTAGTAATATCTATACTGCAGAATTTGGTGGGGAGATTGATTCGCTCTCTGTTAGATATGATGGATCCACAGGGCACTTCATTGAAATATAATTCTAGTGCTAGAATTGGGATTCTGAATATGGAATCCCAGTTTTTAACACTTTTAAATACAACTACAATATAAAGGGGACGTTTTTTATGGCAACACCATTAGCAGGATGGAAATATCCGACTAAAGATATTGATTATAGTTCTGGGGGTACTTCTTACTGGTTAACTGCAGCAGAAAATTGGAATGGTGCAACGAATGTAAATTTGAATGAAAAGAGTGGTACTAGTTTTAAAGCAAGTGAAGTGGAAAAAAGAGACGCTTCTTGGGATGGAATTACTTACACATGGGAAACAGGTGGTATCGTAACAAAAACAGAATGTTATCTCAATACTCATTATACAAAAAATTATAATGATGATACGATTAACGGTATAGCTACACATGAGTTTGGGCATGCGATTGGATTAGCTCATAATGAATCAACTCCTTCAGTAATGTATCCTTACACAAATGACAGAAATTATCTTGTTCCTCAAGAGGATGATATTACTGCAATAAACAGTTTATACCCTAATTCCACCTCTTCAATCACTGACAAACAATTGGTCAGTTCTCACGCTAGTTTTGCATTTAATTACAATAATCACCAATCACTTTTTAATGATGCAGATCTTATTGTTGAAGGAGAAGTAAGTAGAGAGATGGGTACAATTAAAAAAGGGGAAAATTTATACGATTTTTATACTGTATCAAAAATTAAAATAGATTCTGTATTTAAAGGAGACCAGTGCTTAAAAAACACAGAAATCTATGTACACCAAATGGGTGGAGAAGATGAATGTAAATTAGTGAAAAATGATGAAACGACCCATTTAATAGAGAGGGATAAAGTATTCATTTTCCTTAGACAATGTTCAGACGAGTTTTATCCGCTAAATGAAGATGAGAGTATTTATCTACGCACTCAGGATAATGAATATACTCATCTCAAATCAAAGCAAGAATTTAGTGTGATGGAATTATATAGAAAATTTAGTTGTCGTAAGAAATAAATAATATACAATTACCGGAAATACTTTACGTGTTTCTGGTAATTTTTTTATATTTAGTTTTATTAAAAAAGAGATTTTTTCCATGGGAAAATCCATCTCATGGCAACTAGCATTAATAACTCTGCGCCCCAGAAATTTTAGTTATCCTTTTTTTAAAAGTGGATTCCAAATAATGTACACATAGACGAGTTAAAAAAGCAAAGTGATGGCGGAACTGAATGTAGTCGTAGAGTATGACGAAGTAGGTTATATTACAGATGAGGATCAAGAAGAGATGCAGATGCACTTTTAGAAATTTACAAGGAGGGCACTGTAGAAGAAAATAAGGATAGGTTGCCTGAAGAACGTATATTTGTAAAAGATTGGGACGTCTCTCCTATTTATAATAAAGATAACCACACTCTAGAATATTCAATGATTCTAGAAGACAGTACACAAATACCTCTGATCAACTATCATGGAATATCCAATGCTAGAAATGATTATTTGCAAAAAATTTCAACCGAAGTTGTCAAAAACCACGACATGATCGGGTTAGAAGACTTGCATGTAAAAAACATGCTCAAAAACAGAAATCTAGCAAAAGCAATAACGGAAGTCTCTTGGGCAAAGTTTCGTACGATGCTTGAATATAAAGCGAAATGGTATAGCAAAGATGTGATTATTGTATCTAAAACATTCGCTTCAAGCCAACTTTGTTCTAAATGCGTTACAAAAACAAAGACGTTGAGAATCTTAATTTTCGAGAATGGGAATGCCCATCTTGCCACACTCATCATGATCGAGATATTAACGCAGGACTTAATCTAAGAAGAAGCCATTCGTCTCTTAACCGTAGGAACTACGGGGATAGCCTAATCCATTAGAGACTATTAGGTTTCTGTACTTAGGAATCCCCCACTTCAAACGCAAAGCGTTAAGTGGTGGGAGTGTTCAAACTCGTAACTGATCCTGCAGATTTAGAAAGAGATAAAAACACTTTATACAACGCTATATTAAATTTTACATTGATCTATTCTAAATCATGTGGCATTACTGAATAAAGAAGTAGCGTCTTTCTTCATTTAAAGGGAGCATTTTGATAAAAAAGAAGATATACCAGCTAATAAGAATTTAAACAGATATGGTAATATTAGTGTCTACTTATTAGAGGTGATCAGTATGTACGAAAAAGAGCTAAAAGAGTTAATCGAAGAAAACAGTGTCTACAAATTAAAAGGAGCTTCAGATTTTAAAAAAAGAGAAATTGAAGATAAATTGAATGTTAGTTACCTGATAGATATAAATGGATATTAACTGAATAGGGTTCAGTTAGTTTTGAAGAAATAGAGATTGATGGTATAGGTTTAAACAATACGCTTATAAGGTTAATGCTAAATTAGGCTGATAGTAATTCTTAATTTATATAAATAGTATGTTTTATTATTTTTTTTAGGAAGGAGATTTCTCAGAAAGTGGATTTTAAAAATCATTTGAGACTGTTTTAAATGAAATGGTTTGAGGAGGTTTGTTTGCGGCAAATTAAATCGAAGTTATCAAAATATATAATACAATTGATATTACCCAAAAGATTAAAGCCATAGATTTACCTGACCTCGCGTTCATCTTTTGGTAAGCTTATTAAGAATTTTTTGTCATCATGTTCCGAATGTCCCCATTATATATACTAGATACTAATATGTAAAGCGTTATTTTCATGCTTAATTATGTGTTTTTTAAAATTATTTTCAATTTTCAGAAGTTTTTTGGTTTTTTCATAAACATCCATATAAGGTTGTAACTAGATATGAATTTAGATTTTATATATAATTTATCTCACATCATGAAATTACATACAAAAGGCATAAAAAATCAGGTATCGTTATATGCGAACGATAATAGGGTTGAGAATGGGAATACTGGTGGAAAAAGTTTATTTATAAAAGAATTAAGAAGTGATTTTAGTTTCGTATTTAAGTGAATAACACAGTTAACTAAATACATGGAGGAGATTAACAACATGAAAAAGTATTATATTGAATTGCCTTACATTGGAGTTTTAAAGGTTGAAGTTAACGCAGAAACAGAGGAAGAAGCACTTGAGAAATTAGTTGAAGCAGATAAAGAAGAAATTTTTAAAGGCAAAATTGATGATATCTCATATATTGATGAAGATTCGAATTATCATGAACAAGTAACACAAGGTAATATTTCATATGCAGTTCAGTATGATATGTTTATAGAAGAAGTAGAGGAAGATAAGTAAATGGTGTGGTGGAATGGAAGTAACTAAACAACAATTACAAAATTAGAACATATTCCAGAGTATTGGAATAATTATTATCATTAAAAACAACAATTAATATAAGTTCTTTCACAAACTGGCGCTTTTCTCTAAGAGGAGTGCTTTTCTTTATGATTTGGACCATATTGTGGAAGATCAATTTATATACATATAGAAAGTACGAGAGGGCTATAGAAAATCTTATTGGAATTGATATTTCCTATATTTATCATTTTTATGAAAAATTTTAAACTAACGATATTGATATCCTTCCTGTATAATTACCATAAATAAAGGCTGACAAACCCTAAATTATTACAAGGGGAAATAATTAATCATTGTTTCAAGAGGTGGTAGAATCCGATGGTAATTATACAGATGATGGAACCAGCAAAAGGGGTATTTCTAGAAGCTTCAAAGGATTTTACATCCTTTAGAAAAATGGCTTTAAAAATGAAACCTAAACTTCGTATTAAAGAAAAGGATTATTTTTTTATTGGCATTTATAAGGGATACCTTTATGGACTATCTGATGGTAATCTTTTGAAATATCTAGTTGTAACAAATACAGGTGATATTGTAAAGGATGTTAATATTACTGTTAGGGTAACGGGATTGCACAATTTGCTATTTCAAGCTTGGCACTTAAAAGAGGATATTAAAGGAACTTTAAATGGGAATATAAAATTCAGAGAAAATACTATCCCACTATATATTGAGGCAATAGAAAAATATTTAAAAGCAATTGAACTGTTAATACACCCAAATCTTCAAAAAGTCCAACAATACAAAGAGGATTTAAAAATGCTGAAAGAAATATGCTATGTAAATCCTAGAAAAAGAAAAAAACTTTCTTACAATACAGAGGAACTAAAAATACGTTTATACTGGTCCTTTAATGCTATCTTAGAAAGAAAGGTATATACAGAAGAAGATCTAATGAATTTTATAAGAAGTTTTGATGAAAACGGAGATTTTAATGTCAATGATGAAGAATGGAAAGATCTTTTTAAAAAATATTGGATTCATTACTAATAATTAAGGTGATTGAACATGACTATATTGCAGTGGATTTTTGGAGTAGGGTTTCTCATACTCTTCCCTATATTATTATTTGTAGCTTTAGTAATTAAGAAGCTATTAAAGTTTCATCGTATTTGTCTAGTTACAGTTAGCATTATCGTATTATTGATTGCAATTCCAGTTATAGCAGTTGATTATATTTCTGAGGATACTTTTATGATTATTGTTATTACTGATATTTATTTAATACTGATATTGATATATATCAGCTCTATAATTTCATTAAAAGCACTGAATTTCTATTTATGGAAAATACCATATGACAACGAAAAAGAAAAAGTAAAATTAAAAGCACAAAAAGAGGCTTTTGAAAAAATAGTTTTTGGGTTTCCATTTTATTTTGGATTAATGATATTTTTTTTTATAATGGCTGCTATTTCATCATTTTTTAAGTGATTTTTGGTCTTAATGGGTAATTTAATCTAAGTATATAACTATCAGGGGCTTGAATTGAAGAACAGGAAAAAGAACATAAGTTATTCGTTATTCAGAATAGAGCGCTATCTTTTATGTGCGCATTTCTTTATGACTTGGGTCATATTGTGGAGGAACGTTTACGGTTGAATGATGGTTTGACAGTGGAATAACTATTTAGTATACTCTCTTTTTTATATTATATTGAATGAGGCTGAGTAATTATAGAGTTGATAGAATCGATATCAGCAATGCAAATTTAATCTATGAATTTTAATGATTGGAGTGGATACTGATGAGCAATCTATTACAGGTTAGAGTAACAGGAATACTGATTGAGAATGGAAAAATTTTGTTAGTTAAACAGAACGTTACTTCAGATAGAATTTGGTCTTTACCTGGTGGACGAGTCGAACAAGGAGAAACTCTAGAAGAAGCTATTGTAAGAGAAATAGAGGAAGAAACAGGACTCACCACGAAGGTTTTAAAGCTTTTGTATATCTGTGATAAACCTGAAGCCTCACCTTCCCTGCTACACATAACCTTCTTGCTTAAACGGATGAAAGGAAATATACGTCTTCCATCTAATGAGTTTGACAAAAATCCAATAAGTGAAGTACTAATGATTCCAGTCAATGATCTAGTTGAACATGGATTCTCTGGAAAATTTATGAGTATTGTACAGGAAAATTTCCCTGACTCAGGTAGTTACAAAGGTTTAAAAACTAATATTGGATTATAAGGAGGTACCATTATGAATATATATGTCGTCCGTCATTGCAAAGCAGATGGACAAGAATCTAGTGCTCCATTAACTGATTTAGGTTTACAAGAAGCAAACAGACTCGCAGAATTTCTCCTTACTAAAAATATTGATTTTATAATTTCAAGTCCTTATGAGCGTGCACATCGTACTATAGCTCCATTAGCAGAAAAACTTGAAATAGACATCGTATTTGATAATCGGTTAACTGAAAGAATTTTATCCAATAAGAATAACCCTGAATGGCGCAGTATGCTTCAGAACACGTATGATAATTTAGACTTATGCTATGATGGCGGTGAATCCAGTTTGACTGCGATGAGTCGTGCAATAAGTGTCGTTGATGAAGTGCTATGTAAAGAATTTAAAAATATAGTATTAGTATCACATGGAAACCTAATATCGCTTATTCTAAAACATTATGATGATCGTTTTGGATTTAAGGAATGGGAATCATTCACTAATCCTGATGTATATCTCCTTTCTTTTACACAAGCTCCCCCAAATATTAGTCGTATATGGATAGACTAATTATATTATAGAACGAATAAGAACTAATTGATTTTCCAAAAGAATTTTTATGATTAGGAAAATCGTTGTAAGAAAAGAATAATTTTGAATAATTGCTATTGAGAAAAAAGGAAGAATTCTTGAATTAATTTGGGTTAATTGCACATGTGCCTGAATTTATTAACAAAGTGTACATTCTTTTTTATTGATCAGACCAAATAAGCACACACAAGTGATATGGTAGTTACTTAATCTTAACTCACGAATCTGGATAGATGAGTTCGTTAGGAGGGGGAGTTCATTGATAAAAAAAGTGGCATCATATATTTTATTATTTATTTTTGGGGTGTTATTGAGTGCCTTTTCTTTTTATATGCCTGCTTTGGGGTATAAAAATATTGAGTATATTGAACAAACATCTAGCTATCAAATTACTAATTATAGTTGGTATGGAAAACAAATATATCAGGAAACTTTTGAGGGAGATAATAAGGAAGGATTAGTGATATATCAAAACCAAAGAAGAATTCAAGAAATAGAGGCTTGGATAATATTCTTTACAATAGCGTCGTTGGTGTTATGGAGGATTAGAGAAAAGAAATTCCGTATTTATGGCAGTGTCTTTTTAGCGATTACATTTATTGTAATGGATATTGTGTTGGTAAACAAACTCAATTAAAACAAGGATTTCTTCCTAACCTTTATTCACCACAATAGATAAGTATAGCTTAACTATTGGATTTGAAACTGTTATTCAACAAAATGGCGCTTTTCTCTAAGAAGCGTCTTTCTTTATGAATGGGGCCAGATTGTGGAACAAGGGATTTTTGGAACGTACTTAAACTAAGAAGCATTTAGTTGAAGAAAAAAATAAATGTAAGTACGAAAAGAGGTGACTTTTATTAATAAAAGCACTAAGCAAAATTTGTTAGGTTGTTCAATTTCTATGCATTACATATAATGGATAAAAGGAAAGTTTCTAATAGATTAGATATATTTAATATTCAAATAATAGAAATTGAGGAGACTAAAAGATGATTGAAAGAATGCTTATTAGGGGTACGGCAACGATTCGTTCTTTTTTGGGCCACTCAAAAAAAGACTAATTTTCTCTTGATATAAGATTTTTTTAAAAATCTTATTTAAGAAAAGAAAGCAAAACCAAAAGAGAATGTCCCTTCTTAAACCCTCTAATTGACTTTGCTGTTTTTGTATGTGAAGATTTTACCGAACGATTGTAAATGCACATTATCCTCCCTTGGTGAATTCGCATTGAATTCATAGTAACATTTGTAACATAATTATTCTTGCCAGCGTCTTACACGTAAAACATACTCAAAAAAGAATATCACCTGAAACCCTTTTTCCCGTCGACAAATCGAGTACCGGTAAACGTAATAGGACCAAATAAAAAAACATCCGTACCATTTATACTGGGTGTACTCACAACCACCTTATAAGTTACATTTTTTTCTAGAGTGGTAATGACATCCACAGTTTCTTGTGAAAATATTTGTCCTATATTATCGTCTCCTGTAGCATCTATTTCTGTTTGCGCAGTATAAATCGGCACATTATTTTTTAATATGGCGTGAGTTATGAGAGGAGATACATCGACCTGATTATTAGTTAAATGAAAAATACTGTTCAACCAAATGCGATCCCCTGGTTTTAAACAGTCAAAAGTAATTTCTGCCACAACAGTAGGGCTAGCAGAGTTATCAGAAATCTCTTCCCCCGTACCGGGACGGTTTGCAGGGGTAACGAACTCAAATTGTTTGACTTCTACTTTATTAAACGCTAAACTATTTTTCCCTTTGGTAAATTGAGTACCGGTAAACGTAATAGGACCAAATAAAAAAACATCCGTACCATTTATACTGGGTGTACTCACAACCACCTTATAAGTTACATTTTTTTGTAGAGTGGTAATGACATCCACAGTTTCTTGTGAAAATATTTGCCCTATATTATCGTCTTCATCCTCATCAATATCTGTTTGCGCAGTATAAATCGGCACATTATTTTTTAATATGGCGTGAGTTATGAGAGGAGATACATCGACCTGATTATTAGTTAAATGAAAAATACTGTTCAACCAAATGCGATCCCCTGGTTTTAAACAGTCAAAAGTAATTTCTGCCACAACAGTAGGGCTAGCAGAGTTATCAGAAATCTCTTCCCCCGTACCGGGACTGTTTGCAGGGGTAACGAACTCAAATTGTTTGACTTCTACTTTATTAAACGCTAAACTATTTTTCCCTTTGGTAAATTGAGTACCGGTAAACGTAATAGGACCAAATAAAAAAACATCCGTACCATTTATACTGGGTGTACTCACAACCACCTTATAAGTTACATTTTTTTCTAGAGTGGTAATGACATCCACAGTTTCTTGTGAAAATATTTGCCCTATATTATCGTCTCCTGTACCATCAATTTCTGTTTGCGCAGTATAAATCGGCACATTATTTTTTAATATGGCATGATCTATGATAGGTTCTTCTCCAGACTGATTATTAGTTAAATGAAAAATACTGTTCAACCAAATGCGATCCCCTGGTTTTAAACAGTCAAAAGTAATTTCTGCCACAACAGTAGGGCTAGCAGAGTTATCAAAAATCTCTTCCCCCGTACCGGGACGATTTGCAGGGGTAACGAACTCAAATTGTTTGACTTCTATTTTATTATTAAAAGGCATGTTATCATCCCACCTCTTTTCTTTGTTATTTGTTAGTTTTATTTTTTATATATGCAGAAAAGGAGTATGTGAACGATGAACGATTTTGACCCTTAGGGTCACACCCATTATTTCTGCTTATATAAATTTATCCATTATATTATATTTATATGAAACGTAAAGGATTAACGTATGGTCGTCTGTAATGATTCTTAAAAAAAGGGCTATGTGCATTTATTCTGATTCAAACTGGAGATCATTTGGGAGTTATATTTCTTTACAGAAGATGTCTTCCGTTAACTTATAAGTTGTTATGCAATGAAGTTTTTTGTGATAGAGAGATGATAATATTTGTAGGAGAAGACTCTAACATTCAAGATTTATTATAAAACATAACTATAGTAATTATAGTTATTCAACAATCTGGCGCGATTATGGAATAACATGGTAGAAAATAATCAACCTTTTTTATAAAAAACTAGTAGTTAATATCTAATTTAGAATTCATTTCGATCGATCTTTCTTTCAAAATGGATTCTTTTTGTTTGACATAGAATATAGGGGTATGGCAAGAATTACTTCTTTTTTGAGCCACTCACAAATATTCAGTGAAAAATGACTTAGTTTTTAGCTTTATTTGAGTTCTGCGCTACTTTTTTTAGCAGTTAGAGACTTAATTTTTAAATTAATAAACTTAATATTACTTAAAAGTGTCACATAAGACATGTTATATGAAATTTTTTTCAAGTGGCTCTAAAAGTAAGAATTCTTGCCGTACCCCATTTTCAATATAACAGTGATTATGACTTAATAATTATTAACTGGCTTTCAAGGAAAGTATAGCCTGGTGCTGGTTTAGGAGGACCCATGTCACTTTCAATAGCAAAAGTATTTACAATACAATTTTTACTAGCGTTTGTTTTGTCAATTTGCATCTCATAATGTGGTATGTTCATTACATTAAAAGTAAATGTACGAAGTTGTCCTCCAGGAATATTAAAACATTCTGTCGTTAATACCTGATTGCCCGTTGGTGTCCATTGTATAAGTTCAACTATTATATTACATACTTTTGAATCACGATTTATCATTGCAAGATGAGCATAGTTAGCACCTATATCACTGTTTGGACTTAATGCACCAGTAGAAAGTATTTTTTCTTTGCAATAATCTTTCGAAAAGGTAAGAGGGTTTGGAGTCATTTGCATACACCTCCTTTATTTTTTCTTTCCCCCTTTACCTTTATATGCAAAACTAAGTTCTTCTGTATGTACTTCTATCTATTAAAAAGAAAAAATTCCACGAATGTCCCTGTATCAATGTGTCATTTAAACTCATATGTTTAACAATTATATTAGAGCAACCTATTAATCCTCCTATATTTACCTGTCAAAAAGTGCAGATAGATATTGTATGATTAGATTGGTAGAGGGGGTGAGTTATTGAAAAAATCATCACTAATAATCAGTTTTATACTCTTATTATTAATAACTAATAGTATTACTCTTGTAGTTGCTAAATTTTCAACTGATGTGGATACAGATCATGACCTTTATCGAGAAAAGAGATCTTTGGCAAAATTTTCTGTACAAGAAATGAAGGATTTAATATCTTTATACGAAAGTGCTTCTAGTGAAAATCAAGATGATGATATTTTATATGACTTATTGAATGAAGAGATTATTCCAAATTATTTTATTCATTTACAAAATTTACGAGGTCTTAATTCTCCAGAGTCAGTTGAAGTTAGAAGTTTGCATAGGTTGTTTATGGACACAATTGAAACTCCATATCATGCATTTACTAAAATAAAAAAAGCAATTGAAGATAAAGATTTAGAGCTTAAAAGTCAAGCAATTGAAGAATTAGAAGAAGTAGAAGAGTTAATAAATGAATACAATAAAAAAAGTGATTATTTATACAATCGATATGGTCCTGGATAGACATACATAGTTCCATATAATTATAGCAGACAACAGTCGAACACCTTCCACATTAATGTGAGGGTGCTTTTCTATGTATTGCTAAAAACAAACCAAAATTCACGGATTATTCAAACATATTGAGGTATATAGCGAGATAAACGAAAACTATATGAGGTATGTCCATTTTATATAAATGTACCAAATAAATCTCTCCCTTCAAATATATGGTTTTATTATACTAACGAATATTCTAATAAATCATATTGAATGTGAAAATAACCATGATAGAAATAGATCAATAGAATATACATCGTGCCTTGCTTAGTTTATTTTCAACAATATGGCACATTTCTGGAAGAAGACATATAA
The DNA here is from genome assembly GCF_010078385.1 of Chengkuizengella sediminis. Classification (NCBI taxonomy): domain Bacteria; kingdom Bacillati; phylum Bacillota; class Bacilli; order Caryophanales; family Paenibacillaceae; genus Chengkuizengella; species Chengkuizengella sediminis. The sequence continues at coordinate 78,871 of NZ_SIJC01000006.1, forward strand.
AGCTGTTTTCGTTAAGTTTGTTACTCATAAGCAAAGGATTTAAAAAGAATTATATTACTATATAGGTAAAATTCTAACAACAGGCGGATTTTGTTGAAAAAGGGGGAATAAAGTTGGCTTTTAATGCTACTTTTAGATTTGGCGCTCACGCTATAATATTTAATTCGGAGGTAATGTTCTCCTATTAAAAAGAACATACGGAAATAAAGGATGGGGCTTACCAGGCGTGAGTGTTGAGCCTATACAAGAAATTAAATGATCAAACTTTTTTATAAAGCTACAATAGCTTACGAAAACTAAATGACTCAAATAATTATGTATTTCATATAAAGGTTATTTTTTAGGTGGTTCATTGGTTTCTTAAAGTTTAAAAATTATCAATCTTTTTTTTAAAAACTAACTCCACATCAAAACCGAACCAACGTATTTTGATCAATCTTTGTTCAAAATATGTTGGTTTCTTTTATTATAAAATCAACGTTTGTAGCATACTTTTGATCAAACATTATTTCAAGGCTACAAAAATCGTGATAAAGGCTGGCTAATTCATGCAAGGTTCCTGAACTTCTAAGTCTTCTCAATATATTTATCAAAAATATTTTGTAAATATTTTTTAAAATTTTCTCTGACACTTAGAGGTTCAATAATTTCACATTTAATTCCAAATTTAAGAAGTTCATTATATCCATTTTCATTGTCTATAATTGGATATTTTGCTAGATAAACATTTCCGTTATTGGCAATGATATATTCTTCCCCAAATCGTTCAATAACTTTATCTTTTATGGATTTATCTATTTTTATCGTGACTGGTACTCTATGTTTAGTCATCCAATCCGTACAGTTCATGGGTATTGGAACAAAATTCTTTGGAGTAAATATCTCTTCTGAAAGCCGTACCTTACTCATTCTGGCTAGCTTGAATACTCTATAATCGTTTTTTTCAAGACTAAAGGCTTGTAAGTACCAGCTACTTTCTTTAAAGATTACTTTGTAAGGTTCTACCTTGCGAACGCTTGCTTTCCCATTTATATCTATGTAATCGAACAACAAATATTGTTTATCTTTTATCGCTTTTTCAATAACTTTAAGCAGATTTTTCAATGAGCGGTTTCCTTGACTAGGTTCTAAATCTATAGAAAAATATTCGTCGTGAAAATTTTGTTTTAATGAATCATCCCCTTCTGTCATACTCTCCAATTTGATCAATGTATTTGCAATTTCTTTGTTTTCTAGCAATTGATAATAACTTTTTAAGCTGGTTATTAAACTGTGTACATCTTTTGGCGTAAATAATTTATTATCAACTTTATATGTCTTCATTAAACTCACTCCACCGTTAGAACCTCTTGTTGTCATAATAGGTAGTCCTGCCATATTTAACGTGTCAATATCTCTAAATATGGTTCTTCTACTTACTTCCAACTTTTCAGTAAGTTCGCTTGTAGGTACTACTTCTCTCTCTAAAAGAAGCATGATTATAGCAATTAGACGTTCAATTTTCATAAAAAGCCACCTCTTTTTTAATAATTATGCCATATAGGTGTCATATTAGGTATGTTAAGTTATATATTCAAAGATTTAAGGAGGTGAAATAAGTCAATAATTTCATAGTAGAAAAAAATAGGCTTTCCGCCTTGTTGGGTTTAAATCAAAAATAAAAGGAGCAGCAAAAATCCATTCCTATGATATCTCTAATCAAAAACTGAAATTTTCAAGGAAAACTATTAAAGATGGGAAGTTGGGACTACTTCAACCAATTTCTGAAAGCCAATATGATACGGAGCAGTGGAAATGGTTGGAAACAACACTTTCTACTATGCAGGCGTTAAAGCATCACAACCAGTCATAGATGCAACAGAGGAGGTTTTATTTCCAGAAGGTAAGTGATCTGGTTCTTGTTAGGAAAGGTGGACTATCTCGTTTAGCATTTGATAGTCTCGAAGATCAAGCATTTAACAACATTCTAAAAGAAACATACGATTATGAATATAATGGGAGACCAGTGGCTGGAATTTTATTAGATGGAAATCCGATAGACGCAGAAGTTGAAGTATGGGTAGCAGTTAAACAGAAAGTGGAAGGTTAGAAAATACTGTTTTAAAAGAACAGTATATGCTATTCCTTTAACTCACCACCAATATAAATTTCAACATTCTGGACTGCTTAACACCTAACTAAACAATTTTCTTAAGGTGTTTAATTTTATACTGGGTTTAGTACTATGCCTTCAGGAACTACTGGATGTAGCGACACAACATAATAAGAATTTTGTAAGTATATCGAAATCTCAAAGAAAAGATTATTAATGTTACGTTCAATAATACACCCCCACCTTATTTGAATAAGGTTTTAAGTATATTGGATACTCTAAAGCTGTGTATAAGATTAAAAAAAAATTTTTTAAATTTAAAATCATGAGAGGAAGAAGATAAATGAAAAAATTATTGTATATTACAGCACATCCATTAACTGAAGAAAATTCTGTGAGTCTCCAAGTAGGTAAAGAGTTTTTAGAAACTTATGAAAAGAAAAATCCAGATGTAGAAATTGTTAAACTAGATTTATATAAAGAAAATATACCTTTACTTGATGCTGACGTATTAAGTGCATGGTTTAAGTTAGATGCAGGAGGAAGTTTCGAATCATTAACAAACGAACAACAAGTTAAATTCGGTCGTATCAGTCAATTAGCAACACAATTTGCTGAAGCAGATCGTTATGTATTTGTTAATCCAATGTGGAATTTTAGCTATCCAGCAGTGTTAAAGGCATACATTGATACAATTGTAGTTAAAGGAATAACTATGGACTCTAATGAAACTGGATCATTTGGTTTATTAGAAGGGAAAGGGAAGAAAGCTGTTCATATATTGGCTTCTGGTAACATATATTCTGATGGACCAAATGCAGAATCGGAACATGCTAACAGTCTCTTAAAAACAACTTTAGTTTATTTAGGGGTAACTGAAATAGATAGTATCTTTGCAGAAGGTACGGCTATACCTGATTTAGCAGAAGGAAATAAACAAGCGGCAATTAAAAAAGCACATGAAGTAGCAGAAAACTTAGAAATAGATAAAAAAGTCTTTCAATAAATATATGTTTTAATCATTCAATTAATTTTTTTTTCTACATTTTATTTCTTATAGTAGATTAACATCGTTCACAGAAGGCTTTGTTGATAGTGAAGGGTTTGAGGTCTATTGTATACGTTATATTAAATCTTATAAAATTTTTAGACCTGCGGTACTATGTCAACTGAAAAATAAAAGAATATGAAGTTGTCAAAAGTCAAATTGCTTAAAGAAGACATTACGAAACTAGACCAGTATTCTAATGTAATTTACTGGAATTTTTAAAGATTAACGATGACGCGTCTCACGTCATTCCCTCACGCAATTACTTCATGCAGGTAATTGAGTATATTTAATAAATAGGTGGATATAAATTGTAACGATGGATGAATTAAATTTAAGTTGGTAAAATAATTAAATTAGGTTATCCGAAACGGTTGAATATACGGCTTGAGGATAACCTTTTTACACTTTCCCTATCCTCAATAATCTGGCGCATGTCTCTAATAAGAGAAGCGTCTTTCTTTATGGACGAAGCCATTCGTCTCTTAACCGTAGGAACTATGGGGATAGCCTAATCCATTACAGACCATTAGGTTTCTGAACTTAGGAATCCCCCACTTCAAACGCAAAGCGTTAAGTGGTGGGAGTGTTCAATCCTTTAACGATTTCAGATGATTTTGCTGCAAAAACAAATGGATTTGTTATAGCTTGATAGGTGACAATTGAGGAAGGTGGGCTAGAAAAACTAAAATACGAAGATGCATTCCCTAGTAGAAATCCTCGTTTCTGAATTCGTTTAACAATCTTATTTATCTCATCTTCAAACAAATCTAATCTAGCTAGGCAAAGAGATTCTGTTTTAGAGATAGGTGTAAAGGAAAACAGCAGGTCATTAAAAGCTACATTTAATCTGCCTAGTATTTTGGACTTTCTTGATCTTTGAAAACGTATAGTACAAAAATTATTAAAGCAAAAAGGAACAAACATATTTCCAAAAACTGAGGCTAAGCGTTTACATCTTTTTTTTACTACTCCAATGCGAGTAGGAAAAAAATTTATATTTGCTCTAATAAAAGACTCCCGAACTATTTTTGCAAAAATAACGGGATATTCAACTGCTTCAATAGTTAAAGTGAACACTTTGGGGTTACTTTTTAGATACAATTGTACGGCAGATCCTATTTTAATTGATTTATAATTCCTCAAAAATCTTATAAATGGGGTTAATTCTGATTCTAATAAACTAATTTCTCCAAGACACAAAGCTCTCCCTTTTTTATCTAATGATTGAAAATCTAGGCCAACTGCTAAAGCATTGTTTACTTTAGATGAATCTACACCTTGAATTTTCAAGGGAAAAGGGCGCGTTGCTACACTCGTACAAGAAATGTTTGGATCAATAAATGGCGTCCCCCTAATATCGTTGTAAATTTATTACATAATATATCAAATTGTTTACTCATATAATTAACTTTCCTTTAATTTTAATTTTGGACTGTCCTACCTACCATTTAACTAAAATTGTGAACAACGAGGATAAATTATGGAAGGAAGTCATACATCATACTATGCAATCCATTTGTTTCATGTATGTACAAATGTTCTAGGACAGTTACATCAATTTGATTCCCCGATCTGGCGTTTTTCTCTAATAGAGAGCGCTTTCTCTATGATTTGAACTATATTGTGGTAAATAAAATTGTCTAGTGTATTCAAATTTGAAATAATGGAGGGTGTACAATGTCCATCTCTTGGGTTTGCTGTTATAATTATTCCCATTTCGTTATTAGATAAAGTGTGAGAATCCTCTCTTATTTATGATTCGGAAAAATATGTTTACTAATTATTTGAAAAAGAGGTGTTTTACGTAGTTATGGAAATAATAAAAACAGGATTGATATTGTTATTATTTATACTAATTATCTCATTATTCTTTAGTTTAGTGCGGGTTTTAGTTGACAAATATCTAAGTGATTTCTATCGAGAACTTTTAAAAAAAAACGGGAAACTTTTTAATTTTTTGAAAAAGATTTTTCGAGTTAAAGAATAATATGATACATCCATCTTCCGGATCACTGATCTGGTAGTATTTTCTTTGATGAGGAAGGATGAATCTGTATATCCGTTCATGATTCTAGTTTCCAAATACCATAGCAAGGTAAGGAATTCCCTCATCCAAAATTATAACCTAGTTAGATATTTATGCTAAAATTAGTGATAGATTGTGTAAGTATGGACTTAAGAACCAAATTGTTCTAGAAGATGTTATTGTTTCCTGATGGGAGCCAACATCAACTAATTGAGGTGAGTTTCTATATGAAACTAAGAAGAGGCGAGGAAAAAGATCTCAAATTTATAACTAAAGCAGATCTAAAAAATGAGGGGTATACAATAATCAAGAAAGAAAAAAGAAGTTACTCCTGCTTAAAAAAACATTATAAGTTGATGAAAACTTTTATTGTAAATGAACAAAAAGGTAGTTTTGTTGTAGAGGATGAAACAAGAGAATTACAAGTTGGTTTCATACTTTATAGAATAAAAAATTTAAAAAATATTAGATCATTTGAAGTTTTTAATAAAATTGACCGTAAGTTTTTTCCAGATAACGGTGAGTTTTTGGAAGTGTTTCAACTTTGGATTAATCCTTTATATCGTAAAAGGGGATTGGCTACCTTACTAAAAAAACAACTTGAAATCGAAGCAAAATCGAGAAATATTAAAGTAATATACACACATACTGAAGAAAAAAATGAACATGTAATTGATATGAATTTAAAACTTGGCTATTTTGAAGTTAGAAAAGGACCAATTTGGGATGAAACAGTAAGGGTGAGTCTTATTAAAAGGTTAACTTGATAAAAGGTGAATGCTACAATGTAGAGTCCAGTTATGATAAGACATGGTTAATGGTAAGTTATATCATAACATTAATATATTTAACCTTTCATCTGTGACCACTTTTTATTCTTTTTACCTTTCTTACTTTAAGAAAAATAACAAGATTAATATTCAGCAATCTGGCGCGTTTCTCTAATAAGAGAAGTGCTTTTCTTTATGAATGGACCATATTGTTGAGGATAGATTTGACAGTGTGGACATATTTCTTGAATATAATGTGTGACTTACAGCATATCTAGTTCAATAATGGTATGATGAGGCGCTTGGATGTGGAGGTATTTAGTTTTATGGATCTTTTTATTATTGGCGACATACATGGATGTTACTATACGTTCAAAAAGTTATTGGAAAAATGGGACATGGAAAATGAACTTTTAATTCAAGTTGGAGATTTAATAGACAGAGGAAAAAACTCCCCACAAACAGTTAATTTGGCTAGAGATCTAAAACTAAAACATTCAAACAAAGTAATTTTTCTAAAAGGAAATCATGAATATGAGTTTGTGCAACATATTGTCAATTATCCAAATGACAATTGGTTACAGCAATGTGGTCAAGATACAATTAATCAATATAATTTAGTTAATAGGGATATTAAAAGTGATATTGAGTGGTTTAAAGAATTACCGTTGTTTTGGGAGAATCCAAAAATATTTATAAGTCATGCTGGTATTGCTGAGGAAGCAATTAAACCTCTTAATGAATCGAGCCTTTTGAGTGTGATTTGGAACCGAAATAAAATAAAAAATATTAATAAATTACAAATAATCGGTCATACACCATGTAAAGAGCCTCAATATAATCGATATAGTAACTCGTGGAACATTGATACTGGTGCAGCTTATTCAGGATATGGTTATTTAACTGGGGTGAAAGTAAAAGCTAATGGAATGATTAAAGAGTTTATAAAGGAATTAACAGATAAAAATGATATTGAATAATTGGACCTTTGATAATCTTTTCTTTGCTCAATATTTTCAGGATTCAACTCAATGCCTACAAAATTTCTATTATGTTGCATCGCTACCATTCCAGTAGTTCCTGAACCAAAGAAAGGGTCGAGTACTATACCATCTTTATGACAACCAGCTAATATGCATGCTTCAACGAAGTCTCATGTATATATTTTCCTTTTGAATAAATTCCGAAACTATTATGATTACGAATCAATTAAAGATATAGTAAACGTGTGAGGAAGCTGTTGTCACTATACGACAACAGCTTCCTTTAGCAAGGTGGGAACTGTTTGACGCTTAGATTTAATATGATAATAGGATGTTATATATGAGATATAATGTGAATAGGTGGTGACGAGTATGTTAATGAATCGATTATTTCAAATTGTGTATATTCTATTAAATAAAAATCAAGTAACAGCAAAGGAATTATCTGAAAAATTTGAGGTTTCTACTAGAACTATTTATAGAGATGTAGACAAGCTTTCTATGGCTGGAATTCCTATTTACACAAATAAAGGGAAAGGCGGGGGTATAAGTTTACTTGACCATTTTATTTTGGACAAATCTGTTTTATCAAATGAAGAACAGAATAAAATATTAATTGGTCTGGAAACATTAAAAGCAACAGAATATGAAAATGTGGATCAAGCATTATTAAAATTAAAAGCACTGTTCAACAAAAGTGATAAAAATTGGATTGAAGTTGATTTCTCTTATTGGGGGAGTTCTAAGTATGAAAAGTATAAATTCGAAAAATTAAAATATGCATTAATGAATTGTAGAACGATTAAGTTTGATTATATTAATATATACGGTAATAAAACCGAAAGAATGGTTAATCCATTAAAACTTTTATTTAAACAAAAAGCTTGGTATCTAGGAGGATTTTGCCTCCTGAAAAATGATTATAGAATATTTAAAGTTCATAGAATAAAAAATTCCGAAGTCACAGATCGTACTTTTGATAGAGAAATTTACAATCCTAATGAGTTAAATATAACCTTTGAAGCAAATAAAATAGAAAAGCCAATCCATCTTAAAATGACTTTTACATCAAATATAAAACATAGGGTTTTTGATGAATTTGAGAGTGAATCTATAAAAGAGTTGGCAAGTGGTGAACTGGAGGTAAATATTGTCCTGAATGAAGATGGTTGGTTATACAGTTATTTAATCTCTTTTGGTGAAGATATAAATATCATTGAACCAAAGTATATTAATGAAATTTTAGTGGGGAAATTAACAAAAACCATAGAAAGTTACAAAAAGAATTTATAATATGACATCATGTTGTCAACTAATAATTGTTAATCTAGAATTACAATTTTAATAATAAATGGAGTGAAAATAGTGAAAAAAGAATGGAGAAAACACGAAAAACAGTTTTATTTACCCAAAAACAAACCCGAACTTGTACAAATACCCCACTTTAACTTTTTTACAATTCAAGGAGAAGGGAATCCAAACAATGAATTTTTTGGGGAATATATAAGTGCCTTATATTCATTATCGTATGGAGCAAGAATGTCATATAAATGGAGCAATCCACCTAATGATTATTATGAATATACTGTTTATCCACTTGAAGGTGTATGGGATATTGCAGATAAATCTAAATATATTCCTAAAGTAATTGATAAAGATAATTTAGCTTTTGAATTAATGATTAGACAGCCAAGTTTTGTAACGGAAGATTTAGCGAATGATATTTTAGAGATAACTAAACAGAAAAAACCCCATACATTATTGGATCAAGTTAATTTTAAAACGATAGAAGAAGGTGCCTGTGTACAGATGTTGCACGTAGGAAGTTACGATGATGAACCCATCAGTTTTGAAATTATGAATCAGTTTTGTACACAAAATGATTTAAAAAGAACATCTATGAAACATCGTGAAATATACCTATCGGATTTTAGAAAAGTAAAACCTGAAGATCTAAAAACAGTGTTGAGATTTAAAGTCGAAAAATACAGTAATTAAGTAACTTCTAATTGACTCCTTCATCAATATTTTCATAAAGAAAGTGATTGAAATATTTAGAACCTGTATTGAGCAATAGTCGAAACCTTTATAGAAAGAAAACGTAAATTATTTAAAAGGATTCTTTAATTGATATTCATTGGAATTCTTAGGGGGGAGACTTTATGGCTGAATTTATAATAACAGTTATTTTTATGATTCCTATATATGGTTTGTTTATTTGGACTTATTTTTATCCGGAGGAAAGTATATTATTTGGAAGAAGATGGATGTACAAAGAAGAACCAGAGCTATCCAAGGAAGTCATTCGTTATACTAAATTCGTATCTATTGTTGCTATGGTTGGACTACCTATTGTTCTAATAAGTATCATCTTTGATATTTACTTACTTAGATTTGTTTTAGTTTTGGGATTTCCTTTTATTTTTATATTTGGGCTATTTAAAATATTCAAATGAAATAGATTCTTAAACTATCAGGAAGAAATGACAACCTAGAGCTAAAAAAAATTTTGATTGGTTATTCGATCCAAAAGGAAAAATGCTCTTAAAAGATAGATATGAATCAACCAAACCTGAAGAAATATTACCAGTATTGATGTGTCCAGATGACGATTCTTACTTGATAAGATTATTCTTGAAAACAACTTAGGAATTTTAACTAAATTTGATGATGATCTAATTAATTATTAGAGTTTATGGGGAAGAGTAGATAAAATTCATCTATTGCTATTAAGCTGTAGATAGAAAACTATTTGATAAATTTACTGATATTAGAATGGGGTGTTTGATAAAATGAAGCTTGGATTTTCATGATTGTCTAGTTACAAGGTGATCGGTGTGATTGAGGATCATCCAAAAGATTGTGAACAGTATTATTTGGAAAAGAGACTCACTTGAATACTACAGAGCTAGAACAAATTAGGAGTTGATTGTTAGTGGGAAAAATGGTTATATACACTTAAACCCCTCTGTGAGAACGATTCTAAGCCATTTCACATGTAAACCCTAACCGGATTATATCAATTAATCCATTTTAAAAAGGATAATAAAAAGAAAAACTGCCCCTTCGCCAAAGGTAGCAAATTTTTTGAATTTGGGTGTTTCTGCCCCATCCCCTCGAAAAGGTTCAATAAGGAATTCCCTTCTTAGAAAAAAATTAGTCTATTTCCCCTACTAATTGTAAAACCATAAAAATAATAATTCTTAAAATATACTTGACTAATCATAAGAAAGGGACAGCTTCACCTACAGGTGAAGTCTGTCCAAAATGAAGTTGAATTCATACATAAACTGTTCGGACTAGGCTCTTAACTTCATAGAATCTATTGAAACATTATTTCTCCAGTAGACTATTTTTGCACCAGAACCACTGCCTCCACTATCTATCTGCTAGCTTTATATCTCGGTAGGCAATTTCACCATCCAAATAAGAAATGAATTTTTTGAAACCTATCACATTATAAACTTCCATTCCTCTTTCCGCTATTTCTTCTTCTATAGTAGACTCTTCTAATAATATACTCTCCAAACTTTCTTTAGTAGCCGTTACTGTGGAGTTAATAGCAAATAATCCAAGTGAATCAGCATGTTCTGCTGATACAAATTCTACTGCGCCACCTCTTACCAAGATTGCTACTTTTTCTTTCTCTTTTCCGTTCTTTAGAACAAATTTGACCCCAAGATTGACATCATCTTTCTCTGCTTTTTCTGCATCCCAATTATACGTAAGCATGCTAACTAACGAAGAAAAGTCTAATTCTTTTAATATATCTCCTCGACCAGGGTCAATAACATTTGATTCTAATTCACCTCTAAGTTCTTGTGCCGCGCTCAAGTAAAAACCTCTGACATTGGCTGCCGTCGACAGATACCCCAGTTCCTCGAGCGCCTCGGCCTTCAATAATTTGGACTCAGTATCCTCAGGAAAGGCTCTCACCGCCCACGTAATTAATTCAGCTGCCCATTCATATTCTTTTCGATCGATAGCTTCCCTTGTTTCTTTCTTCACTTTTTCTAAGCCGCCCATTACTTCCACATAGTTTGATGCTCTTGTTTCATAAGGGGCTCTGGATAATTCAGTAGGATCTCCTTCAAACCATCCTAAAAAGTCCGTATAGATGGCTTTCACAGAGACATTATAATCTCCATAATGATTTCCTAACCCGTGATCCCAAGGATCATTGAGTCGCTCGGGTAAATTGACAAATTCAACTAATTGATCTTTATTGAACCCTTGATTCATTCCTCTAATGGATTGTTGATAGACCCAAGATATGGCATCTCGATAGTCTGTCATACGTTTTTTTACATTACTTTTTCCATACACAGGCCTCCCATGTGTAGGGACCATGTATTTGGCCTCATCGAATCGGTACCTCATTTCATCAATCGATTCTATCCATTGTCCCACGTCCCTTGTTTTCGTCCCTCTAGGACTATATAAATTGGGGAATGTAGGATTGATTACTTCAGATGTAATAAGTACTTTCTCCTTTGGTAAATAAAACACCATTTCATCTTCTGTTTCTGATGGGGCGTACATAATTTCCATTTCAACACCCGCAATTGTCATTGTTGAACCTTCATCTGGAACCATGATCGTTGGCTTAAAGAAAGAAATTTCCTCCTGCTTCTCTTCTTCATGTCTTCCTTGGAAAGGAACTCCAATACCTCCATGCACATACCCGTTATCTTTACCTGATTTATAGTTCCAGTCCAAATATTCACCTGTGTGGTATGATCCCCGTTGAACCATGATCGGAGTAATCACGGAGAAAATATTCTTTATGTTCCCCATTAATTTGTGATGAGCTACAATCGCAACTTCCCCATTTTCGACTTGCTCACGTGTCACAAATGACCTTGCCCCTCCTACATGATCTATATGATTATGTGAGTACATGATCCCTTTTACAGGCTTGTCTGTTATATCTCGAATCGCTGCATACACCATATCTCCAACATGCATGTCCGAATTGGGATCAATAATAATGATCCCATCTTCCCCTTCAATCATAACTGTATTGGCTAACCCAAAACCTGAAAAGGAATATACATTGTCAGCTACCTTAAATACTTTTGCATCCTCATTTAAGTAATCTGAATGCTCATAAGATGACTCTGGAACCATTGGATTTCCATGTTCCGATACAGATACTTCCGGATTTATTGGGTCGTTCTTATGATTTTTCTGATAAGCGTAGTGCCCTTCTTCTTCACCTACCAGCTTATATTCTAATTCTGTTTGTACCTCCTCCACAAGTTGATTTTCCTGTGCACCAACACTCGGCAAAACCATCATCACCACTAATAATACGATTGTGAAAAAGATAACTCCCCTTCTCATCTTAAACATTTAACCTCTCCTTTTTTCAATTTTTTGTTAAATTCCAATTAAAGGAATATAGTATTAATTATACTCTAATCATTTTGTTACTTTTATCAATCTACAGAACTATTTTCTGTGTACTCGATGAAACTCTATCATTTGTAGTTTTAAAATAAAGATTGATCGTTTAAAAGAAAGATCGATCATTTAAAAGATTAAAATAATTGAATAGGATCCCCTCTTGAGATAAGATTATCTTGAGAGGTGATTTTTTTGGCTAAAAGTAAAATAATTAAGCCATACAGATATGAAAATTAAAGAAGGTAGGGAGTTGACCTTCCTAACGGTGATGGATTCTTTTTGTTTATCATAAAATATGGGTTTTAGAGGTGTTTTTGATCAAACTTTATTTTAAACTTGTATGATCAAAACTCATGAATTAGATAGAGATTCATGAGTTTTTTTTGACGCTCATATTAAACAAAAGGGCCATATTGTTGAAGAACCACTACCCCGACTATCTCTTTAACAAGACCTATGAAAAAAGATAAAATATGGATACCTTATATTATGCTCGGACTCTTTTTTGTAATTTTATGCACACTGCTGTGTAAACAAAAAAGCGCATAGTAGTTATATTGACATGAGACCTTATTAAATGTTATTTTTTAAGTGAAATTAAACAAATTATATTTGGAGGATTACATTATGATTTGACGTTTTTGACACCGTACTCGAGCCCCTCCTAGTAAATATTGAATCTAGTAAAATTATATGATCAATATTTATTTAGAAGGGAAGATGTATTTTGGAATACATTTATATGTTCAAACAATTATGGTTTTACGCTGAACGAGAAAGATGGAAAGTTGTAGTTTACTTGACCTTGCATGCAATTTCTATGTTAGGTGAATTAGGTAAACCCTTTGCTTTTTCCATGGTCTTAAATGCACTACAAAGAAATGAACCTACTGTGGTTGAAGAGGTTATTACTTGGTTAGGATTCTATCTTCTGTGTTTTTTTGTATTTGAAATATTCCATAGGAGTGCACGTTTTATAGAAAGATTTGTTGCATTTCGTAATCGAAAACGTTTTGTAAATGCAATGTATAACCACCTTCAATCGTTACCCCTAAGTTGGCATTCAGACAATCATTCAGGAGCTGTGATCGATAGAGTGAACAAAGCTGCAGATGGATTATTTAATTTTGGTCAATCTCAATCTATGTATGTTCAGTTTTTTATGAACTTTTGGGTTCCATTAATTATTCTATGGACAATTTCCCCAATTATCTCTGTATTAGCTGTATTCAGTGGTTTGACTTTGGTGGTTATCACTAAAAAATTATATAGCTTATCAATCCCAGAATATCGTGCACAGAATGACAAGTTTCATAATGTTGCAGCTGGACTACATGATTATGTTAGTAATATCACAACGATTATAATGTTAAGACTAGGTAAATCAGCACAAAATGATATTGATGAACGTATTAATCGTGTATTTCCGCATTTAGTGAAAGAGAATTACATTACAAATATAAAATGTTTCATTGCTGCCCTCATCATGATTTCACTTGATGTTGGATTAATTTTTTATTACATCTACACTCAGAATCAAGCTGGTAGTGTAATTATGATTGGTTCTGTAACAGTCATTTTCTTCTATCTACATCAATGCATGTCATCATTCCAATTTTATTCAGGGGATTATGAACAAGTCATTCACTGGAAAACAGATTTTGAAACAATAAAACCGATCTTAGATGAAAAGGTAAAAATGAATGAGTATATTGGAACTGATCTTGATCAATGGAAGCAACTTAACTTGAATTCACTCAAATTCTCATATGGGGATGGGAAATATCATTTAAAAGATGTATCCATAATTATAGAAAAGGGTAAAAAGATAGCGTTTGTTGGTGCAAGTGGTGCAGGAAAAAGTACATTACTAAAAGTATTACGTGGATTAACACCTGTTGAGGGAGGAACACTGACAAAAGAGGATGGTACGAATCTACCTGTTTCTTCACTTTCAACAATCACCACACTTATTCCGCAAGAACCTGAGATTTTTGAAAATAACATTCATTACAACATAACGATGGGAATGTCAGGTAGTGAAATAGAAGTTGAGAATGCGTTGCGAATTTCGGGCTTTAAAGAAGTTGTAGAAAGATTGCCAAATGGACTTGAAAGTGATGTTCGAGAAAAAGGTGTAAATTTATCTGGTGGTGAAAAACAAAGGTTAGCTTTAGCCAGAGGGATTTATTCTATAAGAGATAGTGAGATTATTCTATTAGATGAACCTACTTCTAATGTAGATCCTGCAGTAGAAATGACAATAATTAAGAGTTTATTTGAACATTTATCTGATAGAAGTGTGATTAGTGTTCTCCATAGATTACACCTTGTGAGACATTTTGATTATGTATATGTATTTAAACAAGGTGAAATCGTTGAGGAAGGCACTTTTGAGGAACTTCATAATGCTAATGGTGAATTTACTCGTCTTTGGCATAAATATCTTGCTGAAGAGGAAGAGGAAGTAGAGGGGTATGTCTATGGAAATAAGAGCTAGGGTACTCCATTGTATACTCCCTATATTGGAGTGGAATGAAACTATTATTGAAACATAACAAGATAAAGTCAGTACAGAAAATAGGATAGTTTAAATTCTACTTATAATCTAGGAGAATGAAAATGACTGATACTATGTCAACAAAATAAAGTGGTTAGTAATTGAGGATGTAATTAAGCAAAAGATACATGGTTTGTCGTCGTCCGACAACAAACCATGTATTGCTTATTGTATTTTAAAAGAAAGATTGATCAGAACTCATGAGTTAGAAAAGCGAATTATGAGTTTTTTTTTGATTCTCATTTTAAATAAGCAAAAGCATTTAGCTGAATAACTTGTGAATATTATCAATGTAGAAGTCCCCATCTCGTATGAATTAAAAAACCTCCACCAAAAATAATTGTTAATGATATTAACCACCTTTTCAATTCAATACCCCCTAATATACTTTAAGGCGCTATTCTTAAAATATATTTTAAATAGAAAAAAAGATTTTGATATCTAATATATTTATCTAAGCGTATAGGTAGTCTTAAATCTTTTTTCCCTTTTTCTATTATAAATTTTGTCGTTTATTGAAAAATTTAAGTGTATAAATTATTATTCCAAAATCCTGCTACAATGCTAATGACCATTTAAATTTTTTCATTACAATTCTTACAAAAAACCATATTTGCATACTTACTTAATACCTTATCTAAAACACCTACTGGCATTTTACGTTCATTTGGTAATGTTAGCTGAATAAATACTTCATCACCTGAAGTTAAAGTGCGTCCGCAGTTTGTACATTGTAACTCTATATTAAAAACAATTTGATTCTCCGCCTTTACTTTAACTTTTAGTTACTAGTACGACTTTCTTAATTAAAGGTTTCAACTTGTTACATATTAATTTTTTTATTCCACAATCTGACGCTTTTCTCTAATAAGAAGAGTGTCTTTCTTATTGAATAGATCCATACTCATTTTCATGGTGACTTATGTTAAAGTGTAACAAGAAAGTGTTTGGAAGGAAGGGATGAATCCCTATAAGAAATATAATTGAGAAAAAGGGGATATAAAATGAGTGTACAATTAAAAGAAGTAAATAATGAAAATTGGGAAGAATGTGTAGAGTTGAAAGTTCTTGAAGAACAAAATGAATATGTACCATCTAATACATACTCAATTGCACAATCTAAATTTGAGAATAATATGTACTTGTTTGCAATATATAATGATGATTGTATGGTTGGGTTTACTTCTTATATACTTGATGATGATGGAGATATGAATCTTGCTAGATTTATGATTGACAAAAACTATCAAGGAAAAGGATATGGGAAATTAGCACTTAAAGAAGTTATCGAGTTAATAAAAAATAACTTTGATAATAAAGAAGTTTGGATGAGTATTCATCCTAACAATACTACTGGAATGAAATTATATATTGATGCAGGTTTTAAAATCACTGAAACTGGTTTAGAGTCTGAAGATGAAGTTTTCTTAAAGTTAGATTTTTAAATAATCTGTATTAATATTTGTTATAAGTAATATACTCTTCAACAATCTGGCGCTTTTCTTTAATAAAGAGGGCGTCGTTTTTCGTGAAAAGGTCTAGTTAATTGAATAAGTTCAGGGTGATTATTCAAATGCCTTATCAATCGTAACCCTGTCATAATCTAAAACCCAGTCATTATAATTTTTATATAATTCCCTTATAGAATCTATTTCTGAAGCAATAACATCACAACCTCTGCTATCATAAATATGAAAAATCGTATCGTTGGTAATATTGATAAAAAATATATCATGATATATTTTTGGTTTTATATCCATGTCTTGATTACAAATTGCCTTTATTAAGTTAATATACTTTACGTCTGAAACTTTACATCGAAGTGTGTATCTATGTGTTTCAAAGTCGTAGATGTCGTATACGTCCTCGAAGACATATGGAATAACCTTATGTTGTAATCTAAATAAAACTTCTTTGAATTTTATATAGTGGTTAAAAATCTTTAATTTTCGTCTTCTTAATATATTTTCTTCACCAGCATGATGTACGTTGGCAACTATAATTATTTCATCATCAAGAGAATGAAGGCTTTTGAAAAGAGATAAAGAACGCTGATAGACACGATCCATATAAACTAGTTCATTATTTTCATCTGGATTGCCCAGCTCAAATCTAATTCCTGTATCCCAATTATAAAAAAGAGGTGGTCTTAATTTTAAGTTTATGAACTTCTTATTCATATAATCGTTTAAATGCATATCAGTACCTCGTTTTTCTTTCATTTTATCACTGGTCGTTTTATATTAAAACTACCTTTTAAGTTTAAGAAGGGAATATAGGGGGGAGCTGTCGAAATCAGTGAAGTAATAAGTGTTACACAAAATGGGGCTATATGAAGTGTATTTGCAATCAATAAAAGAAGGTAATAAAACAGTTGAAGTACGCTTAAACGACGAAAAAAGAAGAAAAATCAAAATTGGAGATACAATTGAATTCGTTAAGGTACCAGAAGAAAATGAAACATTAAGGGTTAAAGTTACAGAACTAAGAAAATACGATAATTTTAAGGGAATGTATGAAGATATTCCATTTCAAGAATTTGATTGTGAAGGTTGGACAATCGAAGATATGATAGAAGGAACATATCAGATATATACACCAGAACAAGAAAAAAATGGGATACATTGGCTATTAAAGTGAAAGTATTAAACTAATAAATTTCATCTTAATTGGTAATTTACTAACAACGATCTTCCACAATCTGGTGCTTTTCTCTAAGAGAAGTGCCTTTCTTTATGATCTGGGCCATATTGTGGAGGATAAAATTAATTTCTATTGAGTTTATTTCGTTAAAAAGCACTTTGATAATAAAGAAGCTATACCAGCTGATAAGGATTTAAACAGATATGGTAATATAAATATAGTGTCTACATATAGAGGTGATCAGTATGTACGAAAAAGAGCTAAAAAAGTTAGTCGAAGAAAATAGCGTCTACAAATTAAAAGGAGCTTCAGATATTAAAATAAAAGAAATTGAAGAAAAATTGAATGTTAGTTTACCAGATAGTTATAAATGGATATTAACTGAATATGGGTCAGTTAGTTTTGAAGGAATAGAGATTGATGGTATAGGTTTAAACAATACGCTTATAAGTGTAGATAATACAATAGGTTGGAAAGAATACGGAATTCCAGAGGGTTATGTGGTAATATTTGAACCTGGCGCCGATTGGATTTATTGTTTAGATACATTCAAAATGTACAATTGTGAATGTCCAGTTGTTGCATGGTATCCAGGTACTAAATATAGTGACAAAGAAGCTGATAATTTATATAAGTTCATAATTGACAGATTAGATTTATAAAAGTGACAAACATTAATGCTAAAATAGGTAACAGTATATCTTATGTAAATTGTATTTTGATATTTTTTTAGGAAGGAGATTTAAAAGAAAGTGGACTTTAAAAGAGCATTTTTGGTTGAGCTTCACAATATTATTAAGGAATACTCAATGATCAAAAATCAATTAAAAGACCCATCTAAGAAATTAGTTTGGGAAGAATTCAATTAAATGAAGAGGAGTTAAAATCCTTAAAAACTCAACAATTTAATTCTGATAGTATCAGTGTAATTGAAAAAATAGTACGTGATAACATCATGTGTGCTTTTCATGATGCGTTATGTTTAATTGATGGAGTAACTGATCCTAACCCATCGTTATTAGAGGATAATAAAGTATGGTTGGGCTTAAGCTTAACAGAGGTACGGGAAGATTTTGAAGAAGAGAGTGATTTTTTACACGATCAATTATTTGATAGTTATTGGGAGTGGTTAGATTTAAGGGGTGAATGATTTTGGGATAGATTTTGTTGGTTTAATGGAACTCTCATTTTCGCTTTCAGAACAAATTATTATTCAGCAATCTGGCGCGTATCTCTAATAAGAGAAGCACCTTGAACTAAAAAAGTACTGTGAAAATGTATCAAACTTTTATTAAGCTAATGAGGATTATAAGGAATAAGATTACATTTTCACAATTACTAATCTTCCACTGGAGCGTTTATATAATTGTATAAAATGATATTTTATTTGGATAAAAGAACGTTATTAAAGTGGCAGTTTAGTTTATTAATAGTTTATATAATTTTGTTATTTTAATGTACATAAGGGGAATTAGTTATGAATTACGTTATGGAATTAAGAAAGTTAGTAGGTAATCGTCCTTTAATACTGACGGGATCCGTAGTCTTAGTTATTAATAAAAATAACGAATTGTTGTTACAGCACAGGAGTGATGGAGGTTGGGGATTACCTGGTGGATTAATGGAATTAGGTGAAAGTCTAGAAGATACCGCAAGGAGGGAAGTTAAAGAAGAAACAGGTCTTGAAATTGGAGAGTTGGAATTATTAAATGTATTTTCGGGTCCCGAATACTACTTTAAAGTACCAAATGGCGATGAATTATATTCAGTGACAGCTGTTTATTTGACTCATGATATTAAGGGAAATATTAAAATTGATAAAAATGAATCTATTGATGTTCAGTATTTTAACATTAACGAATTACCAGAGGGTTTAACAGATGAATATCAAAGTTATATTGAGCCATATATTAAGAAAGTAAAGGAATAAAACCAAAATTTTAATTAACCAAATCAGATGATCTTGTACAATCTGGCCATTTCTAAAATATGAGAAGCACCTTTCTTGATTGAGATCATACCAGAGTAAATTTACACAGGAGACGATTTAAAATGCTCAAACTAATTTCAGTCATTGTCTCAGTATTTTTAATTATTTTTATAATAATTCGCTTCGTATACAGTATTATTAATTAAAATTATTTTTTTGAATAAATAATATGAACACTTTTAATTTTATATTTGTGTTCTTCAACAAAATGGCGCCTTTGTTGAAAAAGCATAAAAGGATCATACCTAATTAGAAGAGTTTTGACTATTAGTATGATCCTTTATTTGATATTTGCGCAAAATAAATCTTAAATAGTACGCAAAATAAAATTGAAATTCACATCTTTGAATCAAAAATAGTATTGTCCCATAAACGGCCATTTATGGGAATGATCTATGCTACACCTTAAAACGTGATTTTCATTAGTAGCTCCATATCCGGGGGGATGGGCAAAATACTCAATTTAGAATCTATTTGTATAAAAATAGTAAGTTTTTAGATGAGTTTTACAAATATAATTTTACATATTTCCCGATTTACAAAAAAGCAAAGATCAATATTTTAGAGGAACTTCACAATCTGCACCTCCAGACCTATTTGTTTTTACCCATTTAAAAAAAGATTTCTTGGTTTATTTGATCCTTCACTTTAAAATGGCGAACAAACCATTTAAAATCATAAATTAATGATTCATTGAGTTGAGCTCTCCGATCCCAAACGTCACTTTTTTGCAACAGTTTGACTGCTTCTTGTATTCGTTTAGGATAGAGCATTGCAAAATATCTAATCATTTGTAAGCAGGCGGGTTCACTTAAATATAGTAGTCCAAACCTGAGATTATTGTGAATCAAATTCGCTCCTAGTCCTTTTAAAAAGGTGCTAACTTCTTCTATCGTTTTAAATCGATGATTTACTTGGAGAGATGGGGCGGACACAATTTCAGCGCCACTCAACCATGCCCTGATACTAAATTCGGGCTCGTCACCTCCATATATCATCATACCTTGATCATATCCTCCAATTCTCTCAAACAACTTTTTGGTAAGCACAGTCCCTGCTGAAGATGCAATTTGAACGAAAGGCGAGCGATCAACATCCAATTTTTGATTCCACCTTATCCCCACAAAAGGTACAACTAAATGGCTTCCGTAACCTTTAAAATTTGATTTAGGATCACAAATGGTAGCCGCTATAATTTTATTATCTTCTATGTTATTTAAAACAAAGCTATCCCACCCCTTGCTAAAATGCACATGTGCATCCGTTATAAAAACAATGTCACCTTGTGCCATACTTACACCATAGTTCCTTGCTCGTGGAATGCCTACATGCTCATTAAGCCGAAACACCTTAACACAAACTTCAGAAACCTCGTCTACCATTTTTTCATAGAAAGGATCATCAGAGGCATCATCTACTATAATAAATTCTTTCTCACAAGCAGTAACACTGTTCTCCATAATGGACTTGATTGTTCCAATTAAACGATCAGATTCATTTCTTACAGGAATTACTATGCTAATAAACGAATAAGACATTGTAACTTTTCCCCCCAGCTTTGACTTGTTTGCATATTCTTCTTCAAAAAAACGAACTTTTGAGTATAGGTGAAGCTATAATTGTGGTGTAAAAAGTCAACGTTTTTTTTCACCATCTAGCTTAATATTTCTTGGTCGTTTAACGAGTAGTAAATCATCAGCACTGGTTAGAGCCTCCAACGATTTTCCAGTAAGTCCGTACATTTTTGCGATTTCAACAGGGTTATCCTTGAGCAAGTTTAATATTTTTGAATCATTCGAAATATCCTTGAGTATCTGAACGAGTTTTTCAGAATTCATACGATCGTCATTTTGTCTATGAACTTTATGTGTTTTCCCTTGAACATTACTTTCTTTTTTGTTATCCATACTGCCTCCTTATAAAAAAAATTCAAAAATACATACAAAAAAGTATATGTAAATTGTTACAACTTTATTAATGAGTATGCAATATGATCAAAAACGGCTGTTTCTGGTGCCGAAATCTCATGATATTTAAACAAATTTCGTTTCATCGTTCAGGTGCTGGTTCTATCCCAAGAAAAAAAGTTTTATCTTATGACATTTCATCTATTGACACTGACAAATGCGGATTTATGATCACCTAAGGCAGATGTCCAATCAGACTATTTATTCTGTTCATATAATAACTCACCAAATGTAAAAAGGAGGTGAATCTTATGGGACATTTCGATAGATCAGTCTGTAACTGTTGCGTTTGTCCGATGCAGTGTGCTTTAGAACAGTTGGAAAATGCAGGAACAGAGATCAATGCTATCATCACAACATTGGGTGCTATACTACCAAGTGGGGGCGCCATGTCTTTTACACTAACAGAAGTCAAAGATTTTATTGCAACGACGAGTGAGGGAATAGAAATTGCAATCTGTCAAATCATTACAGTCGGTTTTCTAACTCTCCCAGCGGATTTTAAATTAAAGCCCATTCGAAAGGACGTCGTTGGAGAATGTGTATGTTGTGAAGACCCCACGACGAATTTGCTAGCAAGTAAGATTGGACAGCAAATATCTATACCTTCTGGTGGAGGACCTAGCGGCATATTATCAGCATGTATAGCAGCTGTGGGAGAAGGAATTGTTTTATTGAAAGATATTGACATGGGTGGTCTACCACCAACACCATTTAGTATAACTTCTACATGCTTGTTGGACGCTATAGGACCTCCTATGGCTCAAGGTTTTATTTATACAAATTTATTCTTATCAGACTGATAGGGTATTAGTCCATAGCATACTTAATCCATTCATAAGACCAGAAATCATTGCATTTTTTAGTTCTTCAGGCATAATTAACACTTCCTTTTAATCATGATTTAAGAGTGGGGTGTATTGTCCCTCGATACGGTTAAACCCTTGTTATTACTAGGATTTTGAATAGCGCTATTTTGTTGAAAAACAAATTTTGATTTAAATTAAAGTGTGCTGGTAATAACTAGCGATCAATATAGAAGAAGATAGACAATAGAATGATTAAACTTTTTTATAAAAATTAAGTAGTTAATCTCAAATTTAGAATCCATTTTGATCAATCTTTTTTCAAAATGGATTCTTTTTGTTTGCCATAGAATATGAAATTGCGTGAGGTGTTTGATCAAACTTTTTTCAAAGCCTACAAAATGGATGATTGTAGACATGGATATTAGAAGCAGTTGGACAATTTGTAAAGGTGATCAGAACCACATATAAATTTAAATCAGGTATGATATAGGACTTAAGTAAACTTAAGAGAAACGAATACACATCGTGTCTTGCTTGTTTAGATTATACTGTAATCTTCTCATTGTATAAAAAGATGTGGTAATAAATCTCTCATATCCTGATTGCCATCGTCTATGGTAAGCATGATTAAATTATTCAACAATACCAGCTAATAGGAAGTCAATAATAAACTCTAAAAATTTTTATTTAGATGTGTTAGGATAAAAATAAGCATAGCAAATAAGCCTCCTTCTAAGGATTTAGGAAGTTTTTCTTTTAATTGATTATTTTGGTATAAACTATATTACAAATGTTTCTTTTCGTTTTAATAAGGTATAAATCCAGTGAATGAGCTTATTAGCACAAGCAATGACTGCGACTTTATGTGGCTTACCTTCCTCTCGTTTTCTATCATAGAATTCTTTTAGTCTAGGATTTCGAGTGTTTATCAAGCCACATTGTACGGCCGTATATAAAATTTGTCTAAGTCTACTAGAGCCTCTTTTTGTAATAAGATTAATACTCGCTTTAAATTTGCCCGACTCATGAACACTAGGATCAATTCCGGCAAAGGCAACGAGTTTCTTGGGGTTATTAAATCGATCAATTTCACCAATCTCAGAGATGATTGTGGCTGCAATCTTACCTCCAATACCAGGGATTGATCGAATAATATGATATGCTTCAAACTCTTGAGCCATGGCATCTATCTCCGCCTCTAACTGGGATAGGTGTTTTTGGTACTGTAGAAGCATTTCAATATACATCTTTAAACTAATAAGATAACTGTAGTATAGCGTTTGTTTATATGGATTATTTCTTGCGGCAGATGTTAGTTCCTCCGCCTTTTTCACTGACCAGGACTTCGAACGACTCTTACATAGATGGTGAATTTCATGTGCAATTTCACTAAGACTCAGTTCTTCAACTTCTTTAGGTGTTGGAAAAGTGAGTAGGGTATGTAGGGAAACCTTTGAAAATAAGTCCCCAAATACTCCTTTATACTCAGGAAAGACCTGATCTAATATAGTATGAAATTGCAACTTGGTTTGTACATAGATTCCCGTCAGGGAATCATGTTGTCTACTGAGATTACGAAGGTTTAGCGTTTGAATACTTTTCTTTTGAAATGCTTCTAGGTCTTCTTTGTAATACAGCTCACAGAGGTGATAGGCATCCATGGCATCTGTTTTGACTTTTCGTAGACTCACTTTTTTGGCCTCATATGAAATGACAGGATTGACTAAATAATAGGTTACACCATGGTCCTCTAAAAATTGCAAGACAGGCTCGTGATAGTGCCCTGTTGATTCAAATATAACTTCCGGAGGTTGTCCGCCTTTTTGCTCTACCTCCTGATAAAACAAATAAAAATCATGTAAGCCCATTCGATCGTGTTTAAACTTAAAACTCTTTTTGTAAGGACTTTTCTTTTCTAGAAACGCTTGAACTTGGCTTTCTCCTTTTGCAACATCCAGACCAATGACTGGATCCATGTTGTATCACTTCCCTTTAATAGATTTGCCGGCAACCCCTAACCAAACTTGTAGTTTCATAGCTTCGCTTGTTATACGGGATCTATGTCCCAACCAGCCTCAAACATGTTTCTACAAGTAGGGGGTGAACAGTATTGTGGACGGGATCGAATCCCTCTGGCGCTTTTCTCTAAGAGAAGTGTCTTTCTTTATGAATCGGGCCAGATTGTGGAAGATAACACTTGTTGGGAAAGTAAAATAAAATATCATTCTAAATATATTGATCCTGATTTCTAATAAATTTAAAAGGGTAGTCTAAAATAATGTAAGGTGTGATATTTGGATAAAAAGATATTTAGGTGAGAGAGAAGATAATGATATGCTAAAATTGAGGTGGATTTTAAAGGAAAATTTTAAATTTAACGGACCATTTAATAAACAAATTTCTTTCATAAATTAAAGGTGGTTAAAGAGTATGGAGATTAACAAATTCCTATCAAAGTGGGAGCAAATACTACATAAATTAAACAGCAATAACGGAAAAGTTTTTCCAATTGAAATTGGAAAAAGAGCAACGGCACAGGAGATAACAGCAAAGGAAAAAGAGTTAGGTTATCAATTACCTCCTTCGTATAAACATATATTACTGAACTTAGGAAAGTCACTCTCGTTTTATTACTCTTTTTCTAACGATACAATGATTCCAAGTGAATTCAAGGAAATATTCTCAGGAGAGATAAATTGGAACATTGATTTCCTTCAGAATTTAGATACGTTAGCTGACGAACTGATGGAAGACGGAGAAGATTATGGAAAGACACTTAGGGGGAAATTAGAATTTGCTCATGCTGGAAATGGAGATGTTTATGCGTTCGATATGTCTGTTGAGGGCGAAGAGAAACCAGTTATTTATTGGGATCATGAAGATGACTCAGTTACTTATATTGCGGATTCATTTATTGATTATTTATTTAGGATTACCGAACTAGCGTGTATTGGCAGTGAAAAGTGGCAGCTTGAATATTTTCTAAGTGATACTGGATTGGTAACTACAAGTTCAGCAGCAATTAAGTGGAAAAATTGGTTCAACTCATTTTCTGAGACAATGTTAGATGATGTCAAAAATGACATGGAACAGCTAGTAGCTTTTGTTGTTTATCGTAAGAAACTAGATGAAAAAGAAATCAACTATCTCCAGAAATTTAATAGAAAAGTGTTATTTGACTTTCTTTTAAAAGAACTACATAAAAAAGAGGTTTTAAATAATCAAAGGATAATATGTGAGATTATCGGAAGAGTTTTAGGAGATTACGTAGAGACATGGGTAAAAAGCTTATGGGAAGACAAAAAAACTGTTATAGATACTAGATTGCGTTCCTGCCTAACGTCAATGTGTATGAGTAAGGATGAAGGGCTATCTTTAGTATTTAATTTTCTTGAACAAGTATCTAATAAACAAATATCTGGGTATGAAGCTCTGTCCCATCTTGGAGACTTTCATTCGAGAGATGTTATTTCATGGATGGAAGGTCATGTTAAATTTCCTGTTACTGAAGGTTGGGACGAACTATTCTTCAGATCAAACTTTTCTTGGGAAGAGTTAGAAAGGTGGACCATGTTAGAAGAAAAACATGAAGTAACTGTAATACACGCCTTAGAAAAGTATGTCCATGATACCGTCTCAAATAATAAGCATCCTCATGATATATTAACTATTCCAACGAAATTGGAATTCATTGATTTTCTTGTCAATTTACGTGGTAAGCAAGTGTTGAAAAGGCGGGTAATGCCCATAGAAAATGTTATACAAAACATAAATATCTTTTATTAAGAGTGTAGATCTTAAACTAGCAGGTAAGCGGAGTCCCATCTTCCACAATCTGGCGCTATTCTCTAATAGAGAAGCGTCTTTCTTTATGAATGGGGCCAGATTGTGGAATAGCGTATTGTAAAGATGATGCAAATTTGAAATAATTATTTGTAGGAATAGGCAGGAGGTGTAATAGTAAAAAATGGAAATAAAAAAGGAGATAATTCTTGTAGGAACGTTTCATTTTGAACAAGAGAAAAGATTAATAGAAGAAAAGAATTTAGAAATTCTAGAGTTAGTTAACTACTTATCTGAACTTAAACCTTTTAAAATAGCTTTGGAGTATGAAAAAAGTCAAAAATCTCAATTAAATAAAAAATATAAAAATCATAATAATGTTTATGATATTAATGAAATTGAACAATTAGGTTTTAGATTGGCAAATCAATTACAGCATGAAGAAGTGTTTCCAGTAAATTGGGACGGTAAAATTACTGAAGATGATCTAATCGAACTTAATCAAACCATTCAAAGCAAATATCCAGAAATTTCAAAGATTATAAATTCATATTCTCAAAAAACTGGGAATATAAATCCTGCTAGTCATTTGCTTGATATATATAAACACCAAAATGATAAAGATATGATTGATGAATTAGAAAATATGTATCTCTCTTTTGCTACAGTAGAAAAAGATGGTGCATCTGTAGGAGTGGATTTTTTGAATAAATGGATTGAAAGAGAGCTAATGATATTTAAAAATATAATTGAAATTTCTGATAAAACAAATGAAAGGATCTTACTCATAATTGGAAGTGATCATCTCTGGATGTTACAGAAATTATTTGAAGGAAATGGCTGGACAGTTTGGAATCCATTCAGTAATTGTAATTATACAACTCCATTATAGCTTCCTTATTAAAACCAAACTTAGTAATTTATTTAAAAAGTAAGAGACTTTAATAAAGCTAATTTCCTGTACATCTTTAACAAAATGGCGCAATCCTAGAACAAGGATCAGCGCTCAATTTCATTTTAGAGCCATTTAATTAAAGAACGGCAACCGAAAATTCAATTTTCGTAGCTAGATAGAGGGAAATTAGTCCGCAGGTATTAATCCCTTCGGATGTACTAATTAAATAGAGCAAACAGTGGTAAGACATCTGTGAGCTAATATTATAATATAAAGTTTATCTAATTATTCGAGGAGGAATTGAACTATGACTTCAGAAAGCCATGTTCTCAAGCAAAAACAAATAGCAGAGTCATTTTCTAATGGTAATTTTGAGCCTGCTTTTCCATTTCTAGCAAAAATAATTGAATGGAATATCGTTGGTGACAAAACCTTAGTAGGTAGGGAAGCTGTAATAGAAGAATGCAAGAAAACTTCAAATTATTTCAAAACTATAACCACTAAATTCACTACATTGAATGTAATTTCCGAAAAAAATTGTGTTGCAGTAAATGGAACAGCTGAATTTATTCGCAATGGTGAACAATTATCTTTTGTTTCAGCCTGTGATGTCTATATTTTTAATGATAAAAATGAACTGCAAAGAATTGATTCTTATTGTATCAAATGAGACGCTTTGCTTTCTTCTGTCAAAAGTATTTGTTAAGGCTTATAAGGATGGAAGTTTTGCAACAATCTGGCGCATTAATAGAACACGGTTTAACATAAGATAGACATCACTAAAATTAAAGAGAAAAATGAATATTAATTTTGTATAGAAGTGAAAGGAAAGGAGAAATAATGGAAATTGAAATTATTGATATAGGTGTTAAAATACATGAAACACCATTAGACGAAATATATACTGATCCGGAATTAAATAAAATAATAGTAGAATTCGATGATATAAATGAAAATCGTTGGAAAGTTTCATTTGGTCCTTGTCAAGGTTTAAAAAAAACAACTATAGATTGTTTTGATTATACTATATTATTTGTTAATGATGAGTATCCACGTTCATTATTAAAAGTAAATAATTCAAGTTGGCTAAAAGAAATGAATTTGGTACTCAAACAAAAAGATCCACATGCAACTTTTATGGATAAATCAATTCATTTCATTTTCCCGTTTCAAGATGACATATTAGAAATTGCAGCATGGGGGGATTTTAAAGTAGAACGTATAAGTTAAAGGAATATTATTTTATTTATCTTTTATAAAAGGGGCTTATACTCAATGCAAAAATGGTTTGGTTCATCATGTGTTTGTGTTAATGAAAATGGTAAATTGCTAATGGTCTTACAAGGAAAACCTGAAGAGAAAAAAACCTGGTCTATTTCCATCGGGAGGAAAGGAACACAATGAAACTTTTCAAGAATGCTGTGTTCGAGAGATTGAGGAAGAAACAGGATATATAGCTGAAATAGTTAAAGAAATTAAGGTGAAAGAAGGAAATGATAGGTATTATAACAGATCTGTCGAAGTCCATTATTTTTTAGTTAAAATACTAGGTGGGAAAGAAACAATTCAAGATCCAGATAATCTTATTCATGATATCGCTTGGAAAACCTTAGATGAAATAAAGTTTTTAGAATTAACTTTCCCTGAAGATAGAGATTTTCTTATTGATTACATTACGAAAGAATACAAATCAAATCAAAATACTGCTTCAATATAATTAGGTAATGTTCAACAATATGGCGCGATTATGGAATAACATGAGTAGAAAATGATCAATCTTTTTTATAAAAACCAAGTAGTTAATATTCATTTTAGAATCCATTTTGATCAATCTTTCTTTCAAAATGGATTCTTTTATTTGCCATAGAATGTGGGTATGTATGAGGTTTTTGATCAAACTTTATTTTAAAACTACATCTTGTCAGGAGTGGGGAGTAAGTAGCCTTGCTCCTTTCCTAATAAAAAGTGATGACAGAGAGGAACTTTATAATTGAATTTTAATTTTCATACGAATGAAACTATGTTTAATAAATGCCTTGAAATTGTACGTATTATGATTCAAGATTTTGCAGCCAATCAGCAATCTACCTCAAATTGCAGATCTGTTGACAAGTATTTTAACTTTGATGGAAGAATTAGAAAAAGAACATGAACTTGCTGACTGATACTACTCTTTTGAATGTTTCCTTCTCATAAGATATAATCTTTATATACTACATTTCCATGACTTTTTAAACCGAAAGCCATCCTTTCCATCGAGGATGGTTTTCAGTCGTATTATTCTCCATTCTTCAATTTCTAAAATATTATCATCTTCTTAATGGTACGTTATTATTTTATTGTTGAACGGTGAAGTATGGTACCTTCATTATAAACAACTTTCTTTTCAAAATAACCATCTTGGTTATGTTTATATTGTAACAAACTTAAGGTTGTTCCCTTTGTTTGAAAGATAATTGCATTTTGATTCTGCCCTTCGTTTGCTATATATAGCTCAGCCAATCCTTGAACATGATCGTCAAATAGAGTGTAAAAGTCCCCTTCGTCCTCAACAACTAGCTGCCAGACTTGACTGTCATCCCAGAGGTATTGACCTTCATTTTCTGGATCAGGTTTTGGAGCTGGAGATATAGATAACTTAATATGTTCTTTTTTTTCATCTCCATCAATATCCTCTTCAATATCTTCAACTGTCAAAATGTCTTCATATGTTTTAACTTCGCCTTTCTCGATTATTAATATGTTACTATCTGTTGAATCTGTTGATATTGTTTCATTGGAACATCCTGTAATTAAAACAAAAAATAAAACTAAAATTGTTACTCTCTTAATATTAATCACTCCCTAATAATAATCTTCTTATTCTATTTTTCTATAGTCACTTCTAAATTAACCTCCTCAATTACATTATTACATATTTATTCCATTTTTCAAGAAAATATATTATATATCCAAATTTGTCTTATTTTATTTTTTAAGTAAGTAAAAGGAATTTTTTATCTTATATCGAAATACTATATTGCAAACAAAATTCTAATTATAATGGAGGTAATTTATCATGCTAAGAATGGCAAAAATAACGCTTTCTTTTTCAGTACTTGCAGTTATAGTATTTGCATTGCTATTATTCCCATCTGACTCTTTCGCTGATACTAATTATACCCCTTCTAAGTACAATGGGGTGAAAGTTTACCTTTCTCCAGCAAATCACAGTCCAGACAAATTTGGATGCGATAATTTTTCAGAGAGTGATAATGCAAGTGATAATGCTCATGAAGCTGCTAAAGATCTACAAGCTATGGGGTATTCGGTTCGTGTGGGTAGTGGTGGTTATGAAGCTAACTCCAGTAGTTCAAATTCTTGGGGAGCAGACTATCATATTCCAATTCACTCTAATGCAACATCTTTTGATTGCGAAGGAAGTAACTCTTCAAGAGGTGGGACTTGGATAATGTATGATGAAGGTGATTCAATCAGTTATGACTTGGCATCAAAGATCGAAACTGTTATGGATGGTAAAAGTCCAGGAACTAACGATAAGGTTTTAACTGATTCTGCTGCTTCAGGATTTAATTATTATGAGTTTTCTGGTACATATGCAATTGATGCCTATATTGAGACGGCCTTCCATACTTATGGCCCTGATAAGGACTGGATGTTAAATCATTCGACTGTTGGTTATTATATATCATTAGGAATTCATGATGGTATTGGGGCACCAAATTGTAAATTTGATGCTTGCATAGAGTTGACACCTGAAAAAGCTAGTGAATTAAATTTAATGAAAGCAGTAGATCCAATAATTGAAAGAAAAGAAATCGGTTTCAACTATAAAACCTATGGTGGAAAATTCCGAGAGTTAGAAGAAGACATTGCTAATCTATTTATGAATGAAGATTCAATCTTCTCTTCTATTTCAAAAAGAAGTTTACTAAAAGGTGTTTCTATAGACGAAGAAGGAATAGTTATCATAGACTTTAAAAACTTTGATATGCCTGCACCTTCAACTTATCAAATGAGGCAAATTTACGATGAATTGTATTCAACAATTTTTAATTACCCACAAGCAGAAGAAGTTTATGTGCAATTTGATGGTAGTTTCACTAACTGGTGTGATTGGCTAAAAATCATACAAGAACCAATGACAAGAAAATAAGGTGAAGATAAAATGATCAGAATAAATGACCTTGGTACAGTACTTATGACAGTACTTTGACTAGGGTCATTTATTCATAAGTTTTTTAATTTCACTATCTTTTTCTTTTAATTATTGCATTAGTTCTGTTATAAATGATTTGAGGTTTGAAATTTTATTTATATCATCAGGATCTTTATTTTCCCTAATACTGATTTTATCTATTATTAATAAGCTTCAAATAGTCTTTGTAAACCTTTATTGATTCTTCATGGATTCGAATTTCTGATTCTACTTTTACTCTATCAATAGCATTAAGCTTTCTCATTTGGTATCTACGACGGCTATATTCATTTCTGCAACCATCACTACAAAATTGACTAAATCGTATTTTCCCTCGCTCTTTCATTGTTTTGAAGTGTGAGTAATGAACATCATATCCACATCCTGAACATTTTATAGTGTACCACTCATTTTTTCTGACCCCGTATTTTTTATAGGTATTTAACCCTGAATTTTTCTTCCTCCTCCTTTTCTTCTTACTTGTTATTCCCTCGTTTGATACTCAATTTCAACAACCACATCCATAACTTCTGGTGATCTGTATTTCTATCATTTTAAATAAAGGGCGTATTGTCGTAAGTGGCAAGGAAACTTTACCAGCATAAATCTATTCTATTCATTATTTAATATATATAACTTCTGATGGAATATAGTGGTATAATTAAAATAATACAATAGTTGGCAAGGGCGGTAGGCAGATCCCTCATTTTTAAAAGTTAGGGGGTGATGCCAATGACGGTATATCAAGCTATATCATTAATGTTAACCTTCGGGTTATTAATAGTAGCTTTAATATCTGTTAGCAAGAAAAAATAGACCGCCTTAGCCAAAGGAAACGGTCTATTTTTATAATTGACTTCTGTCCTACCGCTTAATGCGGCTATTGTATAAAAACCGTATGGTGTTAGCGCACCTGCGGTTTCTTTATTAGTATATGAATCTGTTAAATATATTATACACTTAAAAAGTGAGTAATACCACTTAAAAAGTGAGTTTTATAACTAAAAAAGTTACTATCTCAAATGAATTAGTAACTTAATCATAGATTGTAATGGCTTCGAGAAGTTTTTTTAATTTGATTGGTTCGTTAAGTTTTTGCTATTGATGGATCAATTCAGGTAATGTTAGGAAAATAAATTCATTGGAAGTTTAATGAAATATAGCTGGCACCCTATTTAGTAAATTTTGATACTTGAATTAAGAATATATGTTCGGTATATTGAATATAATAAATAAGAACATATATTCTATCTTGGGTGTGATTACAATGGATTTAAAGAAAAAAGAACGAGTGATTTTTTTGGTGGATCGTCAATCGTTTTATGCATCAGTTGAAAAGGCAGCATATCCAGAATATAAAGATCAACCTCTAGCTGTGGCAGGAGATCCAGCAAAGCGATCAGGTATTATATTAGCAGCTTGTCCAATTGCTAACTGATTGACCTCATAATACGATCTGGCGCTTTTCTCTAATA
The DNA here is from genome assembly GCF_010078385.1 of Chengkuizengella sediminis. Taxonomy (NCBI): domain Bacteria; kingdom Bacillati; phylum Bacillota; class Bacilli; order Caryophanales; family Paenibacillaceae; genus Chengkuizengella; species Chengkuizengella sediminis. The sequence continues at coordinate 111,522 of NZ_SIJC01000006.1, forward strand.
GAGAAGCGCCTTTCTTTATGATTTGGGCTATATAATGGTATTTATTCTAGTATAATTTAGGGGTATTGAAATTAAAGGACATCATATTTTACATAATAGTAATTTATAAAGGAGGGTAATCAATTGAAGAGATTTTTGTTTGTGACAGTAGGACTGTTTATACTGATGATTGGTTTTTTAGGACTAAGCTTTGGAAATGCTTTAACTCAAGAAGGCAACCCAATTCCAATACTAATATCAATTGCCAAACTTGAAACTTCTGGTCATGACTTCGAAATGTTTTCAAGTAACGATAACTCATATAGATATGTTTCAGAGAATAAAAGTAGTGATGTTGTAAAGAAATTTATGAGTGAGAAAGGATGGGTATTTAAAGAACAAATGGGATCAGGATTTGTGTTTGAAAAGGACCAAAAAGTAACAACAGTGGGAACAAGATTATTTTCGAAAAACTACTTCTTGTGGGATGTTCCAATTGAGATCTTCTACTAAAAGAGTAACTTCTTTTTTCCTATATGCTAATCTTTATCAACAAAATGGGCCATTCTCTAATAGAGAATACAAATCATATTGTCACAATCTAAAAGGAGGTGTAATAATGTCTAATAGAGGTGTTAAAGTAGTAGTCCAAGACCCATATTATCAATGCCCTAATTGGCTCACAAAAGTCAAATATAAAGAATATATAACACTTGCAAAAAACACTACAAAAACGATGTAGATTTATTTTTAGTTGAGTTGTTTGGATATAATGGCATTCAGGTTGATAATGGACCACAGCAAGCTTTTAAAGATTTACTTGAAAAGGAGAGCATCGTGATTGCTGGTGGTGTATTTTTTTATGGTGAAAGTAAAGAGGTATTCCCAAGCTGCTGCTCTGGATTAGAAGGGGGGCGTGAAATTCTTGAAGGTGTTATTACAATGAAAAGTCCTTGGATGGGGCATACACCTTATCCTACTTTTGAGTATGTAGGAGATAACGTCCGTGTGTGGTCAGATGATTACATAAGTATTTGGGAAGAAGATCTACCCACAGAAGATATGTATTATATTGAGTTTGAACGTATTGATTTGATTAGAAAAATAAAGAATCTTGAAACTGATTTAAGAGAGTTTGTCTACTTTCCATTATACAATCGACTCCAAGAAATTGATAAAAACCTAGCAGGAGTTATTGTTGAAAATTTTTTTTCGTGGTGTGACGTTATAAAAAATGAAAGACATTTACTATCAACATTTTATAATAGCTAAGCGATTACACTATAACTGAAAATGAAGTCCTAGAACCTTAATGATTGCAGACATTTTAAAAATTGTGTTCTTCTATTTACTCCAAAAAATGAATAAAGGACTTTAAAGTAATCCAAAAAGATTGGATTAGATGATAGTAAAAATAAATTATAAAAATATAATACTATAGGCTAATCACTGGATGTGTGGAAGTTTTCGAGTTTCATTGTTCAGCAAATCTGGCGCAAATCTTGAATAAAGAGGGTGCCTTTTTAAAGAAATGAAATATTAATTTTTTTCATTCCAATTAATTGGTGTATACCTGATATAATTATGGGATAGTTAGTAAACATTTAAAAAGGGTGTGCTGTAAATGAAAATTCTTATTGGTCAACCTAAAAGAGAGAATAGTTTAGAACAGTTAGAGAATGAAGTTGAAAATAATCCTACCGTAGATATAGTATTGTTTCCTGAAGGTTATTTTCATCAGGATAACATGCAGAATGTGTGTAATTTAGCAAAAACTTATAACACTATTATTGTAACTGGTTATAAAGATGATAACAATAAAGATAGGGTTTCTATTATTAATAGTTTAGGTGAGCTTGTGTTGGAAAGAGCAAAAACACCAGAAGATGAAAAATTATATACTCCATCGAATATTGAAGAGAATGGTGTGAATTTAGGATATTTACTTTGTGTAGAAATATTCAAAGGATTGGAAGGACTAGTCAAACATGATGATATCGATATTATCTTTAATCCTATTGGAGTTGGTATGTTTAGTGAAGCACAATTTGAAGAATGGACGAATGAAGCTAGAAAAATTGCCATTGATCAAAGGGCGATGATTATTGGAGCTAGCCACGCAGATGGATCATATAGAAATTGTGGATTTTCAATTCCGATATCATACTGTTTTGATAAAAATGGACAAGAAATATTGATTTCAAAAAACGATGTTCGAACACGTATTTTAGATACTACACGAAAATCTGTTGAGGTTATCGAAAACTCTCTAATATAAAGAGCAATTTGTAACGTTTATACATAAATGACTAATAGAAACTCAAGTTATCTTCAACAATCAGGCGCCATTCTTGAATAACGAAAGCTTTATGGTACACTTCTTGAAGAAGTGTGCTTTTTACATTTTAAGGTCATATTTATCAAGGACAGAAAATAGTATTAGGCACTCATTGAGCTGTAATGACTCTAATGATGGCACATTATGATAATCGGTACAACGTAGATTTTTTATAAACACTACCAAACCAGATGTATATAGGATGGAGTTCATTGGTCAGTCATTAGTAGAAGTTAAGAGGTTATGGAGTAGTTAAAGATTGATGAGTACAACATTATATTCGTTTATATTTTTGTCGCAACCATCAAGTAGGAGCTCTAGTGATCCTCAACAAAATGGTGCATTTCTCTATTAAGAGATCATCTGTATTTATTTTATTTAGTTAATCTTAGATTTTATCAAATAATGACGTTACTGAGATGGCTAACGGACATACAGAAGGCTATAAAAACAAAATTGAGGCTACCCCACTCCAGTTTATCGAAACTTTTAAATCGTATAGACGTATATTATTTTAAAAATATTAGACAAAAAAGGAGTCGTTATATGTGAGAAAGGTATTCTTTGGAGTTTTCATTTCAATTCTCTTATTTATTGCATCGTCTATTACTTATGCTGCAGAAATACAAATAAAAGTAGACGGCGTAGATATTGTATCTGATGTGAAACCCGAAATTATGAACAATCGTACAATGGTGCCCTTACGTGTTATTAGTGAAAATTTGGGGGCTAATGTTGATTGGTCTAATTCCGAAGTTACTTTTACAAAAAGTAATATCAAAGTAATATTAAATTTGAACAGCATTACAGAGGAGAAGAACGGTGAAAAGATACTTCTTGAAATAGAACCATACATAAAAAATAATCGCATATTCGTTCCACTTCGCTTTATCTCAGAGACGTTTGGATGTGATGTCAATTACAGCAACTTTACAGTAACTATCGATACAAAGCCATTGCATATAGATGGTGTACAAGTAAAAGCATTGCAACACGAATACCATATGACTATGGGCGGAGTAGTACAGCAAATTAATGGGAATGCATATAACGAAGCAATCTATAATATTTTTATGGAAAATAAAGGGGATAAAGTCGATGCCCCTGAAAATTATTCATGGATGTATACCATGGACATTCTTGGATCTTATTATAAAGTAGGACAATATGATTTTTTGGATCAGGAAGATGATATCCTAAAGAGTTTTGAGATTTATAATTTAGTTGAGTCTTTTCCAAATGAAGATTTAGAGGGATATCCAGAAATTTTACTTTATGACGTTACTGAAAACCAATGGTATTTATTTAACGATAAGGCAAGGAAATCCATTAATCAGTTAATTGATACCGCCTCAAAGAACGGTTTTTTGAAGATTATCAGTGATACAGTTGTATAATGTATTATAAGCGAAAAATGTTTTTGTTTTCTAGTTTTGGTACAATTTATGTAGGGGTGTAAATTTGCAAACTCCTCCTTACTCACAACTTCTATGATTTCTTGTTTCTTCTCTTTTGTCAGTTTGTTTTTAGGTTCAGGACGAGATACAATGGGACGTTGATCTTCTGCATGCAAGCGCTAATCGGCACTGTTACGATTAGCTTCTTGAATCTTTTGTAGGTATTGAGTTGAATTCTGATTATATCGAAATAACAAAGAAAAGATTGTCAAAAAGATTGATCAAAACTCATGAACTAGAATGTGATTCATGAGTTTTTTTGACTTTCATATTGCATAAATGGGCCAGATTGTTGAAGATCTTATGGTAATATAAAAACATAAATTACAAGATGATAGAGAGATGAAAAATGATTGAGTATGAATCACTAATATTGTTTGCCATACCTTGGATAGTTTACAGAACTATAGTTTTCGCATTTAAAAAGCCGTTTTCTATTAAAACTGAATTTATTAAAGCTCTATTTTATTTTTCAATAATATTTATTTATTGCTTAACTATATTCCCTTTTCCTTTTTATGTTTACCCATATGAAAAGGGAAATGCTTTTCAACTTATGAACCTGATTCCTTTTGCAAGTATTTACGGTTCTCTTACACATTTTTATTATATGGTTCCTTTAAGAAATATAGGTGGTAATATCCTTTTATTTATGCCTTTAGGTTTTGCTATTCCACTTAGGTATAAAGTAAATAAGCTGTGGAAAGTCATGCTTATCGGACTCTTCATTTCGTTTACAGTTGAAGTAGTACAGTTATTTATATCAATACGATCATTTGATGTTGATGACCTTATTTTAAATACTCTGGGTACAATAATGGGGTTAATTGTATATCGACTATTTATATTAGTAACAAAGTCAGCAAAACAAAAAGAAACGATTGATTTAATGAGTAAGACTTAAATCTACAATTGAGATTTAGGCTTTTTATTATGTGGAACAAGCACGTAATATGAGGGAAATGTACTTATCTCTATTTGTTGGTAAATTTGTGTTAAACTATCAGGTATATTTGTGTTTAAAGTTATTAATTTCTTTTTTGTATTTCTTTTATTGATTTTGCTTTATGGAGGAATGAAACTATTTGGTGTGAATTTTTACGCTACAGGAACTATACCCGGTAATGTAGAGAATGTACTAACTTATAACATTAAAAACGGTAAGGCGATTTTATTTGAGCATAAAAATAGTAATTACTTTGGTATAGCAGAAGTAAAGAAATTTGGTCCAATCTATTATTATAATGGAGGAACAGATTTTTATGAGATTGAGGACCGTATGCCATTTAGTGTAGCAGGATATGGGGAAAAAAATGGAGATTTTACGGTTGCAGTAAAAATCCCTTCCGGTTCCAGTATTAAATATATTTCTTTAGGAAATCATCTTGAACCAGAAGATCCTTTAAATGAAAGTATATCATTGGATATTGTTCAACAATATTCGGAACAATATTCCGATAGTTACTTATTAAGAGAAGTTGAAGGAAACTATGTCTTTTTCTTAACGAATGGTTACTCTAAGCAAACTTGGACTGTAAGGGGGTTTGATGAAGACGGTAAATTGGTTGCAGATAAATTGTTCGGTTCACAGCCAAGATACTTACAATAAATTCAATTTTTATCAATTATATATGAATTGTTCATCAACAAAATAGCGTGATTCACTAATACTACTTTTGAGAGGATTTGTTAAAATAATACAAAATAAGATTATTGAGCTATTGAGGTGAGTAAAATGTTTGACCCTATAACTGACTATGACTTCATAATTTATTCTGATGATAAGACTTCACATATAATGTTTACTCTTGAAGAATATTTACATCAGCGATTACCAAGTTTGTCTTGTACAATTGAAGTTTTAGATAACAACTTTAAAGGTTGGAGTATCAATGTCTGGTTTACTCTGGATGAATTGCATTCTTTTATTGGAAAGTTAGAGAAATTTAATAAAACAAGGCATGGGAAAGTATGTTTAGAAGCAATGACACCTGAAGATTTTAATATTACTTTTGAGAACTATAATAACAAGGGAGATTTAGTAATTTACTATTCAATCGCAAATAATAAGTATAATTCTAATCTAAAGTTAATTAATACATTATCTGGAGGTTTTAAGCTTGACTCTGAATTTCTCTTTAAAATATTGAGTGCTATTAAACAATTAGCTTCGGTGGCAGAACTTGAAATGGATATTGATTTTACGACCTAGACACTACTTGTTAGTGCAAAATAAAATAGATCTTCAACAATCTGGCGCGATTATGGAATAACATGAGTAGAAAATAATCAATCTTTTTTATAAACACCAAGTAGTTAATATCCAAAGAAAAGGATCAATCTGAATCAATTTTTGTAACTTGACAAGTTGATATAGCTATACTTCCTCCTCCTCCTCCATCATCACTAATAACGATACCTTCACCAACGTTAAGAACAGTTCCTTGTGAAATACCACTCCCAAATGATATAAATTCAATACCAACTTCTTGATTAATTAATTTAATGAACTCGTTTGTAGCTGGATCCTCACAACAACTGCACTCTCCTTTAACATCCAGTCGCACTGGCTTTAAAGTAGTATCAATGCCTAAAGTATCACTTCTGACTGCAGTGACATTACATATGGCATAAAACCCTGCAGAAGTATCTGCTATAAAATTATCAACAGAAAGGATTGTAATATTAAATTCATTACTAACAGGTGTAATAATTTGGACATCCGTTTGACCTACTAATTGTTGCATCACACACTGCATTGGACAAACACAACAATCACAGATCGTTCTGTCAAACTGTCCCATAAATTCACCTCCATTCGAGATTACGTTCATGTTATTTTATGCGGTAAGATATCGATTGGATTGGACGAAAGACTAATATAGATACCTTCGTTATAAAAAATCCGCATTTGTTTTTGTCAATATGTAATAAGATTAAAATACGCAATACACAGATGCTTTGATCAATAAGACCCATAATCAGCCTGCTTAACTATATCACTTGTATTTATAATAGAACATAGAGCAGACTTTTTCCGAAAAATAAATAGATGTAATTTTACCCCTATTTCAGAAACAAAAATTGAGATTATTTGGAGGCTAAGTATTAAAATGTTGGTGGATTTTTTAAGTTGCCCCAAAAAGAACGAATCGTTGCCGTATCCCTAATCTTTAAAGATAATTGAAACTTTTACCTGTTAATCACGTACCTAGACTATTGGGGAGATAGAAGGGAGAGTGCTTTGAGGATGTCGAAGCAATATTTTTGTTAAGCGTTTTTATCGTATCTAAAAAAAAATAACAATCTTAATAAATCTCAAAGAGGATGTGATATTGTATGAGGAAAAGAAAAGCTTTTTTTCTGCCGTTTATTTTCACACTATTCATAATTGGTTTATTATTATATTTAGATCTTCAAGATGAAACGTCTATCCCTAGCGAAGGGTGGAGCCGTTCGTTGACACTGCCAGTACAAGAGGACTATATTAGTAAACCGTTTATACTCGAAGATGGAGATTTATATCACATTTATTCTCCTACAAACAAAGACGTGTCTCATCTAGTCGTAGATGAAAGTCTTGAGGTGCAGTCACATGTAAAGTTGCCTGTTATTGTTCCATCAAGCTCTAATATGTGGGCAGTTAGAAATGAACTCATCTTTATCAAAAATAATACAATTCAAAAATATGACGGAGACTCAATTACCGAGTTAGAGCATAATGTTGAAGGGCTTGTTGCTAATCAAGATCAAGTTGTTTTTTGGCAAGAGCAAGAGTTACATGTATTAAACCCTACTACATTAGAGAACAAACAGCTTTTCGAAACAGCGCATCCTATTTATGATGTACTTATTGATGACAAAACAAATTCTGTACTAATACTTACGAGAGAAGATAACATTCATTTAGGTGTTACTTTTTTACTAAATAAAAACGACAAGTTTGAAGTGAGCAATTTATCACCTATTACGATTAGTGACCGTGATGATATTACTAGTACTTCGTTTGCAATACATAACAGAGAGATTGACATTCTAATTGGTACTACAGCAATTGAAGCAGGTTTGAGAACGTATCATACTTATCATACAATTGCAAATGTAGATAACGCTTCAACAGAAACAAATACAACGAAACTAACTATTTATGAAGAAGGATCTAATCGAAAGATTGATGATGCCCAAAACCTAGTTATTACCAATAAAGAGGGCGTTCCGACAATTATTTTTTCTGCTAAAGGGAAATCTGGTAAACAACGCGAGAATGCTAACATTTATGAGGCATATAATGAGGATGATCAATGGTTAGCTCAAAGAAGAAGTACATCTCGATATCTGTCTAAAAAAGCACAATGGTTAAATGATGAATCTCTCATATGGATTGAGTTTACTGGGGGAGAATACACTCTTTATGGAGCATCTATGAATGAAGAGGCTATTAACAATAGTATGAAAACGACAAAGAAAGATTGGCTTTTTGCAGTATCAACAACAATAACAGGGTTATTTACTAGTGGTTTTACAATATTTATCATTGGAATATGGATTGGACCACCTCTGGGATACCTATTCGTGGTATATATTGTGAATAAAAGGATTTTTGATCGGGATGAAGTGAAATGGTTGGAAGTTACTTCTATATTAATCTATTTAATTGGACAGATAATTCTAAATCAATTTGTTTTGAATGATTCGATGAATTTAAAAACACCTCTAGGTCTGTCCTTTTTTGGTAGTGGTATAGTGACGACTTTAGTCATTTTTACTCTTACATTTATGGTGTACAAATTAGCAAGAAATAAAGAGTGGGGATTATTTGGGGATATTTTCTATTTTATAGGAATTAATCTATTATTCTCTACTTTGATCTATGAGTCTACTATCATATAGAATGTCTGTAATGTAGTTTTGAAAATAAAATTTGATCAAAATAATCTAGTAAACATACAAGCTATCGTTTATGAAAAATCATATTTTAAAAAAAGATTGATCAAAACATAAGATTTTCTGTACAGAAGATGACATGTTTTTATAAAAATTTTGATTATTTCCAACTCAAAACCTTATTAAACCATGGGATTAAAAATAATATCATACTAGTTTTGATATTATTTTTTTTTAACAGTGTTCTATTTCAGTGCAACTTTATTTTAAAATTACACTTGAAATAATTATTACTATAGTAAATGACAGGGTTGTTGAGAAGAAGTACAAATAGAAATTAGAGAGGGAGAAATCTAATGATAACCAATGAACATAATGCACAAAATGTTTTTTTACCACCAAAACATATTATTTCAGCAGCGACTATTGTACTTAATGATCAAAGGGAGATTTTATTAACTAAAGGTCCATGGAGGGGATGGGAAATGCCTGGGGGACAAGTTGAAGAAGGAGAGTCATTGAAAAGAGCTGCAATAAGGGAGACTAAAGAAGAAACTGGAATAGATATTGATGTATTAAAATTTTGTGGGGTATTTCAAAATGTAAGCGGTTCTATTTGTAACACAATGTTTTTAGCTAAACCAATTGGAGGAGAACTGACAACTTCCTCTGAAAGCTTGGAAGTAGGTTTTTTTCCTATTGAGGAAGCTTTAGAGATGGTAACTTGGAAAAACTTCAGACAAAGAATAGAATATTGTTTGAATGAAAATATGCAACCATTTTTAATAGAATTTTGAGCTAAATTTATGCAATTATTTTGAAATAATTAGGATTTTATACTACCCCTTATTTTATTTGATGAGATATTGTTTAAAAACTCTATACACATTGCATTAACTGCGCAATAGGTAGCATTAGTATATAACTATGTTAGGGGAGAAAATTAGTGAGTGTAAAGGTTCCCACACTAATCGGAGAATTAGTTAAACTAAGACCACTTAACTATAACACTGATCATATAGCTTGGTTTGAAGTCGAACAAGACGAAATTATGCATGAATGGGTAGGTAATTCAGTTCCAACATCATATGATGAGGTGAAACAATATTTGTATGATCTATATCCTAAACATTTTATGATTTGGATGATTGAAGAAAAAAAGAGTAATAAGGTAATTGGAATGATGCGAATTAGTCATCCTCAATATAATGAAGAAAAGTTAGTAGCAGGTGACTCACAAAGGTTACATTCCTGCTATTGGCGTAAGGGATTTATGAAAGAATCTCGCAAGTTGATTTATGATTATGTGTTTAATGAATTAAAAGTAGATATTTTATATGCAGACGTTTGGGAAGGGAATATTAATTCTAGTAAATCCTTAGAATTTGTTGGCTATCAATTAATAGACATACAAAGAGAGTATTTTAAAAAGTATGATCGAATACAAAACAAATTATACTACCAACTACAATTAAGGTACTTTAATAATAAGAAATATACATAAAAATGGTGATTAATACTTATTATTTTAATCCTATCTAGTTAAGAAGTAAGATACTTTATCATTTAATGAAGGTTCCTAAGCTGATGGGCAGCTTAAGGAATCCCAAACACAATATGTTGAAAATTCACCAGCTTTCAAGGAGGCTATTATGAAAACTTTTATTTACATGGTGAGACATGGGGAATCACCGAAGACTGAAGGAAATGAAAGAAAAAGAGGGTTAACTGATAAAGGGAAATCAGATGTTTATCGAATAACTGAATTATTGAAAGGAGAGGGGATTGATGTTTTCGTTTCAAGTCCATACCAAAGGGCGATCCTAACCATCAAGGAGTTAGCTCGATGTTCAGGACAAGAAATTTTAATATTTGAAGATCTTAAAGAAAGAATTTTTTCTAATGAAGACAACAGAATATGCGATAAGGAATTACTCCCTTTGTTGAAGAAATCGTTTTCTGATCCAAACTTTGCTCTAACGGGAGGAGAGTCTAATACAGTTTGTCAGAACCGAGCTGTAACGGTTTTGAAAGAATTATTAAAGAATTATCAAGGACGGAAAGTAGTATTAGGTACTCATGGAGCTGTAATGACTTTAATGATGGGGTATTATGATAATCAGTACGATTTGAATTTTTTACTACACACAACCAAACCAGATGTATACAGAATGGAATTTAATGGTCAGGTATTAGTAGAGGTTAAAAGAATGTGGAATACCCTTTTACTTTCATCTTCTGCAAAACCAGCCAATAGTTGTCAATAATTTAATAAAAACTAAAAATGTTTCATGTTATATATGCTCCCTTCTTAAAGAAGAGCGCCTTTTAGATTGGCTATCTGGAATTGAAACATTGATGAAAGTTAGAAATTACTAGATAATATTAGCACGGTAGCTAATGTAAAGATTTTGTGGAGGTGAAAGTTTTTATCTATGATTATAATGATAATATCTGAGTTCATTAGTATATATTTCATGCCCATTTTAGCAACTATATTTTGTCTTAATCTTGTAGAAATAATAAAAAAAGTTAAGATAGATCAACCAACTACCGCTAACACATTCTGGTTAACAACATCTTTTATATTAATAGTTTGGAGCATTGCTGTCTCTTCAATTTCTTAGATGATTTTGGATATAGCAGTACATGAACTATAGAAAAATGAAACAAAGCAATATGTCTCATTTCTCTAATAGGAGAAGTGCTTTTCTTTATGGTAAGGGTTATCTTGTTTAATAAAGTAGAAAAAAATGTTAACTTACATTCTTTCATAATTAGCGGATATAAGGAGGACTTGTAAAGAAAAATTCTCATAGATATTCCTCTTTACAATAATTGCATTGTTGTCACACATGTCCCATCTGTTTTAAAAGTAGAGAGGTTGCTTTCTGCAATTTTGCCATCGTACTTTATTCTTACTTGGTATTCTTTGTCTCGTGGTAACCACATATCAAGAAAGCCGTTCTTCCCAGATACTATACTTTCCTCAACGATAACATTCCCTGTTGAATCTTCTATTACAACATCAAATGTCTCATTTGCCAGTTCACCTTGACAGCTAGTCAAGTTATGGGTAGTGCATGGGTGTGTCTTGTCTATATACGGTGCAATTGAAATGAAGAATTCGTCTTCTGGTAAATCATACGTACGTTCTTCCTGATTAGTATTCTTTACAATCAGATATTCAGATGTGATGGATGCAGTCTCGACCTCAATGTTACCTGCACTGTAGTCATAAACTAGATCTTTAATAGACTGTGAATCCATTTCTTGTTGTTTTTGTGTTTGTGCCACATCTTCACCACAAGCTGTTAATAGAAGAGTTGTTGTGAGAGCTACAAGTAAACGATTTATTTTCATAGATATGCACTCCTTAAAAGTTTCTAAACAATATTATATAGTAAATTTTTTTAATTAGAATAAGAAGGAATAGTTTATCACTGAAATGTCACAATTCAGGTAAAATTATAAATTTGAAATACAGTCACGATGTTTATTAAAAGATGCGACATAATACCTAAAAGTTGAATCTACTTGACAAATGGGTACTTAATTGAAGTTTTCTCTTGAATTTTTCAAATATTTATCTAATATATCAATCTTCAGCAATCTGGCGCGCTTCTTAATGTGTAACCACCAGATTTTCCTTCTATAACTTCAACCCATTTTGCATCAACTAATTTAGCTAAAATTTTACGAATAAAACTTGATTGTCTTTTACATTCTACTTGAAAAACATGTATCTTCTATAGCAAATAAAAATGCAAGTGTCAAAAGTTAATGATAAAATAGGTTAAACCATTTCTAGAATGACATGAAGAGGAGGAATAGGAATGAAACTTCACTATTCTAATGATCCAAATGACTACTTTAACAAAGTAGCTCCTTATCTTGAAAAAAACGAAGTAGTTAATAACTTGGCACTAGGAATATTATATTCAATTATTAACAATACTCGAAAATATGAAAAAAAACCGTTGCTCACTTATATTGAGGAGAAAGGGAAACCTATCTTTGTCATGCTAAGAACACCACCTCATCCATTAATCCTTTGCGGAAATGAAGAATATTTTCAAGAAGCAATTGCTATAGCTGTAAATGATCTTCATAGGAAAGGTATTTCAATCCCTAAGATTATAGGTCCAACTTCACTTGCTGAGCGATTTACGAAGAAATACTGTGAATTGTTTAATCTAAGTTCGAAGGTGGACATGTATCAAAAAATATACGAGCTTACTGAAGTTAAGCCAATAAAGCGAAGTGAAGGCAAGCTCCGTTTAGCCAAAAGTGGAGAACAAATGTTATTGGCTACATGGCTGCAACATTTCTCGGAAGTGACCGGTACTGAACTTACATTAGAAGATGCAAATAAGAGAGTAGAAGAATTCATCACAAAAGAGACTTTATACGTGTGGGAAGTTAATGAAGAAGTAGTTTCAATTGCCAACAAATCCAGACCGACAAAAAATGGAACTGTCGTCAATTTTGTATACACTCCGCCACATTACTCAAGGAAGGGATTTGCTACGAGCTGTGTTGCCGAATTAAGCCAGCTTCTTCTTAACGAAGGATATTCATTTTGTAGCCTATATACAGACTTAGAGAACCCGACTTCAAATAGCATTTATGTGAAAATAGGTTATCAACCTGTAGCAGACTCAATAGTTTTTCGTATTTCATGATTGATTAATCTATTTTAGTTTGACCAAAACATTTTTATTATTTTGTTGTAAGGGTAAGGAAATTAAAACTTATTTCACTTTTCTATTGACTGGACATTCAGTCAACAATTATATTTGAGATAACAATTCAGTAATACTTTGATTAATAATAACATGACCTGATCCGATGTTAGATTATTGATAAGCTGTAGACCAAATAAGGGGGAAAAGATATGGATTTGAATTATGAAGTGCATGGTACGGGTGAACCAATCGTTATGATTCATAGCCCAGGAGTAGATATGCGGGAATGGGTGTACATCGTACCTCATTTGGCAGAGACAAACCAGGTTGTCATTTTTGATGGTCGAGGTGCCGGAAAATCGCCAGCATCAGTTAAACCATCTGATTTTGTTGATGATTTACGAAGGCTCATCGATCACTTAGGGATTGAAGAGGTCACTCTTGTTGGTCATTCAATGGGGGGACAAATTGCAACTGATTTCACTCTTACATTTCCTGCTAAAGTAAAAAAACTTGTATTAATTGCTCCTTCTTTAACAGGATTCAAATATTCAAGTGAATTCACAGAATGGATGCAGAAAGTAAATTCTGTCGCACCAGATGTTGAGAAACTTGTTGAGATGTCGTTAAGCGGTCCAAATTACAGTATTACCATGTCAAGCCCACAACAAGGTTTTCTCTACGAAATGACGAGACACTATATGAAAAAAGTATTTACAGAATGGGAGAATTTTGAGATTATCTGGCCTGAACCACCAGCGATTGAAAGATTACATGAGATTAAGGCAGATACTCTTTTTATTCAAGGGGATAAGGAATGGGAGGATCTTTCTCGAATCTCTGAACACTTCAAACAAGTACAATCAATTAGTTTTATCATTGTTGAAGGTGCAGATCATATGGTGACACTGACTCATCCTGAAAAAATCGTCAATCACATTGATTTATTTTTACACAAAAGGGTAATAGAATAATGCCTCGCACACCGGAAACAAATGATCAAATTAGACGTGAAACCAGCGAGAAAATTTTAAAAGTTGCTATGGAACTTTTCATTCAAAACGGATATCATTCTACTTCCATCGATGAAATTGCTAATAAAGCGAAAATCTCCAAAGGGCTTCTCTATCACTACTACAAGGGTAAAGAAAGTCTTTTGGCAGCAATGGTCGAGGAACGGATTGAAGAACTACTAGAGGTCATGGAGACTGCTACAACAAAAGAGAGCCCAGTTGAACAAATTTCGTATATCATAGAGGGCTCTTTGGAAAACGTCAGTAGGAAGCCGAAGGTTTTTCGATTTTACCTTAATCTACTTACACAGCCTAAACATGATAAGGTGTTGGCTAAATATTCCAATCTATTACAGGCTGAGTTTGATAAACAATTTGAAGTTCAAAATGAGATGTTTGAAAAACTGGGTGTTACTAACGCTAAAATGAAATCTGTTCACTTTTCATCCACTCTTCAAGGAATTATGTTAATGTACTCAACCTATCCCTACCTGTTTCCTTTGGATGAGATCAAAGCTCAAGTAATTGATGAGTTTTGTAGATAGACTGGGTTGAGGAATACCATCTAGGTATGAAAATTTGCTAGGAAATGAATCTAATATCTTTATAGAAATTAGTTTCTTTACCTATATCATGTTCATTCCTTCTTTCATAGAATATTGTATGAAACTAGAAAGGGGGGATATGAGTATATGAGAAAAAAACAATCTGGGAAAAAGGTGAGTCGCGTAGAAGGACGAACTTCTCGCTCAATAAGTACTAAATTACAATGTAGAGATGGAGAGCATAGGGGATCTGTATTAATTGTTCCAACTCGAAAGTTTCCAAACATTCAATCGGCAGTTGATGGTGCTAAGCCAGGTGATAAGATTTTAATCAAAGAGGGAACTTATTTTGAAAATGTTAAGATTGAAAATAAAAAAAACATCACGATTCAATCGTTTGAACGAGAGTTAGTAACGATAAGAGGATCAGGAATAGGTGCTGGTATTGATATTGTTGAATCTTCAGAAATTACTCTTCAAGATTTCTCATTGAGAGATTTTGTTTACGGTGTGTTTATTAGGGGTAATAAAAATTTTCTTATCAATATACTCTCTAGTTTTAATAGTCTTTACGGCATTTTTTTAATGGGAGACGATAATGTGCTAGAAGATTGTTCCATTTTTGATAATCGTATTTTTGGAATTCAAATGAGTGGCACTTCAAATGTAATAAAAAATAATATTGTAACTGATAATTCAGACGCTGGTATTCAAGCTGAAGGTAGTGCGTTTAAGAATATAATTGAAAACAATACTATTGGCAGGTCATCAAGTGGAATTCTATGGATCCCAGTTAATTCGAGAGATAATATATTTAAGAAGAATTTCATTATACAGTGCGATTCTGGAGTAGTCATTCAAAATAGTAGAAACAAAATTGTGCAAAATTCTGTTCAAAGACAAAGGAATAGTGGTATTGATATTTTAGGAGATAATAATCAGGTGGCACATAACTTTGTGACATCTAGCAATGTTGGTATAGTAGTAAATGGAGATAGTAATACAGTTCAGGATAATTGTGTGATAGGTAATTCAGTAAAGGATGTTGTCGATGTAGGGAAGAATAATGTCATAAGAGACAATACGAATTGTAAATGTTAAAAAAAGGTTGGAATGAATAGTGATGATTAATCTACTCAACAAAATGGCGCGTTTCTCTAATAGAGAAGCGGCTTTCTTTATGATAAGGACCATTTAATGGAATATTTTGATGATGAAGTTAAAAAGAAATAAAAGAATTGCTATAGAAGTATTTCATGAACAGCTTAAAAAAGATGGAGTGCCATTAGAAGTAAGGGAAACACTTACGAAGTCATATGAGCAAATGGTTCCATTGAAATTAAAAATTTGGAAACCAAATCTTAAAAGGCTAGGAAGTAATAATCCCCGATAAATAAAA
Source organism: Chengkuizengella sediminis (assembly GCF_010078385.1). Classification (NCBI taxonomy): domain Bacteria; kingdom Bacillati; phylum Bacillota; class Bacilli; order Caryophanales; family Paenibacillaceae; genus Chengkuizengella; species Chengkuizengella sediminis. The sequence continues at coordinate 127,825 of NZ_SIJC01000006.1, forward strand.
CACTTTCCATTCAGTGGAGATGAAAAACACTCCACTGATTACAAAAAAGACGACCACAAAGGGTCGTCTATACATGAATAGAACAATATAAAAATTATTGAATAATATATTGGAATTTTTCCCAACCATCAATCAAAGGACGGTTTGAAATTAATGGACTATCTCCACCATCTTCAGCAGTAACATATAACCCATTTGCGTTTGCTTGAAGAGAAAATGTATTGTCTCCATTATCAATCCATTTAAATTGCTCCCACCCTTGTATAGAATCGCGATTGGCGATAAGATTGCTTTCACCACCATTTTCAGCAGTGACATATTTTCCGTTTGCTAAAGACTTCAGAGCTATAAAACCATCACCTCCATCAACAACTTCAAACTGTTCCCATCCTTGTGCAGCATCACGATTAGCGATTAATGCACTGTTTCCAGCATCTCCAGCAGTGACATATTTATTATTTGCCATGGCCTTGATTGCAATGATGGATCCTATGGGTGCTTCAGATCCTGTGTTTCCGTCAGACTCAATTTTCATCCATTGATAAGTCCCCACGGTTTTTGCAGGAAGGATTGAGAGGATCTCTTTTCCTCCAGATAAAATTTTGAAGGTTTGCTCAGAGTTGGTTTGATTAATGACAACGGATACAATTGTGTTGTCCGGATTTAAAAAGGAGACATTAGTCACTGTAGCAGCTGATCCATAATTGCTATCGATACGTTTTGCTCCTTCTTCAACAAATTTGGAGAATTGAGCAATAAAGTTATATTCTGGTGTTATCCAATAAGTATCTCTGTCGATTGGGCTTTGTATAACCATTGTCGGATCTGGCGTTCCTGACCATTGTTCAGGTGCGATGTTTTGATCAAGCATGGTCACCCAAGCATTATAAGAAATAGCCCAGTTTCTAAAGTATTGTGCAATACGGTCTGCACCACTCGTTCCCCATACGGTACGTTCGGTTACTAACACATTTTTATTTGAGTAATTATTGTGAACTTCACTCATTCGTGTTGGTTCTCCGTCATAATCATGGAATGCAACACCATCTACTGCTTCATTTGCTTGAGGATTGTTTAGTATTTCAGGGATGTAATCCCAAACTTGTTCAAAGTTGTGATCAAAAGACCATAGCTTAGTCGCAATACTATGTGTATCAAATTCATTTTTTAATGCAATTACGATCTCACGTTCATTTTCAGGTGTCAGCTGCATACTAGGGTAATCCGGCGCAGCATAAAGCGGTTCGTTTTGAATCGTCATCGCATAAATTGGAATGCCCAAATTTTCATAGGCTTGAATCGCTTTACGATAATATTCTGCTAAATCATTGTGATGCTCCCATTTTAGATAACCACCTATTAAACTATTGTTTGTTTTCATCCATGCTGGAGCAGACCAAGAGCTAGCAAATATTTTAATCGGATTTCCAGTCTCGTTCCCTATAGCAATGGCTTGTTGAACAGTAGATACAATATTATAATCGATATCTTTTTGAATAGAAAACTGACCTGGGATATCTTCATACGAATAAAATTCACGTCCTGTAAAATCTGAAGCCCCGAATGTAATTCTAAATACATTCATTCCAGCGCCATTTACAGGGTCAATAAGTTTGCGAAGCACTTCATCACGTTTTTGTGGTGACATTAGAGATAAGTTATATATCGTGGATTCTTCCAAAGATGTGCCTAATCCTAATATGGTTTGATATTCAATATTTGGGTTCACTTGAATTGTAGTTACATTAGCTCCACTAGGATCAGTTAAAGGAACATCTGCTTGTTTACTTAACTGATATTCAACGCCAGACATAGCGAATGTTGGATCGGTATACCAACTTCCACTTTTGGGAGCCGTATTGTTAGATTCTGAACTAAAATAGACTTCAGCTGCAGAATCGGCAGCGCTTACATTATAGTTTGTAGACAGTGAGAAATGAAGAGTAGTGAATGTAAGTACAAAGATGAGGGATAAAATAATGATTTTTTTTACGGATTGCAGGTTTGTTAACATGTATAAATCCTCCTTATTTTAGTGAAGTATTATGAGTAGTGGTACCTTAACGTACTATTATAAGTGAAATGTTACTTCTAATTTCCTCCTTTCAGTTATGATGGTATCGTTTTCATTTTATGATTATACTAATAAAATATTATTTATTCAATGATTTAGTAGTAAGAAGTTTTTTTAAAAGAGCCCCACTTTAATAGGAGGAGCTCATTATATAGGTGAGTCCATTATCCACCCGCTCTAAACGTTATTGCTAGTTAAAAAACAATCACTACTCTGCCTGAGACCAAATAAAAGTCCCAACCGTTTTAGCAGATATAGTTGTAAAAATTTCATTTTCTTCTGATATAATTTTAAAGGTTTGATCTTTTTCTGTTTGATTGATGACTACGGAAACGATCGTTCCATCTGGATTTAAGAAAGATACATTCGTTACAGTATCAGATGATCCATAATCGCTCTCAATGCGCTTAGCTCCTTCTTGTAAGAACTTCGTAAATTGAGCAATAAAGTTATATTCAGGTGTAATCCAATATGTATCTCGATGGTTAGGATCTTGGATAAACATCGTTGGATCAGGTGTTCCAGACCATTGTTCAGGTGATATGTTTTGATCAAGCATAGTTACCCACGCATTATAAGAAGTTGCCCAGTTTCTAATGTATTGGGCTATACGATCAGCTCCTTCAGTACCCCATACAGTACGTTCTGTGACTAATACATTTTTATCTGGATATTTATCATGCACCTGGGACATAATTGTTGGTTCACCGCTATAATCATGAAAAGCCACACTATCAACGGCTACATATGTTTCAGGGTCATCTAAAATTTTAGGAATATAAGTCCACGCTTGTCCGAAATTATGATCAAAAGTCCATAATTTTGTAGTAATGCCATGTGTTTCAAATTCATTATAGAGTGCAAGGATGATATCACGTTCATCTTCTGGTAAAAGCCTCATACTTGGATAATCTGGTGCTGCATATAACGGTTCGTTTTGAATTGTCATCGCATAAATCGGAATGCCTAGCTTTTCATATTCTTGAACGGCATTACGATAGTATTCAGCTAAATCATTGATGTGCTCTAATTTTAAAAATCCACCAATTAAACTGTTGTTGTTTTTCATCCATGCAGGGGCAGACCAAGAACTTGCATAGATTTTAATCGGATTTCCTGTTTCCTCCCCTATAGCTATCGCTTCTTGAACGGTTGCTACAATATTGTTATCAATATCTTTTTGGATAGAGAATTCACCTGGGATATCCTCGTAAGTATAAAACGCTTGTCCAGTAAAATCTGAAGTTCCAAATGTAATTCTGAATGTACTCATGCCTGCACCATTCACTGGGTCAATGAGCTTGCGAAGCAATTCATCACGTTTTTCAGGAGACATTAAAGATAAATTATAAATCGTTGACTCTTCTAATGACGTCCCTATCCCTAACATGGTTTGGTACTCAACATTAGGATCAACGTTAATCGTAGTTACATCTTCATTACTAGGTTTTGTTAAAGGGATATCTTCCTGTTTGCTCAATTGGTGCTGAACACCTTCCATTGCAAATGCAGGATCTATATACCAATTTGCATCCTTAGGAGCTGTATTTGTAGACTCTGAACTAAAATATACTTCTGCATTGATATTTGAGGTCGATAAGTTTCGAATAGCAAATATTGCAATGATAACAATAGCAGCAACTAATACCACTGTTATGATCTTTCGATTCGATTGTTTTGTCTTCGTCATATGTAGGTCCTCCCGAATATACTGAAATCGATTTCACTTTTTATTATACCAACTATCAGATGTTTTTACAAGAGAGGACAGAGATATGAATCGATGTAGTAAACGATGAAGGGATTTTGCTATTTTAGAGAATAATAGCTTCGATGATAATATACAAAATAGCTTAAAATTAGTATAATTTAGGGGGGGTATTAACTTTGTCAAAATAAGGGTTAGTATATTAAACAATAAGATTTGATACGACAATTTGATTTGTTTAGCAGGTATAACACTATACATATCTACGCTGTTTAATACCCATGGGAGGTAGAAAAAATGGATATGAGGTATATTAAATATGTTTTTCCAAAAGAAAAATATTACAAATCTCCAGAAGAAAAGGTAGAGGACGAATCAAAGTTTAACGTTCCTTCTCATCCTGAATTTTGGGAAACTAGGTTTAATAGTCATTGGACATATTGCTTCCCATCAAACAATAGATTACCTATTCAAGGTTGGAAGATTCATATTAGTGCATCTTCAAGTGAAGCCCAACAGACGCTAGATATTGTTTCTACATTCCTTTTCGATCAATCTGTTTCTTTCAAATATGTATCGAGCTTAAGTGAGTTATTTTTGAAAAACTCAAAGTACGGTGACAGAGGAAGTTCGGGTAAATTCATCACAATTTACCCCATAGATGAATCACAATTTCTATTCCTTTTAGATCATCTACACAAATTACTAAAAGATATTCCTAATGGACCCTATGTATTAAGTGATAAGAGATGGTTAGATGGAAATGTTTATTTTCGCTATGGAGCTTTTGAAGAAATGCACATTAAGGATGGTGCATCTACTATTTTAGCCATTAAAACTCCATCTGGTGAATATATTCCTGATTCTAGAGGTATATCCTATGTAATTCCTGATTTTGTAGATGAGCCAAAAGCAATTCAAGATATGACGAAGGATCAAGAAAAAATGCAGTCCTCCGAAGACTCACAACTTAATAGTTACGATATCAAGTCAGCTTTACACTTTAGCAATGGTGGAGGTGTTTATTTAGCTGACCACATCGATTCTGGAAAACAAGTAGTTTTGAAAGAAGGGCGACCAGGAGCGGGTCTCGATGGTATTGGGAGGGATGCAATTAAACGTTTAAAACATGAAGCTGCAATCCTTGAACACCTAAAAGGTATAGTAAATGTTGTGCAGTATCGAGGGATATTCCAAGAATGGGAGCATATATTTCTTGTTGAAGAGTATATCCCTGGAAATTCATTGAAAGAGTGGGTGGCATCATTTTATCCCTTCTCTAGAAGTCAAGATCCAATAGAGTATCTTGAAAGTGTAATTCCTATTATAAAACAGCTAAAGAAAGCTGTAGAAGATATTCATTCACGAGGTATTGGTATAGGGGATTTGCAACCATCTAACGTAATGATTACACATTCAAATCGTGTAAAACTTATTGACTTTGAAGCTGCAAGTGATGACTTAGCTGATACTAAACATTCAGGTTTGATGACTCCTGGTTTTACTGGTGCAGAAGATTCAACAAGAGAACAGATCGATTGGTTTGCACTTTTACGTATAGCTAGATATGTGTTTGTTCCTATTGGACCAGTTCAAGATATGTCCGAATGTATACTAAAAAAACACGACCAATGGATATTGAAACAATTTGGTGAAGAAGCGATCATGATCATAGAAGATGTTGAAGCTGAATGTAGAAAACGATCTGTTAAACCAATGGTTAGCATCCTATCTTCACCAGTGAGATATTACGATAAAGATGATTTGCCACAGGTAATTTCAAAACTGAGAAACGGGATTGTGAATGATCTCAGAGAAGGAATTAGGCTTTTACCTGGGGATACTCGTCAATTTGAATCATCTAGCGGACTGCTCAATGTCTTGACCGGTGGATTTGGGGTAGTAATGGCTCTAGTTCGAACCGGTACATTACCAAAGAAAGCTAGAGAATGGGCTGTAAGATTTAGCGACCTTAAATATATTAATCAGCTAGACGATGGACTTTTTTCTGGAAAAGCTGGGATTGCTGGGGTTCTGCATGAAATAGGAATGAGAGATGAGTCTAAGGCTATATATGATTCAATTCAAATTCAACTAGAGTCTGAAGATATATCTCTTAGAACCGGGTTGGCTGGTATTGGACTTTCGTTATTATCTGCATCGACCTTAAGTGGTTTTGAGACTCTTTTTGAAAAAGCAGTAGCTATTGGTTATCGTTTGCAAACACTTCTTGAACGTGATGTTTCTATTAAGCCAAATGAGCTTGATGCTATTCCATTTGGACTTATCGAAGGATGGTCGGGAGTATCATTGTTTTTTAGCGCATTGCATTGGAACACTGGGGATGAAAACTGGTTAACCTTATCCATGCGTGCTATTGAAAAGGATACAAATCACTACGTCTTCGAAGACACAGGATTGTATCAATTAAAAGATGACTCACATTTAGTGCCTCAACTTGCTGGAGGAAGTTCAGGAGTCGGTTTAGCCATGATTGAGCTGCGCCATCTACTAAAAAATAATAAGTGGAATGATGAGCTCCGAGGAATAGGAATGTATGCTACTCAAAGGTGTATTTACAGTCCAGGGCTATTTCGCGGATTAGCAGGACTTATTATAGGTGTTAATGCTGTGGATAAGGAATTAGATTTACAAGATGACAAAGCCTATTTAACTAACACATTAGAGACAATGAATCTTTATTTACTTGGAGATGAGAATAAGCTCTTTGTTCCTGGAGACTTCAATTACAGATTATCTGGAGACATTTTTTCAGGAGCGTCAGGGATGATGCTTGCCCTCAGCGAAGTCAATTCTTATGGATTTACCTGGTTACCACTACCAAATATTTCAAGGTTATTCCCTTCATATTGCAACACTGAGAGAAGTAACTCTGTATTGAAAGGAGGTGATTTTTTTGAATCAAATATTAGCTCTTCAACAATTAGAAACCAAAAAAGACAGTGAAATTTATAGGGTACCTGATGAAACCTACCCAATAGTTGACGGAGGAGATACTGTAATTAAAATTAGTTCTAAAAAATAAACTAATTATGTAGTATATTTGTTTGTAGTAACCTCATGGATAAATCATCAATGGGGTTACTCTTCTTACAGTTATTATTTATCCTTAATCCAAAGATTATGAAAGTCATACATTCCTAAACTTCCAAATTTATACCCTTGAAGGTTACTTGAGTAAGCAGTCTCTTCTTTGAAGTGAAACTGGAAAAGAATGAGATTTTCTTGGCGGAACCAATCTTCCATTTCATTCCAGATAGAAATACGTTCATTTGTCGTTTTCCCACTAATAAACCGATCCATATACATATCCATTTGTTGATTCTCTTCTAGAGTGAACATTTGACGATATAAGCTGTTATTACCAAATGGTTCAATCAAATTAATTTCCGAATCACCAACTAAGATTACATTTATCATGATAAGATGCGCTTGTTGGAAAAACTCCTTTTGGAGTGTCTTTTTTAGATCAAGAGGCAGGAGTTCTAAAGATACCCCAATTTGATTACAACGGGACTGAATCCAAAGTGCGTTCTCTCTCCACTGAAGAGAAGGAATAAGCATCGTCAGGGTTTCACCAGAATATCCACTTTCTTTGAGATCTTCCCGTGCTTCTGATAGTGTATAAGAAGGAAAAATTCTCTTTTTGCTATGAGTATGTAAAAAGCTGTCTGAAGGGTGAACTTCCTTCAAGTTTGTTTCATTAATCATCGTGTTTCGATCAAGAGCAAGGCGAATGGCTCGTCGAAATGCCGGGTGTTGTTGTGGACCTGGTTTTTTTGTTTGAAAAATAATTAATTGTGTAATCGTTACATGCTGATTAACTGTTTTTTCTTGCAACTCCAAAGAATCTACATTTTTAGTGGTCATCTTGTAAGAAAATCTGCCTTGTAGTTCCTCTGGAAAACGAAAAATCTCTACTCGATCCAACCAAGCTCGTTCCTTAAAATAATGATCAAAAGCTTCTAATATTAATTTTTCTTTAGAGAATGAACGAACAAAAAAAGGTCCTGTACCCACTACTTGTTGTTTGATATCAACATCATATGGAACGATGGAGGCTTTGTTAGAACTCAAGATGTTTGGGAAAAAAGGGAAAGGTTGTTTGAAATGAAAAATGACAGTATGATCTCCTGATGATTCTACCTTGTTCAAATAGCGCCCCAGCCAATAGAAGACGCTGGCAGTCGAATCAAGGACACGTTGGAAAGTATAAATCACATCTTCTGATGTTAATAGTCTACCGTGGTGAAACCGAATTCCTTTACGCAGGTAAAAAACCCACTCCTTTTCGTTTGGGGTATCCCAACCGAGAACGAGGTGTGGGTAAATTTGTTTTGTAGTTGAATCAATGCGAAGCAATGTATCGTAAATTTGACCTGCAAAATGGTATTCGAATGCTGTAGAGACTTGGGCCGGGTCTAAAGAGATGAGGTTTCTGTACATGGGTATACGTAAGATGTGTTTTATTTCCTTATCCCCTTCCGTTTGAAAACCAAACCACTCTTCTAGATATTGCCCTAAGAAACTATGAATTTGTGTAGGAATGGATAAAGAATGGAGGAACTCCATTCCTTCTTTGAAATGATCTTGTGCTAGCTGTTCTGATACATACATCTTAATGCCATCAAACAGAGAAAGTTGAAAGTTAATACGGGATCTGTACCCTCGACCACGTCCTGGTTTCCACCTTATCCATCCTTGTTTTTTTAATCGATTTAATACCCCTTTTGCATTTGGCTGACTACAGCCGAGGATACTTATGATTTCACTCAGCGTAGTTTCAATTTCGACATCACTTTTTTGAGTTGCATAAGCTGCATTTAAAATAAGGTAATGTTCGATTAGTTTCATTATTGTTTCCCCTCATAGAAATTAAAGTATTTATCATATATAAGTTAATAAAAGGGATGAAAATCATGGGAATTTTCATCCTTTTTAGTTGCAGTAATTACTTATACAATTATATCAGTTGCAGGGGAAATTATAAATATAAACACAAAAGTCACAAATTTAGCATGAGGATTAAGAGTTACAAGAAATAATTAACAAAAGCTAGATATGGAGGTCTTACAAGGTGAAGAAAATTTTAAAGGTCTTATTTATTACTTTAGTCATTTTTCAATTGAGCAGTATCAATTCATATGAATTTACAGATTACAAACCTGGTAGTGTAGCATGTTGTGGTTCAGGAGGAGGGGGAGGGTGATAATGATCCCCATCTTTTATATAAATATAAAAAAACTATCCAGACAGGCGTGTCGATATTCAATCGATGCGCTTTTTTTACTGTGTACAGTTTCAAATCTTAAAAAGCATTGTACAAGTCACTCAAATTAACATATAATGATTTAAGAGATTGAAATGGTTATTATATATACAATTTAATATTGAAATGATAGGTGCCTATGAAATTATTTTTTAGGTTAAAAGGGAAGCTCGGTGTGAATCCGACACGGTCCCGCCACTGTAAATGAGGACGACCTCAGTATGCCACTGTTCTATTGAATGGGAAGGGGAGGAAGTCAGAACTCATAAGTCAGGAGACCTGCCTATATTTTAAGAGCGATGATCCTTCGAGGAAAAGGAAGCTGCAAATCGAAAGGTTTAGTATGCCCTTTATTCTACACGGATAAAGGGCTTTTATATATATACATACATAAAAAAGGGTGGAGAAAATGAAGAAAATTTTAATGATTTTACTTGTGTTTGTACTTGCATTCAGCTTAGCTGCATGTGGTAACAATCCGAGTGAGGTAAGCGAAAATCAAGATCAAGGCACACAGGATGTAGCAGAAAGTAATGATACAACTCAAGAAGAAACCGAAGAAACAGCTGCTGAGAATATAGAAAATGGTCAAACGATATATCCATTAACGGTGACAGATGCTTCAGGTAATGAAGTCACAATTGAACAAAAACCTGAACGTATCGTATCCCTTGCACCGAGTATAACGGAAATCTTATTTGCACTTGGATTAGATGAGAATATTGTAGGTGTTACTGAATATGACGATTTCCCAGAAGAAGCCACAACAAAACCGAAAATAGGTGGGATTCTAGATGGCAATACAGAAGCAATTTTAGCTGCTGAGCCAGATCTTGTGATCGGGGGACTTTCTTTAAACGAAGCGATTATCATAGGCTTGGCTGAACTTGATATTCAAGTGTTTACAATTGAACCTAATTCGATTGATGAAGTGATAGAGGACATTCAATTACTAGGTTTAATTACAGATGCAAATGATGCAGCTGAAACTGTAGTCACACAAATGGCTGATGAAAAACAACAAGTAGTAGAAGCTGTATCAGGGATTTCTGAAGCAGATAAAAAGAAAATATATCTTGAGTTTTCAGAAGGCTGGACAGTGGGTAGTGGCGAGTTTATGAATGAATTAATCGAGTTATCTGGTGGGATTAACGTAGCAGCAGATCAAGCAGGTTGGTTACAAATTAGTGAAGAAAAGATTATCGAAGAAAATCCCGATGTCATCATCTATACGACGAAGTATATGGATTTGAAACCTGTGATTACAGAACGAAGTGGATGGAGCGAAATCACAGCAATTAGAGATGATAGTTTAGTAGGGATGAATGACGATTTAATTAGTCGTCCAGGCCCTCGAATTACACAAGGTTTATTAGAAATTGCTAAAGGAATTTATCCAGAATTGGTGAAATAAATGAAGCATAAATTAATGATATGGGGAGGAGCAGGTTTACTGCTTCTTCTTCTTTCCATCGTAGTGAGTTTATCTATGGGTTCAGCACATATACCATTGTTACAAGTTTGGCGTATTTTGTTACACCAGCTTCCTTTTGTAGGACAACATATCTCTGTGGATTGGCCAATTTCTTCAGAAAAGATAATTTTACAAGTTCGTTTTCCTCGTATTATACTCGGTATTCTAGTTGGAGCTTGTTTATCTTTAGCAGGTGCTGGCTTTCAAGGAGTATTAAGGAATCCACTAGCTGATCCTTTTACTTTAGGAGTAGCTACAGGCGCTTCTGTAGGAGCTTCATTTTTAATCTTATTTGGTATTCAATTTTTATGGTTAGGTCAATGGACAGTACCTATTGTTGCTTTCCTATCAGGAATGTTAAGTTTATTGTTTGTATTTAAATTAGCAGGTATACAAGGTAAGTTTCGAGTAGAAACAGTGATTTTATCAGGAGTTGTTGTTCAGGCATTTTTAGGCTCAATCGTATCTTTTATGATCACTTTATCCGATGATGTAATTAATCGTATTTTATTTTGGTTGATGGGTAGTTTGGCTTTACGAGGTTGGGATTTTTCCATTATATTATTTCCATATTTATTCATAGGATTAATCATTCTATTAGGGTATGGGCGAGTGTTAAATTTATTTGCCTTAGGTGAAAGACAAGCAGCACATCTTGGTGTGAATGTAAATCGTTCAAAGTGGATCGTGCTTATTTTTTCAACCTTAATCTCTGCTGCAGCTGTTTCGGTAGCAGGTGTAATAGGGTTTGTAGGTTTAATTGTGCCTCATTTAATTCGTTTATTAGTTGGTTCAGATTATCGATTGATTTTACCATTATCTGGACTATTCGGAGCAATATATGTATTGTGGGCAGACACCATTGCAAGAATGTTATTAAATCCTCAAGAAATTCCATTAGGTGTAATTACCGCTTTTATTGGAGCGCCATTTTTTGCATATCTACTATCTAAAAATAAGAAAATCACCAATCCTTCTTAAGGATAGAGACAACCCTTCTGCAACGACATAAAATTATTGAAGAAGAGGTAGAGATTTATGATCCAAATACAACATGTAAGTAAAACATATGATAATAGGAATATCATTAAAGATATATCTTTTCGAGTTGAAAAGGGAGAGAGTTTTGGCATTATTGGACCAAATGGAAGTGGAAAATCTACCTTACTTAAGTTATGTTCAGGGATTGAAAAATCGAATAAAGGAACCATTCAAATAAATGGAAATAAGATGTATACTTATTCAAGAAAACATCTAGCCAAATGGATAGGAGTACTTCAGCAAGAGGCATTACCTTTGGTGGGTTTTTCAGTTCGTGAAGTCGTAGAGATGGGGAGATATCCTTACCAAAACTGGATGGGAACAGAAAAACAAGATACTGAACAACTAATTACAGATATTATGGAAAAGCTTGAAATCGAACCTCTAAAAAACCGTACTTTAGAACAACTTAGTGGTGGTGAAAGACAACGAGTAGCCTTAGGGAAAGTAATGGCACAACAGCCTCAAATTTTAATGTTGGATGAACCGACTACCTATTTGGATATCGGTCATCAGGTACAGATGATGGATTATATACGCAACTGGCAGTTGCAGAATCAATTAACTGTTATTTCAGTGTTACATGATTTGAACCTAGCGGCGATGTATTGTGATCGATTACTGCTTTTACACGAAGGAAAGATTGTTAAAGTAGGCACTCCGACAGAAGTTTTAAAATCCGAGTTAATTTCACAAGTTTATGGCACAGAACCGATCATATTTTCACACCCAGAATTAGAAGTGCCACAATTATTATTAAAGTCTCAATTGGCACATTTTAGTGAAGGCTAAAATAGTCCCAATTTCTATAGTAATTATTTATCATAAATTTAATATAAGAGGTGAGTATAATGCAAGAACTTAATCAAATCATCCAAGAAATTAAACCATTAAATGAAGAAGAGATCTTAAAAACATTAACCCATCTAAATCAACTTACTAAACCTCCTGGAAGTTTAGGGAGACTCGAAGACTTGGCCAAACAACTATCGGGTATCACAGAACAATTAATACCAGATTTAAGTAAAAAAGCAGTTGTAGTGATGGCGGGAGATCATGGTGTATGTGAAGAAGGAATTAGTGCATTTCCTCAAGAGGTTACTCCTCAAATGGTTCACAATTTTTTAAATGGTGGTGCAGCGATTAATGTTTTGGCACGACAAGCGGGAGCAGAAGTTTTTTGTGTTGATATTGGTGTAAAAGAAACACTACAGCATCCTAACCTTATTAGTAAAAAGGTTAAACCGAGTACGAATAATATGGTAAAGCAGTCTGCAATGAGTAAAGAAGAAGCTGTACAAGCTATATTAGTTGGTGTCCAGGTAGTGGAGGATTTAGTAGATAAGGGTTACAGATTAATAGCAACTGGAGAAATGGGAATCGGAAATACGACCGCGAGCGCTGCTATACTAGCTGCTTTAACAGAAATTGATATCGAACAAGCAGTAGGAAGAGGAACAGGAATTAACGATGAGCAATGGAAACATAAACAAAGTGTTGTTAAGCAAGCACTTCAAATCAACCGACCTGATCAAAAGGATGCACTTGATGTACTTACAAAAGTTGGTGGATTAGAAATCGCTGGCATGGTAGGTGTAATTCTAGGAGCAGCAAAATCTCGCGTTCCCGTCATTATTGATGGATTTATTTCTTCATCTGCTGCATTAATTGCTTATAAACTATGTTCTACATCAGTTCAGTATATGATTCCTTCACACTTATCTCAGGAGCAAGGTCATCAGTTCATGATGCAAGAGATGGGTTTGACGCCGATGTTACATTTGGATATGAGACTAGGAGAAGGAACGGGTGCTGCTCTATGTTTTCAGTTAGTGGATGCCGCATTAAATATTATGTCTGAAATGGCAACCTTTCAAAGTGCTGGAGTATCTGGTGCAAACGAAGAAATGTCCAATTCATGATTATACTAGTTACTGGCGGAGCAAGAAGTGGTAAGAGCTCTTTTGCAGAAAAATATTCAGCTAGTTTTGGAGATCATGGAACGTATATAGCAACCTCTCAAATCTATGACGAAGAGATGAGAGATAGAGTTGAATTACATAAAACTAGAAGAGAACAAACTGATTTTTCATGGAAAACCATAGAGGAGCCTTTTGATTTAGATGATTGCTTTAAATCTATGAGCAAAAGTGATCAAAAACTTGTACTTGTTGATTGTTTAACTCTTTGGTTATCTAATTGGTTGTTATGTTTTGAAGAGTCCAAATTGAATGTGCAACAGAAAGTAATCGGAAAAATTGAGATGTTAATTTCATCATTAAAGCAATTTCAGGGTACTGTTATTTTAGTTACAAATGAAGTTGGAGACGGGATTGTCCCTGAATATCCTTTAGGTCGATTGTATAGAGATCTTGCTGGAGTGATGAATCAAAAAATTGCAGAGATTTGTGATCAAGTTTTTTTAGTTACAGTTGGGATTCCAGTTGAGTTGAAAAGTAAACAGTTTTTATATTGATATTCCAAAAGGAGTACGAAGAGAGTGTTGTTTTATTCAATAGAAGAAATTCTATGGATGTTAGCTGCTGCAATGATGGTTGATTGGATCATCGGTGATCCAAAGTGGCTCCCTCATCCTGTGATTTTAATAGGGAAAGTGATTAAAACAATCGAAAATCGTTGGTACGTGCAAAGCAAACTTCGAGGTGTTTGGTTGATTGTTATAGTATTATCACTGTCTGTTATCCTAACATCGATAATCATCTTCGGATTTCAGTTTATCCACCCCTGGTTAGGTTATATTGCAAATGTTTGGCTGATCGCTGCAACCATTGCGATAAAAGGATTAAAGGAAGCGGCACTGTTAGTATATACTCCTTTAAAACATGGGGATCTATCAGATGCAAGAAAATATGTAGGGTACATCGTAGGTAGAGATACAGCAAACTTATCTGAAGCAGAAATCACAAGAGCTACGGTTGAAACTGTCTCTGAAAATATCGTGGATGCAGTGATTTCCCCATTATTTTATGCTCTAATGGGTGCTGCCCCCCTAGCTATGTTATATCGTGCAACTAACACACTAGATTCAATGGTAGGTTACAAAAACGATAAGTATGAACATTATGGCTGGGCTTCAGCTCGATTTGACGATGTTTTAAATTGGATACCCGCTAGATTTACGGGTTTACTTATAGTAGTAGTATCCTTTTTAAACAAAAATTTCAATGGTTTAAGGGCATGGAAAACAATTCAACAGTTTGCACATCAGCATCCAAGTCCTAACAGTGGTATACCCGAATCTGCTGTAGCAGGAGCACTGGGTGTTCAATTAGGAGGTAGGAATGTGTACGGAGGAGTGACCAGTGAACGAGCAAGAATGGGGGTAGCTTTACGTCAATTGGATCGTGATGATATATTACATTCGATACTTATTCTTAACGGTGTGAGTGTATTATGTGCAGGGGGGATCTTGTGCGGACTATTTATCAACTATTTTTAAGCTGGCTTCAAGCTTTTATTTGTGCTTTACAATTTTTAACTAGATTCCCGGTACCTATAAAAGTCCCTTATGAATCTAAAATCATTCAAAGAAGTGTTGTGTTTTACCCCATTGCTGGTTGGATTATTGGGTTGTTTTTGTGGTTGTTATCTTATTTTGTTCCTAGTGTATTACCTTCTGCACCATCAGCAGTATTGATTTGTATTTTTTGGATGATCAGCTCTGGGGGATTGCATATGGATGGCTTAATGGATACAGCGGATGGCATATTAAGCTATCGTTCAAAGAATAAAATGCTGGAGATTATGAAAGATAGTCGTGTTGGGGCTATGGGTGTGATTGTATGTGTATGTTATCTTATTTTCAAAATGACACTCGTTTTTTCTTTATTAGAAAGCGAACATCAGTCGATTTTATTTAGCTATATCGTATTCATCCCGATTTGGAGCCGTTTAGTGATAGTTTGGGCTGCAAAGTTATACCCATATGCAAGACAAGAAAAAGGTTTTGGGACTGATGTGAGCCTTATTCCTTATGTTTATGCTGTTTTAGCGATGATCAACGCACTGGTTATATCTTTTATTATGTATAACTTTATATCAGTACATGGTTCATGGATAGAAGGATTCATTTTGATGGTTTTATTGATTCTAATCTCAACAATCACGATGTGGGTTATATCACATATGTTGTATCAAAAGTTGGGGGGACTAACAGGAGATACATATGGGGCGATCAATGAATTAGTTGAACTTGTATTATTAATGAGTCTAGTAATTTACGGAGAAAAACTAATGTAACAGAAGAAAATTGAAAAAATCTGCTACAGAGAAAGGAAAAAAATGATGTTAGAACGATACGGACATGGTGGGGATTTAATTACAGCAGCAGAAACTTACGGATATGCTAAAGAACAATTTCTGGATTTCAGTTCTAACATGAATCCTTGGGGGAGTCCGAGTTGTGTAGAAAACATTTTAATAGAAACGTGGAAGGAACTTGTTCATTATCCTGATCCTGCAGTAAGAAAACTTCGTCAAATCATCGCAGAATACTATCATGTCCCTGTTGAAAGTATATTAGTAGGAAACGGAGCGGCTGAACTGATAGATTTAACGATACGTGCCATCGATCCAAAAGTAACAGCTTTAGCAAGACCATGTTTTTCAGAGTATGAGCAAGCCATATCAAAGATAAATAGGAACACGTATGATATTTATTTAAAAGAAGAAAATCATTTTGAATTGCAGGAATCTGATATTCAATATGCAGTAAGTCATTGTGACCTTTTTTTTTTAGGGCATCCAAACAATCCAACAGGGAGATTAATTTCTCAGTCTGTTTTACAACTTTTATTGAATACGAATCACCCGATTGTATTAGATGAGGCTTTTATTGATTTTGTACCAGAAGAAAAACAAGTCAGTTTAATTAAACAAGCTTATCAAAGTGAAAATCTCTTTGTCATTCGCTCCATGACCAAATTTTTTGCGATTCCAGGAATACGTTTAGGGTTCATGATTGCACATCCAAAGAGGATCGAGAAAATCAAATCCTTACAAGTTCAGTGGAGTGTGAATGCATTAGCACAATCTATCGGTATTTCTGTTTTGCAAGATCATCCCTACATAGAAAAAACAAAAAGCTGGCTTATACAAGAGAAATTATGGTTTACTAATCAATTATCTGGTTTAGGTATAAAAGTGTATCCAAGTGATACGAATTACTTGTTAATACAACTTCCTCCTTTAAATAATGTGAAACAGTTACAAGAAAAATTAGCTCAAAGAGGGGTCTTAGTTCGGGACGCTTCTTTATTTAAAGGGCTAGATTCTACTTTTTGTAGAATCGCCATTCGTTTACGAGAACAAAATGAGAGATTTATATCTGAGATCAAGCAGGTGTTGTTATGAAAAAACTAGCTAGTACGATCATGCTTCAGGGAACAGCGTCAGATGTAGGGAAAAGTATAATCACAGCTGCCTTATGTCGGATTTTTTATCAAGATGGGAACAAGGTTGCTCCTTATAAATCACAAAATATGTCTCTAAATTCTTACGTCACCCTGGATGGGAAAGAAATCGGACGTGCACAAGGAATGCAGGCTGACGCATGTCATACAATAGCTACAACGGATATGAATCCGATTTTGTTAAAACCAAAACAGGACATGGTGTCACAGGTTGTTGTTCATGGCAAACCTTATAAGGATTTAGATGCTAGAAGTTATCGAGAACAATACTTACATACAGCTGAAGGTATCGTGAAAGATTCTTTGCTCAGATTACGTGAAAAATATGATTTGATTACGATTGAAGGGGCAGGTAGTCCGGCTGAAGTGAATTTAAAGGATCGAGATATCGTAAATATGAGACTGGCTAAATGGGCAGATGCTCCAGTTATTCTTGTAGCAGACATTGACCGTGGTGGAGTTTTTGCATCGATAGTGGGTACATTGGAGATCTTAACACCTGAGGAAAGAAATAGAGTGAGTGGATTTATCATTAATAAATTCCGTGGAGATGTTTCACTTTTGCAACCAGGAATAGATTGGTTAGAAAATAGGACTGAAAAACCTGTATTAGGCGTTATTCCATATCTTCACCATTTAGGTCTTGAGGATGAAGATGGGGCTTCATTGGATGTGAAAATAAAGCCTACCCAAAAGTTAGAAAACCAACTTGATGTTGTGGTTGTCAAATTACCTAGAATCTCTAATTTTACAGATTTTGATCCATTACTTGAAGAACCAGATGTCCATTTAAGGTATATTAAAGATATAGATGACTTAGGTACCCCTGATGTAGTGATTATTCCGGGCAGTAAAAATACAGTGCAGGATTTACAATTTTTACGTGAGACAGGAATAGAGACAAAACTGATAGAATATGTAAAACAAGGTGGTTTTCTATTCGGCATATGTGCTGGGTATCAAATGATGGGAGAAAAATTGTTAGATCCCTATCACTTTGAATCAGATGTTTCAGAAATGAATGGCATGGGTTTATTCCCCACTGAAACTACTTTCATTCAAGATAAACGAACGGAAAGAGTAGAAGGCAGTACATTGATATATTCATCAAATTTACACGATCAGCTCCATTTTAAACATTCAGATCCTATAAAAATTGAAGGATATGAAATCCATATGGGGACCACACTATTTTTAACACCTGTTCAACATGCTTTCCAAATTCGTTTAACTGGATATCGGGAGCATTCATTTCATAACGATGGTGTTGTATCTGACAATGGTAAGGTGATTGGTACTTACATTCATGGTATTTTAGATAATGATGTTTTTCGTAGAAATTGGTTAAACAATATAAGAATTCATAAAGGCTGGGTTGAATTGAAAGGAACGATTTCTTATAAAAATAAACGGGAAGAAGCTTTTGATCGACTTGCAGAGCATGTAAGACTTCATTTAAATCTGGAAAAGGTATATCAAATTATTGAGGAGGGGATCAAATGAACATTTATACAAGAACAGGTGATGAAGGGAAAACAGGAGTTATTGGCGGTAGAGTAGACAAGGATGATATTAGAGTAGAAGCTTATGGAACAGTGGATGAGTTAAACTGTTTTGTGGGAAGTGCCATTAGTTTAATGAAGGAAGAGAAATATCCAGATATGATACCACATGTGTTGCAAATACAGCATGAATTGTTTGATTGTGCTTCTGATTTAGCCATTTACAAACCTGGAATTCGTGAGTTTAAGGTAAAAAAAGAGATGGTGGAACAGTTGGAGAAGTGGATTGATCTGTATGATGAGGAAACTCAGGATATTAAAAGATTTATTTTACCAGGTGGAAGTCAGGTTTCTTCAGCACTGCATATATGCCGTACCGTATGTCGTAGAGCAGAACGTCGTGTAGTATCGTTAGCAAAAGAACAAGAAATGAATCCCGAAGTACGAAAATATTTAAATCGACTTTCAGATTTGTTTTTTACGATTGCAAGAACAGCTAACGTTCGTGAAGGTCTATCCGATGTAGAATACATTCGCAGTGCAGAAGTTTTTCGTAAGAGAAAATGAATTATTATAAACCCATTTCATATATCGTTCAACCTGAAGAGAATGGCTGGATTTTAAAAAGTGTGCTAAGAGAAAAACTGAACATTTCCCGCAGATTATTGTCAAACATCAAACTTACTGAAAAAGGTGTGATGGTAAATGGGAAAAGGGAATTTATAAACATCAAAGTATTCTCTGGGGATCTCATAGAAATCCATATGGAGCAGGAAACATCCCAATATATTGAACCACAAGATATTCCTTTAAACATACTGTACGAGGATGAATTTTTGTTGATTGTAAACAAACAAGCAGGAATCGTTGTACACCCAACCCGTGGTCATTATGCAAATACATTGGCAAACGGGGTTGTTTATCACTGGATACAAAAGGGTGAAAATTATCGCTTCAGACCCATTCACAGATTGGATGAGGAAACATCAGGTGTGCTTGCTATAGCTAAAAATCCATATGTACACCAACAAATCTCTGAACAGATGATTAATAATCAGGTGAAAAAAGAGTATACTGCCATCGTGAGTGGTCATTTACCTGACTTAGAAGGTACAGTTAATGCTCCTATCGATAGAGATCCTGAACAGCAACATCTTCGTATAGTAACTGATGAAGGTTATTCAGCTATCACTCATTATAAGGTGGAAGAAGAGTATCAATCAGCTTCCCTAGTTCGGTTATGGTTGGAAACGGGGCGTACCCACCAGATTAGAGTGCATATGAAACATCTAGGCTGTCCTTTAGTTGGGGATAAAATGTATGGGGAAGAAAATAATGGACCTAAAATGGATCGACAAGCTTTACATGCTGCAAAACTAGCATTTTACCATCCAAATACCAGGAAGTATGTAGAATTTACTGCATCGCTGCCAGAAGATATGAAGAGTGTGATAAGGCATTTGAAACTATAAACATCAACTCATGATCGAGATATTAACGCAGCACCTAATATTAGGAACGAAGCCATTCTTCTTTTCTCAACCGTAGTTCAAAAAATTATTTTCATTTTTAAGGGGATTAAAAAATGAAGTTAATTGAACATTATCTTATTTTATTTACAGCTCATAAAAATCAAAAAAATGGTGTTAAAATCGAAACGACGATGAGTGAAATTATGGATATTCTTAGTTGTAGTCGGGCAAATGCAAGGGGGGTACTCAATCAATTAAAAGAACAAGGTTGGATACAGTGGAATCCAGGACGTGGGCGAGGTCACAGATCCAATATCAATTTTCAACTTTCTCTGATGGATGGGATCAAGATGTTTGCATCGGCACATTTAGTACAAGATTTCAAAGGTGGGATGGAATTTCTCCACTCGTTGTCCATTCCTAAACAAATTCACAGTATTTTAGGGGAGTATCTTAAAGAATGGTTTGGTTTACAAACCGAGGGGGAGAAAGAAGCCAAGCACATCTTACGTCTCCCCATTCATAGAGATCTCATTTCGTTGGATCCAGCGCGAGTCTTTACAGCATTTGAATACCATTTTGTAGGTCAGATTTATGATACTTTGCTTCGTATTGATTTCAATACAAAACAGATAAATCCTCATCTTGCTCTTGGCTGGGATACTCCAAATGATAAGGAATGGACTTTTTATTTGCGTAAAGGTGTTCGTTTTCATCATGGGAGGTTCTTAATAGCAGAAGATGTGAGGTATACATTTCAACGTCTTCTTGATTCTAAAACAAGTTTCTTCTATTGGTTGGGTCGCTATTTGAAAAAAGTTGAATCATCAGGAGATGATACCGTGATTTTTAGTTTCAATCGACCTTTTCCTTTTTTTCCAAATATTTTATGCTCACATCACGCTTCCATCGTTCCATATGATGTGGATATGCAACAACAAATTATTGGAACTGGACCTTTTTTGGTGCAATCATTTTCTAAAGAAAAATTGATCATGGAAGCTTTTGATCATTATTTTAATAGAAGAGCTTGGCTGGATCGTGTAGAGGTTTTTTGTTTGCCTGAGGAACTGCAAAGTAGATTTCTTTATAAGATGATGCCTGAAAATGTAGATTCAATGGAGGTTCGAGATAAACCAATTACGCAGCATATCATCCGTACACAAATACTTATTTTTCAAACAAAAAAACCAGGTCCACAACAACACCCGGCATTTCGACGTGCAATTTACTTTGCTATTGATCGAAACATGATGATTGATGAATTAAATATAGAGGATGTTTATGCTACAGACAGTTTTATAACTAACCATAGTAAAAAAAGATTCCCTACCTATACACTATCAGAAGCTCAGGAAGCTCTTAAAGAAAGTGGATATTCTGGTGAAACATTAACGATGCTCATCCCTCCTAATCAGTGGAGGAAGAACGCACTTTGGATTCAGTCCCGATGTAATCAGATTGGCGTATCTCTGAAACTCCAACCTCTTGATCTAAAAAAGACCCTTCAAAAGGAATTTTTCCGTCAAGCTGATCTTATCTTGATAGACGTTTCGTTTTATGGTGATTCAGAAATTAATTTAATAGAACCATTTGGTAATAACAGCTTCCATCGTCAATTGTTCACTTTACAAGAGAATCAGCAAATGGATATGTTTATAGATCGATTTGTTAGTGAAAAATCAAAAAGTAAACGTTTTACCATATGGAACGAATTCGAAGATTGGTTTCGTAAGGAAAATCTCTTTCTTTTTTTGTTCCATTTAAAAGAAGAGTCGGCTTATTCAAGTTCACTTCAAGGGTACAAATTTGGACCTTTTGGGTTGGCTGATTTTCATAATCTTTGGATCAAATTTTAATTCATGTAAAAAACGGTCATAATGACCGTTTTTTAATACTTTTTCTCTTTCATATGACGATAGAATAAATCTATTTTTTTACTTTTACATGTGGTATGGTGACGGTATTTGTACCATTTGGCATCATATTTTTTTCACTACTTTTTTTTGCTTCCAATTGTTGAAGAGCTAATACTTGATTCATTAAGAATCACCTCCTTTCAATACAGACAATTCCCTTTACTAATTTAAATCATATTTTATCAGACTAATTAGTCTAAATAATATAGTACTATGGGCGCTAATTTCGAATTTATTAATAAAATAGAAAAAATACTTGTGATAAAAACAGCAATGACATAAAAAATGATAATCAATTTAGCAGATAATGCAGATCTCAGACTCTCATTAGATAGATCATATGAAAATTCTGGTCCCATTATTATCGAAATCATTGTACATCTGAAGTACATCAATATGCGCATATAGAATTATTGTTCGCAACTGAAAGGTTGTTATCTTACGGACTATGAATTAGCTGAGTTAAATATTTATTTACCATAGGCGTTTACTCCATCCTAAGTGTTGCTATATGCAAGGATCGGGGGTGAAACCGCCTTTTACATTTCTATTTATTTAGGAAAATGATGCTAAAATCATCAGAGAAAAAGCCATCAAAGATTCCAAACCATTCGTTAGAAAAGTTGTCGAGGGAGTAGGGTGGCGGTTTTCCAGTCTCACCGAAAAACTTGTGCCTCATTGGATTTTCATATCAAAAACACCCCAGAATCATAGGTAAAACATAGGTGAAACCAACCTATATTTCTATCGTTCTTGATTTATTTAGACAGGATAAGAGTGATCCTAAATGGGACCTTTCGATGAATCCATCTGTGACTGCTGCGTCTGTCCGATGCAGTGTGTCTTAAAACAGTTGGCGGGGAGGACTGATGTTACAATATTTTACATTTTTGAGGGTTTAACAGGCACTTTAACTGATGTCGATAATTTTATCGCTGCTCTTGATATATCTGGTAGTGACATTATCGAATTTCCAATTAGTAATATTTGTGCTGTTCAGATAGATGGAACATTTGATTTCAAATTAAAACCCATTCAAAAAAGCGGTGGAGAATGTTCATGTACTGAGGAATCAACAACAAACTTAGCAAAATCTAAGATAGGGGCATCCATAGCAATTATAGCTGGTCCATTTTGTGAAGAGGGATCAATTATCGATGTTGGAGAAGGAATTGTCTTTATATTTGATCCTGCTGGAAATGATACAAGTGCTGTACCTAGTTGTAAAATACAATCTTTCGGACGAGGTTGTGGTTAATAATACCTTAACCTAAAATAGAGCTCGCTTCATTCATGGTGATTTCATTTGTAAAAAAGGAACTTAATCAAAAACTACAATCCTTTATAATTTACTTGCTTCATCAATGACCTCTTTTGCAATTTGCAGAGCATTTAAAACTCTTGGAAAGCCAACATATGGAATGCAATGAATGACAATCCCGAATATTTCTTGCGGAGTAATCCCTATATTTAATGCTGCTTTGAAATGGAATCTCAGCTGATCAGCTGTATCACCTAAAGTAATAAGACAGGTAATTGTGATCATTTCCTGTTGTTTTCTATCTAGCTCACTACGAGAGTAGATTTCTCCAAAACCAAATTGAACGACGTATTTATGAATATCAGGATGTAAGTCTTGTATTGCTTCAACCGCATGAATACCATCTGTCCCTGCTATTTCCTTTATATTAGATATTCCTTTATCAAATGACATATGTATCTTCACCTCTTATGATAGAATTATGTTTATATGATATAAAGTATAACGTCACTTTTTGGGGTGTTATTTATCCTCGTTTTAATGTTGGAGGAATTTCGTTAGGATCAACAATAAGTTCTACTACTGAACAGGATGAATATTCAATAGCCGCTTTGATGGCTGTTTTAATTTCTTGTAGATTGACGCATCTGAAAGCTTTTGCTCCCAACGATTCAGCTAATTGTTTGACGTGAACAGGTGTTTTAAATACAGTACCATCCGTTCTCCCTAAATGATGAAACATACCTTTATTCACCATGTCTAAACACCCATTATTAAAAACGATATAGGTTACATTTACATTCTCATTAACAGCTACAGAAATTTCAGTTCCATGCATCATGAAACAGCCGTCACCTGTGATACAGACAATACTTTCATCGACTCCTGCCAGTTTAGCACCAATGGCGTAACTAATGGAATGCCCCATTGCGCCGAATATGTCATCAAAATAAAAAGGACTTCCCTCATTAAATTCAAGATGTTTAATAGCATAAAAACTATGGCTACCATCGTCAGAAAAGAATACAGTTTTTTTTGGGATATATTTTTGTAGCTCTTTAATTGCAGCCTTTGATGTCATAAATGAATTTTGAGGTTGACTTTTTTCTGAGACGATGATATTTTTACTTATTACATTTTCTTGTTCAAGAGTGGCGGCAGCTTCCTGAACAGGGAACAATGCTGTAGACATTGACTTCAAGGATGTGGTAGTTTTTGCATGAAATTCATTAAGTAAAGGTATGTTTCTTAATATGTAATTTAAATTTGTTTTGATATCACCTCGAATACATAAGGTAGGAGTATGAATGGTTCTTCCAATAAACATACCATCGTAATCAAAATGGATCACTTTTTTTGGTAACATCTCTGGGGTAAATCCTGCAAGAGACATATCTGATAACTTACTTCCAATCACTATGAGTAGATCTATTCCAGATAACATATAAATATCTGATTCAGTACTACCGCCTAAACCAAATCCACCTAAACTTAAAGGGTGATTTGTTGGGAAAGCACCTTTCCCACCTGGAGTTGTCATCACTGGAATTTGAAAGATTTCTATTAATAGTTTGATTTCTTCATAAGCATGACTTAAATGAACACCTTTTCCTAATAATATAACGGGTCGTTTGCTGACTTGAATTAGTGGTATGACTTCATCAATATGTGAAGATACATAGGAAGTTTGCTCTACTTCAGGTAATTCAAAAGGAATCATTTTTTCATTTAAAACATCCAGCGGAATAGATAAATGAACGGGTCCCTTTGCCCCTTCAAGAGAAGTGGATATAGCATGTGTTAAATAGGTTTGTAATAAATCTGCTCTTTCAACACGTGCACTAAATAGCGTAACAGGTTCAAACATTTTAGTTACATCTGTTCCAAAAAAAGTTGAATCTTGCCCCTGCGCTTTTCCAGTGTCTCTCATGCAAGGGTGTCCTGTTATAAAAAGAACGGGTGCATGATAGGTTTTAGCTTGTGCTGCTGATGTAAGTAAATTTGTAGCACCAGGTCCGCTTGTCCCTATAGCTACTCCAATCGTATTTTTTCTTAGAGCATATCCAGCAGCAGCAAAGCCTGCTCCTGATTCATGTCTGCATAATACAAAACGAATTCCTTGATCCTCTGCTTCCAATATAATAGGAACAATCGCTTTACCTGGTATCCCAAATAGGTGGGTGATTCCTGTTTTTCGGAGATTTTCTATTAAAAACGAAGTTGCGAATTTCACAACAAAGACCTCCTTTATTTAACATCAGGGAATATAAGTGTAAAGGTAGTTCCAGACCCAAGTTTAGAAGAAACATCAATTTTTGCATTATGATTGTTCAAAATACGATAGGATATCGATAATCCAAGACCTAATCCACTGTCTTTTGTAGAAAAGAAAGGGTTTAGTATCTGATTCATCTCTTTTTCTGAAATTCCTTTTCCTTCATCTACTACATCTATGATTACAAAGTCTTTTTTTTGTTTGACGATAATCTGAATCGTTCCATTTCGATCCATCGCTTCAATTGCATTTTGAATAAGATTAATAAAAACTTGTTTAATCTGCGCGCTGTCAATTAGTAGGTTTACTTCATGATTAAGTAACTTTTCTTCTATAGCAATGTTTTTTAAAATGGCCTGACTTCGCATGATTTTGACTGTATCTTGAATTACCGATTGAATATCTACTAGACGAAATTCAGGACTAGAAGGTTTTGCCATAAGTACAAACTGAGATACCATTTCATTTAGTGAAGTCAGCTCATCCGAAATGATGTTAATGTACTTCTCATCTGCCTCGTCCTCTGTATACTTTTGCTTTAATAAGTGTGTAAATCCCATAATAGATGTTAAGGGATTTCTTATTTCGTGAGCTAACCCAGCAGCTAACTTACCTATCGCTGAGAATTTCTCTGATAAAATCACTTGTTTCTCTAAGTTATATTTTTCTGTAATATCTCGTATATTTGCAAATGAACCTATCAGTTCATTGTTATCATCATATATTGGTAGTGCATCTAAAAGACATATCTTAGTTTTATTATCTTGAGCATCGAAATAAATTTTGTGATCCTGTACAATGGTTTGATTTTCCAATACATCATATAAAAATTTTCCAAATGGATCTAAGTCAAATATTGAGTTTTCTAATAGATCCTCTTTGCTGCGATTGAATAAATCTTCAACAAAAGGGTTGATTTCAGTGATTCTACCATACTTATTTGTAATAATGACTCCATCTCTAATTGTATTTATCGTGATGTTATGAAATAGATTTAATTGATCATTTTTCTTTTTTAACAATAATTCTCTTTCGATAGAGTCAACAATAGAAGATAATAAGGGAACTAAATAAGGATTATGTCGATCTATGGATGTCATAATGGAAATCGTGCCAGATAAAAAATGAGATTCTGAAAAGTAGAAAGGTACTGAATAACAAGCTGTTTGATGTAGTGCATGATGGAAATGACCAGATCCTATAATTTGAACTGGATGTTTTTTGTTTAAAGCAATATCAACTGAATTCGTACCCATTTCTTGATCACATAAGCGTACTCCGTTAGTTATCCCTATGTTATTAATGATAGATTTAAAAGATACATCACCGAACATATCTAAAATATATCCCTCATCATCAGTGATCACAATCAACATGTAATTCTCTTTTAATGGACCAATGATTTTCATTACATAAAAACCCATAATGGAAAGGATTTCTTCATAGGTAGCTTTTTTTTGCTTTAATTGATCATTTGATAATTTTTTTGTGCTTTTTGGCATTGTTTTTGGATCCATTCCCTGTTCCTTACATTTATTTTTAGATTCTGTTAAGTAGTATGGTTCGATCCCCATAAAATCACCTTTGTTGTAAAAAATTTGAAATAGTGTTCACTAACATAATTCAACAATGTTTGCTAAAATCCTGCCTATTAAATTATAAATTTTTCTTATAGGACAAGAAAAAATCCAAATCGCTAAAAAGTTACAAACAAAACTTATAAAATTAAAGATGAGGTATTAAATACTTTGATACATTATTTAATTTCTATTAGGAGAAAAGAGATTGGGGAAATTTCATTTCTTCATTCAAAATAATTATAGTTAATTAGTTATCCAAATAATACATAATATGTTGACATTTGGAGAAAATACTTCTTACTCTGTTCCTTTTTGGTAAGTTCACTGGAGGTTATTATGACTTTTTCAAAAAATAAACAAAATCAGAATAAAACGTACTTAAACTATACATTTATGAGTGAATTACAAAATGAACCCTTCTCTATTTCACTTGATGAAAATAAAAAAAAATTAAAGACCATATTAAATGATCGTTCAGATATAACCTTGGAAGAATTCCAAATCAATAACAATATTAGAGGACTTGTTGTCATGATTTCTGGTATTTCAAACCCTGAATTAGTATATAAAACGATGTCGTCGATGATGAATTCTGATACCTCCAGTATAAAAGAGATGAAAACATCAGTAATACCATTCTCTCCAACTCATGAAAGTGATAATATGGGGGATTTTTTACTACAGATTTTGAGCGGAGACATGGGAATTTTAATTGAAAACCAAAAAACTGGAATAACTATTGGAATTAGTGATGCGGATATTAGATCTATCAGTGAACCCGTAAATGAAGCTACTATACGCGGACCACGTGAAGGTTTTATTGAAGATTTACGAATTAATACATCCATGATTACTAGAAAAATTAAAAATCCTCACTTAAAAGTAAAGAAATATCAAATTGGTCGTCGCACGAACACTGATCTAGTACTAGTTTATTTAGATGATATTATTGATCCCAATTTAGTTATAGAAATGGATCGAAGATTAAATTTGATTGATATTGATGGAATATTAGATAGCAATTACATCGAGGAAATGATTAAAGATCACACATACTCTCCTTTCCCTCAATTTAAGTCAACTGAACGTCCAGACACTGTTGCAGGTGCGTTATTAGAAGGTAAAATTGCCTGTATAATTGATGGATCTCCAAATGTGATTATCGCTCCTGCAGTTTTTATGAACTTTATGCAAGCGAGTGAAGATTATTATGAACCATTTATTATGTCCACTTTAGTACGTTGGTTAAGGTATGTATTTCTATTCTTTGCATTAACAACACCTGCTTTTTATATTGCACTAACAACATTTCATCAAGATGTTATTCCTACGAGTTTATTACTTAGTGTTGTAGCTGCACATGAAGCTATCCCATTTCCTTCAGTCATTGAAGCATTGATCATGGAAATTACTTTTGAAGCTTTGAGAGAAGCAAGTGTACGTTTACCTAAAACCATTGGTCAGGCTATCAGTATTATAGGTGCACTTGTTGTAGGTGAAGCTGCTGTTAGCGCTGGGATTGTTTCAGCCCCTATGGTAATCGTTGTTTCTTTAACAGGAATTGCCTCCTTTATGATTCCCGCGTATAATGCTAGCATCACTATACGAATTCTACGTTTTCCATTTATGTTTGCTGCAGCATTATTTGGTTTCTTTGGAATTTATTTATGTATATTAGTTTTACTCGGTCATTTAGCTAAATTACGTTCATTAGGTGTACCTTACCTTTCTCCTGTAGCTCCTTTATCTTTTAAAGACTTAAAAGATACTTATATTGCTTCACCGTGGCCATTTATGAAAAATCGTCCACAATATTTAACGGTACAAGATGAAAAAAGAGTGGGAGATCAACTAACTGAAATTATTAAAAAACAAGGCGGAATCAAAAAAAAGAATGAATAAAACAAAGAAACACCATAAACTGAAAAAAATAACGCTCATTTTTTTTATTTTATCTCAGCTTTTTTTCCTTATAGGGTGTTGGGATGTAACTGATCTTAATGACCTTGCCATTGTACTAGGAGCAGCAATTGATCTAGAAGAGAACAATATGTACCGAACATCTATACAAATAGCAGTTCCAAAATTCATAGGAGAACCAAATGCAAGTCAAAGTTCTAGTGACACATCGTATATCGAGTCTGACACAGGTCGTTTACTTAGAGAAACTAATTCCAAAATACAAAGTAGATTGTCACAAAAACTCACTTTTGCACACCGTCGCGTCTTGTTAATCAGTGAAGAATTAGCCAATAAAAAAGGAATTAGAGAGGTAATGGATGGACCCACCCGAAGACCTAGAAACCAATTATCAGCAACGCTGATAGTGACAAAAGGTAAGGCTTACAACCTATTAAATACAAAACCAATGTTTGAGAGTTATTCTGGAGAGACTTTAGATCGTTTAGATGAAGTGAATGATATCTTCTCATTAAATATCCTAGAAGCAGCACAAGCAATAAGTTCAGTTGGTAGTGACCTTGTTTTACCCTATATGGGGGCAAAGAAAATAAAATTTTCTGAATCAGAAGAAATTCAGATATTAGGTTATGCTCAATTCCGTGATGATAAAATGGTAGGTAAATTTGAAGGGGAAGCAGCACATGGATTAATATGGCTTAAAAATAAGATTTCACCTTATAGCGTGAAACTTAAAATAACCGATGATGATTATGTATCTTTTTCTATAAAAAATGGGACAACGAATATCGAACCAATAATTAAAAATGAGATCGTCCACTATAAAGTAGATGTTTTGTGCAATGCGAGTTTAATTGAAGACTATTCAGGAACAGATACCACAAAGACTAAAAATATAAACAGGTTAAACCGAAATCTGGAAAATAATATTAAAGTTGCTATTCAAAAATCCATTGACATCATCCAAAAAAACAAAGCAGATTCAGTAGAACTGGGTTTAAAATTGAAAAGGAAATATCCTAGAGAATGGAAAGAGATATATAGTGGACAGTGGAATGAAGAGCTTTCTAAATTAGCATTTTCCATAAATGTTCAAGCGAATATTGTAGAAACAGGGCATGTTACTGAAAATATTACTCAAAAGGAAGAGTATTAATGAACAGTTTTTCAAATGTATTACTACTGATTACAATTTCTTATATGATCACTACTATTTTCGAGATAAAGATTTATAAACAGCTTAAAAAAATTGAAAGATACATTTTTATTGGCATTCATGTAACGATTATGAGTATATTTGTGACTCAATATTTTAATGTTGAGATTCCGGTTCCAACTGATTTTTTTACCTATATCGTTTCACCGTGGATTTCGTCTTGGATAGACTAAATTAAAAGGAGGGAGAATAATGAATCAGCAACAAATTATTAATATGAGACAATTAGCGTGGATCGTGGCAGCTATCATATCTACTAGCAGTCATCCGCGAGCCACTTTTTCTATTACACATCAAGACGCTGGGTTCACATACATACTCCCTTTAATTTACGTATTGTTCATCACATTTATATTTTACGAGTTAGCAAAAGCATTCCCTGGTAAAAATATATTTCATATATCCTTTGAAGTATTGGGTAATGTAGGAGGAGGTATCATTAATGGAATTATCATCATATATATTTGGTTAATGTTAATTCGCCATATGGCTTTTCAATCTGCTTTTATTGATTCCACATTACTTGAACTTACTCCTCGAATCATTATTCTTTTAATAGTCGTTTTAGTATTAATATACTATGGGAGAACGAGTTTTGAGGTAATCCTCAGAGTGAATGATATTCTATTTCCTATGACTTTGATTATAACTATGACTTTACCTATCTTACTCTCAAATAAAATCGATTTCTCTCGTTTAACACCAATTTTATCAGATGGAGTAATGCCTTTAATAAAATCAAATTTTTTATTTTTCGGAGGGTTCTCTGAAGTGTTTATCTTAGGTGCATTTTTACATGCTCTTTCCGTACCAAGACAAATTCATTCAGCTATTCGTTTTGGTGGCATTCTTTCCTTTGTTATGCTTACATTAATTACAGTGTTAGAAATCGTAGTATTAGGTCCATCAGTAGCAAGTAAATTAACGTTTCCATTTTATTTGTTAGCTGGACAAATCGAAATTACAGACTTTCTGGAACGGATGGAAGTTATTGTGGAAAGTGTATATACGTTTTCTTATATGATCAGTATGGTTGTTATGTTTATTTCTTTACTTATTGGTTTAAGCAGCTTTTCCAAGCGAGGTGATCATAGTGTATATTCCTTCTCTATTGGTTGGTTTGTGTTCGCTACAACTGTTGTATCTTTTGAAAATATTACAGAAATGTTTTCTTTTAATATTAGTACATTTGTTATTGCTATTGTTGTACAAATACCTATCCTGATCCTATTATTTATTATTTCTAAAAGGAAAAAATACCGTATGAAAAAGTACAAGTCTGGTAAAAAGGAACATCGCGTCGGAAGAAAATGGCGTATATTTACAAACGGGTTATTGTTTATATCCATTTTATTCATTGCACTTGGAATAACATTCGGTCAAGATTATATATACTTAGGGTTTGTGGCTGGCACTGGTTATGCCATGTGTATGATTAGTGCACTCATTACATCCTTAATGGAAATGAAAACAAGTAAACAATTAAGAGAGGAGTAGTGTTAGGGAATAAACTATGTCAATTCCATCAAAGATTGAATGGATGTATATCCCCATGGTAACAGTCCGTTATAAGAGGGAAATAACGGACTGTTTTTTTTGTAAGTTTTTGTTGTTAACAATCACACTGTTATATCCTTTATTTTCCTATTGAATTTATAATATCAAGTGATGTAAACTAATTATTATATAGTTATAACTAACTGTTGTTGTGAGTAGATAATTTCACTTTCACCGTTCGTGTTGTTATTTTTGAAAGCGCATTCATTTAATATAAAAAAGATCTTTTTGAAATCTAATATTTTTGGTGGAGGTGCATTTGCATGGACTTGAAAATATTAATTGTTGACGATGAAGAGAATATTAGAGAAATAATCCGTTTGTATTTAGAGAAGGAAGGATTTCTAACTTTTGAATGTAAAGACGGCAAAGAAGCCATGGAGCTTTTAGAAAAAGAATCTTTTCATTGTGCAGTAATAGATATTATGATGCCAAATTTGAATGGTTGGGTGTTATGTCAAGAAATTAAACAATTTTATGAAATACCTGTGCTTATGGTGACTGCTAAATCTGAAATTGATGATCGGATAAAAGGCTTTAAAGTAGGAACTGATGATTATTTGACAAAACCTTTTCATCCCATAGAACTAGTAATGAGAGTGAAATGTATTTTAAAAAGATATTATTTGCTTTCAATCGATATTATCAATTTTGATGGCATTCTAATTGATGCTAACAACTATTCAGTTTCTTCAGACACTACTTCAATATTACTTCCTGTAAAACAGTTTCAATTACTATATGTAATGGCTAAATTTCCTGGAAAAATTTTTTCAAGATCTCAACTAATTGAACTTTTTTGGGGCGTTGACTATACAGGAAACGAACGAGTGATTGACACCCACATAAAAAGGCTAAGAAGTAATTTAAGTGATTTTGAACATAAAATACATTTACAAACGGTTCATGGTCTGGGTTATAAATTGGAGAAAATACAATGAGGCATTCTTTATATGTTAAAAATGTGGTCGTATATATACTTATTGTTTTTGTATCCTTGATCATCTCTATTTTTCTTACATTGAATTTTTATCAATCTGCGAAAGATATTGAAAATAAAGATAAAACATTTATGACTATCGGACTAAATATAATTAAAGTATCTGATAATGAAAATGAGTTAATAACAAATTTAAATAAATTTTCTAAAAAAAACAAACTTATTGAATTTATTGTTCTTAATGAACAGATGGAGTATATTTATGAAGGTTACGGATATGAAATAAAAGAAGAAATCATTTCACATGTACTGAAGGGAGAAGTTTATACAAAACCGCCATCGCGATTCTTATTGCATAGGCCACTAATTGGTCTCCCTCATGAATTGAATGGGACAAAATATGCACTATTTACAAAGCCTTCTAAATCGTCGCAATTAAAAGTTGAAAAATTCTTACTAACACTTATAATTTTAGAGTTGGTTACAGGGAGTTTTTTGATTATGATAACAACAAAATATTTAGTTCATCCTATATCCCAAGTCATATCAGCGACTGATAAACTTGCCAAGGCTAACTTTCAATACAGAATCCATTCAACTAGAAAAGATGAACTAGGTAAGTTAACAAACAATTTTAATCTCATGGCCATAGAGTTAGAAAGGCTTGAAAAGATGCGAAAAGATTTCATTGCAAACGTCTCCCACGAATTTAAATCTCCACTCAGCTCCATCAAAGGCATGGCGATAGCTATTAAAGATGACATGGTTACATACGAAGAAGCAAAAAAATACCTCTCCGTCATTGAAAAAGAAGCAAGCAGATTATCTAACCTTACAAAGCAATTATTGAATCTCTCACTTTTAGAATCCGAAAAGTACACCTTTTCCTTACAAAATTATCGCTTAGATGATCAAATTAGAGATCAGATCATTTCCCTGCAACCTTTGTGGGAAGAAAAAAAACTTGAAATTAAAACCAATCTCCCTCCCATTTATATAAAAGCAGATAAAGATTTACTGAATAATATATGGATAAACCTGCTTACGAATGCTATTAAGTATAATGTTGAAAGAGGAAAATTAATCGTTGAAGGAATAGAAAAAGACTCTTTCTTTCAAATTACAATTCAAGACACGGGTATAGGGATAAAAAATGAGGATTTACTTTATATTTTTGAAAGATTTTATCGAGTTAACCATTCTCACTTTAAATCAGGCAATAGTTATGGGATTGGATTGTCCATGGTTAAAAAAATTATAGAAATTCATCAAGGTGACATAAAGGTGAGTAGTAAGGTTGGTGTAGGGACAAAAATTGAGGTGATACTCCCGAAAAATGTGAATTAAAGTTACACAGTTTTATGCCATATTCATGCCACATCAATTTAATAATATTCTAGGCAGATTTCTCCTTCATTGGGGATCTGTCTTTTTTAATATCTATTTAATTCATCAGATTTTTTTACCATTACTTATTGTAATGTCATATTTATGCCACATTTAAGTTGTAAGATGTTTTAAAGGGGGGATTAAAATGAGAGGTTTTAGTTTAAATGCATTAGATACATTGTAACTAGAATCATAGAATGTACACTTAGAGGATTTAGATAATGACATCAGAATATTTAAGGTAAAACACCAGTAAATACAGCATTATTAAGATTCTTTGAAAGCGCTTTCTCTCTTTTTGGTTGATATAACGACTAGTTATTGCAATCATGAGACAACTTTGTGAAGTAACACTATATTAAAAAAAGAAGATAAGTTGTCTCCAAGAACCTGACAAGTAAGAGCAATCATGATCCAGAAAAAATTTTATGATTGTCTATATCACTCACGACAAACATGAAGTAAACCTTGAAAAAAAGATAAAATAGCAGGTAAAAACTAAGAAGTTAATCGTAAAACGATGAAACAATACCAAAAAAATAAGGAGCTGAAATACATGAAAAAGAAAGTTTGGCTTTGCTTTTTGATTTTCACTCTTATTTTCACGACGTTTCCAACAAATTTGACAGAAGCAACATTTGTAAAACCACCACCAGAGCCAACACCACCAACTAATGGTGCCTATTTATATGATGAAACTAGTTATGGTGGAACTCCAAACCACTTTTCAAGTGGAACAACACATGGCTTAAATCTTCAACCTTCTTCACTTAGAATTGAAGGGAATTATCAGGTCACCTTATACAGAGAAGGATTAGAGCCAGTCGAATTCTACGCCGACGATCCTCATCTTAGTGATGATATAGGTTCAGAACCTGTGGTAGCAGTAAAAGTAATAAGTAAGGGGGTACATCTATACGATGGAACTAATTACTCTGGGGACTCATATATCGTTTCCGAAAATATGATAGCTACTAACTTGAGTCTTCAACCTTCTTCACTCAAAATTATAGGGCACAATAAAGTGACCTTATCCGGAGTAGGATTAGACCCAGTCGAATTCTACGCTGACGATCCTGATATAAGTGATGTTATTAGTTCATATACTGTGGATACAGTAAGAGTTGAGGAAGATGTTAAAATGGACTTGTTAGACGTTGGAACTAATAATCTAGATGAATTTACACAAACAAAAATTGCAAAGTTATGGAAAATGGATATGTACGCTAATGCAATAGAAAATCAAGACATGCCTGATACTACTAATATCCGATCACAAAATGCTGTACTGGCTACTCGTATTGAAAACAATATTACCGACGCAAAAAGTTTTACAAGCGAGTACACGACTTTAGTCAGACCAGAGCTTGTAACTAATAAGGATCATATTATTAACTACAATACTGATTTTCAGACTGAATATGATGCCATAATAGCTGAACTAAGCCTACCTGATCCGGATGAGGTTATGATCAATGACCGTATTCAAAACCTTATTACGTCCATCACTCAATATATGAATGAATTGACAATAATGAGAACCAATATGGACGATTATGTAGGGCGACTCT
The DNA here is from genome assembly GCF_010078385.1 of Chengkuizengella sediminis. Taxonomy (NCBI): domain Bacteria; kingdom Bacillati; phylum Bacillota; class Bacilli; order Caryophanales; family Paenibacillaceae; genus Chengkuizengella; species Chengkuizengella sediminis. The sequence continues at coordinate 163,446 of NZ_SIJC01000006.1, forward strand.
TAACATTCGATAGTGAGATATTAACGACTTTGGATAGTCTAGATTCGGTGGTTGTCGCAGACGCTAGTGTACTTCAAACTGATTTACAACAAATTGGTGAAACACAAGGGGAATTAAGCAGACTAAATGATGAAATTATTGTTACGGGGGTCGAGCTCGCGGCTGATGGTGTCATTATCATAACCGGCTCTGTCTTAGCAATTATTGATCCTTTTACATTGGTCGCGGTTGCTGTAGCAGCAGTTAATATGGTTGACCTTAGTTTAGCTTTGGATCAACTTATAGCAGCTAGGGATCATCAAACTAGTTTGCTAGCGAATCTGATTAGAGATGAAGACGCACTGAACCAAGAAATAAAGACAGTAAACACAATATTATCTCAAATTAGGTATTTAGCATCAGACGCTACAGCAGTCATTAGTGACCTTGAAGGGATTAGTTACGAATGGGAATTCATAAGGGATATGCTAGAACAAGTGAAACTTGATTTAGTCAGTGCTGATCTTGAACTTGACGATGTATCCGCTCTTCAGACACTATTAAATGAAGCAAGGGCAGACTGGGAGGATATATTTGCTTTAACTTCTACTGTGTATACGATTCCAGAGCAATCGGTGAGTCATGACCATCCTGATTTAATCAGTGGAGTCTATGTATATAATGATCCATATTTGACGGGGGATTGGGTCAAAGTACCCATTACAGGTGAAATTACAAATATGAATTTAACTGATCTTATAAGCCATCCTGATTTGCATTTACCGCTAGGTTTTACTATACAATCCTTAAATATCGTGGGTAACTATGAAGTGACCTTATATGATTCTCCAGGTCAAACAGGTACATCCGTGGTATATACTGATTACGTAGATAATATTGCCTTAGCAGTTGAATCTATCAGGGTAGAGCATAAAGAACCCATCATACATTTCTTGAGTGATTTTGAGAGAGTAATGGAGGCATTAGTTACTTCTAGGAATCAAGTGAAACAAAGTGCTCTCATTTTACAGGAACAACCGTTGATAGATTCAAGTCTATATCCAGTGTTAAGTGTAAAACAGCAATTAGCCAAAGATTATGCCCAAGAATGGATTACTCTCCATGACCCAGAATTTACTCAAATAGAAGCAGATATCCTCGACTTTACCAATCTTTATACAAGTAATGTTGATCCCCTTATGAGTGACTTAGTAATTGATGCTCCTGGGGTTCGAGATAGAGTCACGACATTTATAAATGACCTGAACACAAGAATAAGTGATATTCAGACCCATGTAGATTCATTTAATGAAATTATCAATACGTGGGGATCCCCAGTTCAATCTTATGTTTCTGTATTTAGTTCGGATCTTGATGAGGCTATAGCAGGTCTAGGAGATCCAGATATCCAAGCAAGTTTTGATAGTATCGATGCTCTTAATGGAGAATTAAGTGACCTGCATGAGAATTTCAGAGATGCACTCATCATCAATGGAGTGAGTGAAGCTATGGCCATATTTGGAATAGGTACAGGTGTAGGTTTAGCTGTTAATGCAGAGCGTGCTGAGGCACAATTAGCAGTTCGAGAAGCACAAGCTGCAGTAGATGATATGATTCCCCACCCACCTTATGCTCATGAGGAATATCTTGAATTAGTTCAGAAACTTAAAGAGGCAAAAGAAGCTTTAGAAGAAATAAGTAGTAGTGCTTTACGTGTAAGAGAAAGAGGTCCTTTAGGTCCAAGAATGCTTAGATTCTCACCTGAATTTCCTGACATTGTTTCTGGTATCGCTGACGCTGCGTTAGAATTGGCTATATACCAAATGACGCTTGACATCGTATCTAAAGAGGATGAAATTGAAGAGGCATACTCCACCTTAAAAGATGCTCAAAAAGAGGCGGCTGAGATTGCAATGGTGAAATCACAATTTGAAAATCTTTCAATAGCCTTAAAAATCAGCTTTAGCCAGATTGGTAGCCTTTCTACCAATCTGACATCGATGATGTCAGATCTAACTGATGAACTACACCAATTAAGCTTGATCGATGATGATACGGAAAATATAGCGATCAAAAATAGATTAAATTATTCAAAAAGTGATATGTTATTTTTGCACGAATGGCTTTTAGAGAGTGCAGTATATCAAGCAAGTCTCGATTATACAGTTCTAGAAGATTATGATCTTCTAGAAGAAGGAATACTTTTGTTCGAAGATAACGATTATACTGGAAATTGGACATTACATGGTGTTGGGGATTACTCAAGTATAATACCTGATAATACCACGTCTTCCATTTATGTTAACGAGGGTGCAGCTGGTAAAGATATAGGAGTAATACTCTACCCAGACAGCAATTACGGAGGTGCTGCAACTTCATTTACCACTAACGATCCAAACCTCAGTGATAATGGCGTCGGTACAAATAACGCGTCTTCTATGAAAGTAAGAGGAGAAGGTGTTCATCTATTTGAGACGATCAATTATAAGGATACACACGTCGTTGTACCTTTTGGTAATTACCCGGATATAAGTACTTTGGGTATGCCTGATGATGTCCTTTCTTCCTTATTCATTGTTGGTGATGATTATAAAGTTACTTTATACGAGGGATTAAACTATACGGGTAGATTTGAAACATTTACCTCAAGTGATGTAGATATGAGAAATAATATCATTAGCAACAATGCGGTCTCCTCTTTGAAAGTACACAGACAAGATGGAGTCTATTTATTCTCAGAACAGAGTCGTGAAGGAGATTGGGTGAGAGTGGCAGAACCAGGAATATACAATAATATTGAAGAGCTAGGTTTTCCAGAAAATACGCTCTCTTCTATTAAAGTGATCGGTGGGGGATATGAGGCGGTTTTATTTGAAGACCTTAATCAAGGAGGTGCCAGTTCTTTAATTAGGGTAGGGGATGGCAACCTAACGGATAACGTGGTTGGCAATAATACCACCTCCTCAATAGTAGTAACTGAAATACCAGATGGGGTCTATTTATACGATGATATCAGATATAGAGGAACTGAAGTGCGAGTAGAATCTGGATACAATGGATACTATGAAAATTTAACAGAAGTTGGTGGTCCATTTGGTAGTGGTTCCGTCCCCAAATCCATTCGAATTGTAGGTGATTATGAGGTAGAGTTATATGAAAATGAAAATTTCAATAGCATCATTGGCACAGAACTTCTAAATCGAAGTGATCCCAACCTTACTAATAATTCGATCAACCCAATACAGTCTTTACAAGTGAACGATGTTTCAGCAGAAGGAGTTTATCTATACAAAGGTCCACATTATACAGGTGAAGTTATGGCAATAACAGCAACTAATGGATATAATCACGATCATTGGGAGTTACCCATTAAATTTGACAATCAATTTTCTTCCATTCGAATAGTGGGTGATTATGGCGTTGTGCTTTATCCAAACAGTGGATACGGCGGTACTCCACAAGTGATCACTTCTAGTGTTCCGTACATGGAAGATACGAGCATAGGTAATAATACGGTATCTTCTCTAAAAGCAAGAGGAGAGGGAGTCTATTTATTCGATGCTGTAAACTATAAAGGACTTGAGAAAAGAGCAGTACCAGGATCATACGATCATATAAATCATTCACCTGGAATTCCAAATGATACGTTAAGTTCCGTCCTTATTATTGGTGATTTTACAGTCGATTTAAAACAACACTACGATTTTGGGGGACTGAGTTTAATATTAAATCATAGCGACCGTACTCTTATAGATAATTCCTTTAATGATATTACATCTTCATTAAGAGTAAAATGGAAAAAAAGTGTAGTACAAGGACCACTTCCGTCTGCTGTTAATTTGGGATACTGGGTAAGTGGTCGAGTAACTTGGAGTTTCCCTGATGGTTTTGATGACAGAGGTTATTATGTTTATCTTCAGCGTCGACAAGTGAATGCGGATGGGTCAACCCGGAATGAAGAATGGGAAGCAGTAACTTTAAATTCTATATTACAGCCAGAGGGTTGGTATCATCCTACTAATCCTGCATATCGAGATAAAGTTAGAATAATTATACAGAATGCTTATCATGATTTTTATGTGCCTGATGCTACAGTGTATATAAGTAATTGGGTATGGAGAAGTGATGCTGATGTCATGTAACAAAACGTGTGAAAATGATTCATTTCAGATAGATATAAAATAATTTAGTAATAAAAGATATAACGAGTAATTGCATAAAATAATTATGAGCTGGTTAAGAGGCTAACCGTAGATTTACTTACGGTTAGCCTCTTTTTTCCACGTCTGTAAATAGTTTTATGGTTTAGATATTCTCAAAAAAAAAATTAAATTTTATTAATATTACAGGTTTTGAAGAAGGAATCTAACTGCTCACAACTTTTTACTATTTAGATTAGTGGGGAAGGGCTTTTAGCAATCCTTTGGCAGTTTCAGTAATGCTAACATAGATAATATTTTTCCAGATACTCATCACAGAATGACAGCTTTAAAATACTAGGTTTTTATAGAAGGGTTTACTTTTACTTGACTTTCTTTTTTTTTTGACTGACAATTTATGAATAACCTATAGAGGTTGTGAACACGTACTATAAATATAGAACGCTATACAAAGGAGAGCATACGATGTCTTTAACAGTTTATGAATATTCAAGGTGTGGAACTTGTCGAAAAGCAATCAAATGGTTCAATGAAAAAAATATAGACGTGAAATTAATTCCGATTGTGGAGGAACCCCCTTCAGCATTAGAAATTACTGAACTTATACAAAAAAGTGATTTAGATATTAAAAAGTTCTTTAATACTTCAGGTTTAGTGTACAAAGAATTGAAATTGAAAGATAAACTTCCATCTATGTCTGTAGAAGAAAAAATTAATTTGCTTGCTTCTAATGGAAAATTACTTAAAAGACCAATTGTTACAGATGGTGATAAAGTAACGGTAGGATTTAAAGAAGAAACATTTGAAGAAGTGTGGAGTAAGTAATACACCCCCCTATTGAAAGAATAATGTTTACTTTATTGAAAGGCAGGTGTTGAGGTGTTGGAGGCTCAAAATCAGAATGGAAGTAACAAACAAAACAAACGAAATCCAATGTGGTTGTTGGGTGCAATAGGTGTTTTTTTGCTAGGTGCAGGGAAAAATATCTTGTTAGTTTTAAAATCAGTAAAATTTGCAGGACCTTTAATCTCAATGTTTATTTCTATAGGTGCTTATGCACTTATATTTCCACTTGAATTTGCAATTGGACTTGTCATCATGTTATTGATTCATGAGTTAGGTCATGTAGCAGCAGCTAAACAAAAGGGATTGCCTGTTTCCGCACCTTTATTTATACCTTTTCTAGGGGCATTAATTGCAATGAAAAGAAATCCAAGAGATGCAGTAACAGAAGCTTATATTGCAATGGGTGGACCTATTTTAGGGACAGCAGGAGCTTTTGCAGTGTTTTTATTAGGATCTAATATGAATGGGGAATGGGGACAACTACTTTTAGTCATTGCTTACGTTGGATTTTTATTAAACTTAGTGAACTTATTGCCAATTCATCCTTTGGATGGTGGAAGGATTGCTACAGCGGTAACTAGATGGTTATGGTTGGTTGGATTAATCGGTGGTTTAGTTGTTATTATCTTCTTTTTACAAAGTCCTTTATTTTTTATCATATGGGCTTTATTTGCTTGGGAGTTATTTCAAAAGTACGTGAAAAGAAAAGGGAAAGGCAGAAGTGCAGAGGTTGGTGCTAAAATTGATGTTCCGGTAGAACTTCTATTAGATAAAGGCTTTATTATTCCAGCTGGTACTGAACGGTTAGATCATTTATTATCCATCCTCCAACAAGAGATTGCCTTTCGTACATTCTCTACATTAGATGGGCAACAAAAAGTTTCGATAGTATGGAGTGAGATCGGTTTAAATCAGTCTATAGATCTTCCGTCTCAAGGGATCATTAATAATGTAGAAGTGAGTCAAATTGAAAATGTACAAAAGGAATCAGGGAGGGTTTTAAGCATCCATTGTTTGATTGAATTTGAACAATACGAACCTGACGATTATTATAATGTTCCTTTTGAAACTAGATGGAGATTTGGTTTAGTTTATGGAGCATTAGCTATATTTTTAGGTTACATGTTGTATATGACATCATTACAGGGTGGACATATATAAGACACTCCAAAAAGTGAGGTTTAATAGAATGAAAATATCGGGATCCAATCGATTAAACAATTTGGGTTCAGCTATTTTTACTGAGCTCGCAGAATGGAAAGAACAAGTTATAAAATCTGGGATAGATGTAATCGATTTAGGAATAGGAAGTCCTGATCTTCCCCCGTCTGCCAAAGTGATTCGGAAACTCCATGAAGCAATAGACAATCCAAATGATTACGGGTACCCCATGTCTGAAGGAAGTTTAGAATTTCGTGAAGCAGTAGCGAAGTGGTATCACTATCGATTTAATGTGGTGTTAGATGCTAAATCAGAAATACTTACATTAATGGGATCTCAGGATGGTTTAGCTCATTTAGCAATGGCAATTTGTAATCCTGGTGATATCGTATTAGTCCCCGATCCGGGATATCCAATATACAGTGCTAGTTTAGAACTTGCAGGGGTCAAACCATATTTGGTTCCTCTCCGAGAGGAAAATGACTTTTTACCTCAGTTAGAAAAAATACCAGATTCTATTTTAAAACAAGCTAAGTTTATGATATTAAACTATCCTAGTAATCCTTTAGCTGCAGTAACGGATCTAGTGTTTTTTGAAAAATGGGTGAATTGGTCAAAAAAGCATGAAATACTCGCAGTCCATGATTTAGCTTATTCAGAAATGGCATTTGATGGATTTAAACCACCAAGTGTACTTGAAGTCAAAGGTGCTAAAGAAATTGCTGTCGAATTTCATTCCATGTCTAAAGCATTTAATATGGCTGGCTGTCGAATTGGTTATTTAGTAGGTCATGCTGACGTGGTAAGTGCATTAAAGATGATAAAATCTAATATTGATTACGGTGTGTTTATACCTATTCAAAAAGCTGCAATTACAGCATTAGAAGAAGATATGAATCATAATCAATCCGTTTCCCTTGTATATGAAAAACGTAGAAATCGAATGATTGAAGGCCTTTCCGACATCGGGTGGCATATCAAAAAGCCAAGAGCATCTATGTTTATATGGGCTAAGATCCCCCATGGTTGGACTTCTCGGCAATTTTCTAGGGAAATGTTGTTTTCGCAAGGATTGGTAGTTATCCCAGGAGATGCTTTCGGAAATCAAGGGGAAGGTTATGTTAGATTAGCTTTAGTGCATGATGAAAAAGTGTTGATAGAAGCGGTTGAGAGAATGGGTAGGTTTTTTGAAAATCATGTACTTTGAGTTTAATTATAAAATGAGGAGGCTCCTTTAAATAAAAGGGGCTTTTTTAAATGTCGAAATCAACGGGCTGTTTATGTTAGTATATAAACTTATCCCCAATAGTCAAATATTCCCCCTTACAAAATTTTGAATTATTAAAGAAAATATATATATATCCTTGTATTCCCTTAAATTCAAAAATGAAATTCTATCCCCTCTTGTTTTCTCTAAAAATTTTTAATCATTCACATTGCTTTCTGCAAAATTTAATCTTTTACTGCAACTATTCAACCTTCCTAATATTCTTACTTTTCTCTAACAAATATAGCCTTATTAAATTTGAAAATTGATCATATTGTGTACTCTATCAAGTGGTTTATCATTTCTCATTCAAAAAATGTGGTGAAAATGAGTGAGTGTTTGTGTAGCTACGAGATACAAGGATAAACATTTCTCTTTGGAGGTGGTGATCTTAAAAATCTATTAGTTTTAATAAAACTAAGGAGGACATTAGTAATGATTTTGAAAGCGCAATCATATAAAAAAACTCTCATTATTCTATTAATCTTGTCTATGTTATTATCATATTTTCAATTTTCAACATTTGGTTTTGAAGAAACTGAAGCTGCTGCACCTGAAGGTTACAAAATTGTAGGTTACTACCCTTCTTGGGGTGCGTATGGAAGAAACTATCAAGTTTGGGATATGGACGTTTCTAAAGTAACACATATTAACTTTGCATTTGCCGATATTTGTTGGGATGGCATCCATGGAAATCCAGATCCAACGGGTCCCAATACACAAACATGGACTTGTCAGGATGAAAATGGAGTTATTGATGTTCCTAACGGATCTATTGTAGTTGGAGATCCTTGGATTGATTTACAAAAAAGCAATCCTGGAGATACATTTGATGAACAAATCAAAGGAAACTTTAAACAGTTGATATTACTGAAAGAAGCAAATCCACACTTAAAAACACTTATCTCTGTAGGTGGTTGGACTTGGTCCAACCGTTTCTCTGATGCGGCTGCCAGTGTAGAAACTAGAGAGAATTTTGCGAATTCTGCAGTCGATTTTTTGAGGAAATATCAATTTGACGGTGTTGATCTTGATTGGGAGTATCCTGTTAGCGGAGGTTTGGAAGGAAACAGTAGACGTCCAGAGGATAAAGAAAACTATACATTATTGCTGCAAAAAGTTCGTGAAAAGCTGGATGAAGCTGGAGCACAGGATGGAAAAGATTATCTACTTACCATTGCTTCAGGGGCAAACCCTGTTTTTGCTCAAAATACAGAGTTAGATAAAATAGCTGAAATTGTGGATTGGATTAACATCATGACCTATGATTTTAATGGTGGATGGCAAACGATCAGTGCTCACAACTCACCGTTGTACCAAGATCCTGCCGCAGTTGAAGCAGGTGTTCCTGATGCGGAATCATTTTATATTGAAACAGCAGTTCAAGGACATCTTGATGCAGGTGTACCCTCAAAAAAACTAGTTTTAGGTACACCATTTTATGGTCGTGGTTGGAGCGGTTGCGAAACAAACAATAACGGACAATATCAAAATTGTTCGCCTGCTAACGATGGAACATGGGAGAATGGTGTTTGGGATTTTACGGATCTTCAAAATAACTACATCGACAAAAATGGCTACATACGTTATTGGAATGATATATCCAAAGTTCCATTCTTATTTAATCCATCAAACGGAAACTTCATCAGTTATGACGATGAGGAATCTTTTGGTTACAAAACAGCATTCATCAAGTCTAAAGGTTTAGGCGGTGCGATGTTCTGGGAGTTTAGTGGAGATCGTAATAAAGTATTGCTAAATAAATTGGCAAGTGATTTGGAAGATACAATCCCGCCAACAGTACCGGGTAACTTACATTCAACGGGTATGACAGAAAACAGCATTTCACTAGCTTGGGATGCTTCAACAGACGATGTAGGTGTAGTAGATTATATTCTTTCATATGGTGAAAAAACAGTGAATGTATCGGGTACATCCACCACAATTGATGGACTTAAACATAGCACAGCTTATACGTTCAGTGTGAAAGCAAGAGATACAGGTGGAAATCTATCGAATCCAAGTAATGAGGTGACAGTAGCAACAAAGATACCGAGTGATTTAACTGCACCAAGTGCCCCCAAAAACTTACAGGTGATAGATAAAACTTCATCCAGTGTGAGTTTGAACTGGATGGTTTCAACAGACAATGTGGGTGTAACAGGATATACTGTAGATTATGAATCAGGCACTTTAGAGGTGACGGATACTAGTACTGTCGTAAATAATTTAACAGCAGACATGACATATACCTTCACGGTCACTGCCAAAGATGCAGTGGGCAATACTTCTTCAAGTACATCGATCCAAGCGACAACGTATGCCGAAAATACGTGTTCTTATGAAGAATGGGATGCAAGTATCGCTTACAATGGTGGAGCCCATGTTACTTATAATGGCAAAGTATATAGTGCAAAATGGTGGACCTTAGGTGAAATTCCAGATCAAAGTGGAGTAGATGGAGCATGGGCATTGGTAGGTGATTGTGGAGATCAAATAAGTCCTAGCGCACCTAATAACCTACATACGACAGGGATGACGGAGAACAGTGTATCGCTAGCTTGGGATGCTTCAACGGATAATGTAGGTGTAACAGAATATAAGGTCTCTAACGGTACAACATCTGAATATGTTACAGGAACAACCGTTATGATCAGTGGACTGACTCCAAATGTACCGTATATTATCACCGTGCAAGCAGTGGATGCAGTAGGTAATCTTTCAGATCCGAGTAATATTACAGTGACAACAACAATTCCAGATACGGAAGCCCCAAACGCACCAAGTAATGTAACGGCAACAGACATTACTTCGGTAAGTGTGACTTTGCAATGGGATGCCTCTATGGATAATGTAGGTGTTGTTCATTACGAAATATACAATGGCAGTGAGTTAGCGGGAACAACGAGTGGTATGAATTATACAGCGACAGGATTAATGGCAGAAACGATATATACCTTTACAGTAAAAGCTAAAGATGCAGCAGGAAATGTATCTGAGCAGAGCAATGAAGTAACGATAACAACAGATAATCCAGACACTGAAGTGCCAACAGCACCAAGCAATCTAACATCAACCAACACTGATTCCAGCAGTGTTACTTTGGAGTGGAATGCCTCAACGGATAATGTAGGTGTAATTGGTTACGAAATATATAATGGCAGTGAAATGGCAGGAACAACAAGTGGAATGAGCTTCACAGTGACAGGATTAATGGCAGAAACGATGTATACCTTTACAGTAAAGGCTAAAGATGCGGCAGGAAACACATCTGTGGAAAGTAATTCGGTAATGGTAACAACAGATGTGATAGAGGAATTGCCTCGTAAAATTATTGCATATTTCCCTGAATGGGGTGATCAAGAAGCAAAAGGTTATTATACCGTTGATAAAATTCCTTGGGACAAAATTACTCATATTAACTATGCTTTCGCACAAGTAAATGATCAAAATGAAATTGATTTTATCGATCGCGAAGCAGCAATTGAAAAAGATTATCCAGGGCAATTGACGGACCTTTCTTTTAAAGGGCATTTTAACTTGTTGGCAAAATACAAGCAGGAATATAATGTCGAAACACTAATTTCTGTTGGCGGTTGGGCTGCATCTGGTGGTTTTTATACGATGGCTAACTCAGAAACTGGTCGAGAAACTTTCGCAAATAGTGTGGTGGACTTCCTTCGCACTTATCAATTTGATGGTGTTGATATCGACTGGGAGTACCCTTCTGCAACTTCTCAATCTGGCAATCCCATTGATTTCCCTGTTGCAGAGCCACTTCGTTCTGTTAGTTATGATAACTATGTAGAACTGATGAGGTTACTTCGTGAAAAATTGGACGCAGCCGGTGAGCAGGATGATAGAGAATATTATCTAACAGTTGCTTCAACAGCATCATCTTGGGTATTAGGTGGTATGGAACTTAGCTTATATGCAGAGTATTTGGATTGGATGAACATAATGTCTTATGACTTCCATGGTGCTTGGAATGGTTTTGTTGGTCCACATTCAGCACTTTATCCAGATGATCGCGACCCTGAAACTGCACCACTCGGAACTTCTGTGTTAAACACCGATTGGGCTGTTCGTTATTATCTCGGTGTTCTCCCACCAGAAAAACTTGTAATCGGTATACCTTATTATTCTCGAGGCTGGAAAAATGTTCAGGGTGGTATAGATGGTACTGGTTTGTACGGCTCTGCAGCAACAACAGGAGGAGGCGCGGATGGAGAATACGGAATATGGAATGACCCTGAACCAGAGCAACCAGCGGGTGCTAATCCGATTTGGCATATTAAAAACTTATTGGAGCTTCCAGAAAACGAACGATACTTTGATCCTGTAACTAAAACACCTTATTTGTGGAATGAACAGGAGAAAATATTTTTAACATATGAAGACGAAGAATCTCTCGGATATAAATTAGATTATATTCTTGAAAAAGAACTTGGAGGCATGATGTTCTGGGAGCTGACAGGAGACTTTTCACAAGAAACTGACGGCACTTATACGTTTGGTGATTCCTTAACGACACAAGCTTACAATAAATTTAAAGTTGCCTCACCTCCTGCAGGTCAGGATAAACCACATTTACCAGAACCAAAAGATTACACTTTAACATTTGATGGAACTTATGATCACCCTAATTATACGTATACGATGCAGCTTACAAATCACACTGGAGAAGAGATACCAGGTGGATGGGTACTAGAATTTGATTTGCCAACGACAACAACACTGACTTCAGTTTGGGGAGCTGTATTAAGTGGTCCTGTGGAAAGTTGGGATATGAATCATTATACAATTACGGGTGCTGCTTCCCAATCTATTGCAAACGGTGAAACGATTGTATTACAAGGTATGATGAAACTACCATTCTCTGGTGGGCCTCAGCGCCTTATATTAAATGGTTTTTCATCAAAAGTTGAGTATGAGAAATTGTATGGTGATGAGATCATTGATTTGGAGCCACCTTCTGTTCCGAATAACCTGCACTCTACAGGTGTGACAGTGAACAGTATATCCTTGGCCTGGGATTCTTCTACAGACAATGTAGGAGTAACAGAATACAAAGTCTCTTACGGTACAGCATCTGAATATGTTACTGGAACATCTGTAACGATCAATGGATTAACTCCAAATGTGCCTTACACGATCACTGTGCAAGCAATGGATGCTGCGGGTAATTTTTCAGATCCAAGTAATGCCATTACAGTGACAACAACCCCAGATATAGTATCACCAAGCGCACCAAGCAACCTAACGGCAACAAATATTAATTCAACAAGTGTTACTTTACAATGGGAAGCATCCAGTGATAATGTAACCGTCGATAGTTATGACATATACGATGGGTCCAGCCTTGTTAAAAGTGTGAGTGGAACTATGACTACAATGAATGGACTTACAGCAAATACTTCTTACACCTATACAGTCAAAGCAAAAGATGCTGCAGGGAATGTTTCGGTGGCTAGTGAGGAGTTGACTGTATTAACAAATGATATCCCACCTGTTTCAAGTAAAGTGATTATCGGTTATTGGCATAATTTTGACAACGGTTCTACCAATATCCGACTAGGTGATATTTCACCAAAGTATGATGTGATTCAGGTTGCTTTTGCAGAACCTATAGGAGGTCCGAGTACTGGTAACATGGGATTTTCTCCTTATAATGCTACAGATAGTGAATTTATATCTGACATAGATTATTTGCAAAATCAAGGAAAAAAAGTACTAATTTCAATAGGGGGGGCTAATGGAACAACGGATTTATCAACTGAACAAGCCAAGCTAACTTTTATTAGTACTATGAAAGATATCATTGATACTTATGGATTTGATGGAATGGATATTGATTTAGAAGGCAGTTCTTTATCGGTAGGTGGAGGAGATACGGATTTTAAAAACCCGACCTCTCCTCAAATCGTTAATTTAATCGATGCGATAAATGAAATTACTAATTACTATGGCGCTGATTTTGTATTAACAATGGCACCAGAAACGGCATATGTACAGGGAGGATATACGTCTTATGGCGGTCCATGGGGTGCATATTTACCAGTCATCCACGCATTGCGTGATAAGATAACTTATCTACATGTACAGCATTATAATACAGGTTCAATGACAGCACTTGATGGCCAATCTTATTCACAAGGAACAGCTGATTTCCATGTAGCCATGGCAGAAATGATATTACAAGGTTTCCCGGTAGCTAATAATGAGAATAATTTCTTTGAACCTTTAAATCAGAATCAGGTGCTCATTGGTTTACCTGCTTCTCAACAAGCAGCAGGTGGGGGATATACATCTCCAGCAGTAGTTCAACAGGCACTTGATTATTTAATTAAAGGTGAATCATTTGGAGGGAATTATGTATTACAAAATCCATCTGGTTATCCAAATTTTAAAGGATTGATGACATGGTCCATTAATTGGGATGTTTACAATAATTTTGAGTTTTCTAATAGTCATCGAGCTTATTTGGATAATATTGTAGTTGAAGAAGATACAGAGGCACCAAGTACTCCGAGCAATTTAATGACTACAAACATAACCTCGGCAAGTGTTACATTAGCATGGAATGCCTCCACAGATAATGTAGGAGTGACAGGATATACCGTAAATTACGGTTCAGGCAGTGTGAACGTGACCAGCACAAGTACGACCATTAGTGGACTATCCGCAGGCTCAACCTACACATTCACGGTAATAGCAAAAGACGCAGCAGGGAATGTGTCCTCTTCAAGTAATGCGGTAACGGTAACCACAGATGGACCTGATACCGAATCGCCAGCAGCGCCAAGCAACCTACAAGTGACAAATACGTCTTCTTCAAGTGTCAGTTTAAGCTGGAATGCCTCCACAGATAATATAGGAGTGACAGGATATACCGTAAATTACGGTTCAGGAAGTATGGATGTCACTGACACAAGTACGACAGTTACAGGACTCTCAGAAAATTCATCTTACACATTCATGGTGACAGCAAAAGACGCGGCAGGGAATGTGTCCTCTTCAAGTAATGCGGTAACGGTAACCACAGATGGACCTGATACCGAATCGCCAACAGCCCCAACAAACCTACAAGTGACAGATAAGTCTTCTTCAAGTGTTAGTTTAAGCTGGAATGCCTCCACAGATAATATAGGAGTGACAGGATATACCGTAGATTACGGTTCAGGAAGTATGGATGTCACTGACACAAATACGACCATTAGTGGACTATCTGCAGACACAACCTACACGTTTACGGTAACAGCAAAAGATGCGGCAGGGAATATGTCACAAGGGACTTCTATCCAAGCAACTACAGATGCCTCAATGGGTGCACAACCTTGGGAAGTGGGTGTTAGTTACCAAGTGGGCGATCTAGTAACCTACGGTGGTCAAACGTACGTCTGTATAACAGCTCATACCTCTCTAGCAAACTGGCAACCGCCATATGTGCCCGCATTGTGGAGCTTAGATGATACAGTAGAACAAGATACACAGGCTCCGACGATACCTGGAAATCTTCAATCTACAAGTAAAACATCGAATAGTGTTAGCTTGGTATGGGATGCATCCACAGATAATGTAGGAGTGACCGGGTATACCGTAAATTACGGTTCAGGAAGTATGAATGTGACCAGCACAAGTACGACGATCAATGGTCTTTCAGCAGACACAACCTACACGTTTACGGTAACAGCAAAAGATGCAGCAGGAAACGAATCCTCTTCAAGTAATGCGATCACAGTAACAACCGATATTTCCGATCCAACGGATGAGATTGCCCCAAGTACCCCAACGAATTTACAAGTGACGGGTCAATCTACCTCTAGTATTAGCTTAAGTTGGAGTGCTTCAACGGATAATGTAGGAGTGACAGGATATACCGTAAGTTATGGTTCAGGAAGTATGGATGTAACGGGTACAAGTGCAACCATCAGTGGACTATCAGCAAATACATCTTACACATTTACAGTAACAGCAAAAGACGCGGCCGGTAATGTTTCATCAGGAACAGATATAGAAGCAACAACAGATGCCTCAACAGGAACACAACCTTGGGAAGCGGGTATCAGTTACAATGTGAATGACGAAGTAACCTACGGTGGTCAAACGTACGTGTGTATACAATCTCATACTTCTCTAGCAGGGTGGGAGCCACCAAACGTGCCTGCATTATGGGGGCTGAAATAATAGAGTTACTTTAAAGGTTCTTTATTATAACATAAGAATTTATAAGTTTTACAAATTCAATGTTTCAACAAAAGCTACCACTAATGAAGTATTCGGCACCTCTTTAGATGCTCCGATAGGAACTTTTGTAAAATAGAATTATTATTTCACAGGGTGCCTTCAGTTAACTGATTTTTCAATAACTGAAGGCACTCCTATATTATTGGCTCAAGGATGTGCTTAATATGGTGTATGCGTCCTAGAGAAATTAGAAATTCACTCTATTAAGTTAAAGTATTGTAAGCGATGTAAACTATTTTTCTATCATTATTAATAGAAAGGTGAGATATTGATGAGTCTAAATGTAGGACTAAAAACTAGACTATCAAAATATGGAATCATTTTCTTAATTATAATAATGTTACTACCCTCTCAGGTGATACAACAAACTGAGGTAGTTGCCCTCGAAAATGAGCAACTGATTCAAGAGGAAGATGAAACTTTTCGCATTGTCGGATATTTTCCTTCATGGGGCATTTATGACCGAGATTATAGGATGGAAGATATTGATGGAAATAAAGTTACACATATCAATTATGCATTTGCGGATATTTGTTGGGGTGGTATTCATGGGAATCCCTCACAAGATCCGGGGAACCCGAATCAACAAACATGGTCATGTACGGATTCTGGAGTACCTCTGCAAAGTGGAAACGTTCCGGATGGATCCATCGTACTTGGCGAGCCATGGGCAGATGTTCAAACGACCTACGGTGGAGAAATGACCGGAGTGACGTTTGAAGAATGTATGAGTGAAGCCAAATGTGGAAATTTCAAACAAATGCGTGATTTAAAGGATAAATATCCCCATGTAAAAACATTGATTTCAGTTGGAGGGTGGACATGGTCAAATCGATTTTCTGATATGGCGGCAGACCCGGTTACCCGTCAAAGATTCGCTGAATCTAGTGTTGATTTTATACGTGAGTACGGGTTTGATGGTGTAGACCTAGATTGGGAGTACCCTGTAGTGGAGGCGATCCCAGGAAATAGTGCTAGACCTGAGGATAAAACCAACTTTACTTTGCTTCTTCAGGATATTCGGGATGCACTAGATGAAGCAGGGGTAGAAGATGGTCAACATTATTTGTTAACGATTGCTTCTGGAGCAAACCCCGTATATGCAGAAAACACGGAACTGGATAAAATAGCAAACATCGTAGATTTTATAAACATCATGACCTATGATTACCACGGCGGTAGTTGGGAGGCAAATACATCTTTTAACTCGCCTCTTTATCCTGATCCAAACGATCCTTATTACGATGATCCTAATGAAGCAACATATGGATTTTATATCGATTATGGTGTTCAGTTATATAAACAACATGGTGTCCCAATGGATAAATTGGTGCTTGGTATGCCGATATATGCTAGAAGCTGGAAAAACTGCAATACAGATAACTATGGGTTGTTTCAGGAATGTACGGAAAGTGCAGATGGTTTAAGAGTTCCAGTAGGAACATGGGATAGCCAGCAATGGGGTTTTACAGGTGTATTTGATTATGGAGACATCGCAGCGGATTTTGTGAATCAAAATGGCTATGTCCGCTATTGGAACGATTACGCCAAGGTTCCATATTTGTTTAATGCAGATTTAGGTGTATTTATTAGTTACGATGATGAGGAATCCATCGGTTACAAGACGGAATATGTCCGGCAACAAGGATTGGGAGGTGCGATGTTTTGGGAATTCAGTGGAGATTGTAGGACGAGTTCAAAATACAATTGTACTGGGACGAAAATGGTGGATGTGATCGCTGAAGAACTTTACGGTAAACCAATCCCATCACAAGCAGATAATGAAGCACCATCAGCACCTGAAAATGTTGTCGTGTTATCTAAAACTCATAACAGTATTACTCTTTCATGGAATGCGGCTACCGATAACATAGGTGTTGTAGGATATGATGTATATAACGGATCTACTTTTGCAGGAAGTGTCACTGGAACAAATATTGAGATTACAAGATTGATAGAAGAAACTTCATACACTTTTACGATAAAGGCAAAGGATGAAAATAGTAATGTTTCTACTTTTAGCAATCCAATCAGTGTTACAACGAATCCGAGACCAGAAGACCTTGAACCACCTACAATACCTACTAATCTAATAGTCACTGGTAAAACGCAAAATAGCGTATACCTTGCATGGGAATCTTCTACAGACGATGTGGAATTAACACATTATGTTATTTCAAATGGGCTAAACAGCATTGAGGTGAATGAAATTGAAACCTCTATTGAATTTACAGGATTGGTAGATAACACGACCTATACCTTCACCGTAAAAGCAAAAGATGCGGTTGGAAAACTATCAGATGAAAGTAATGCTGTTATTGTGACAACTGACCCAGCCCCTGTTTTTCCAGAATGGGAAGTGAACACGATTTATACTGTCGGAGATAAGGTTACTTACAATGGAAAATTATTCGAATGTATATCGGATCATACCTCTTTAGATGGCTGGCAACCAGGTAATGTACCGACATTGTGGACAGAAATTGATCCGACGGATACCCAATCACCTACTCCACCGACAAATCTAGTGGTGACAGATGTATCAGAAAATAGTGTTTCTCTATCTTGGAGTGCTTCTAGTGATAACATGGGGGTCACGGCGTATGATGTACTAAAAGGTTCGGAGCTTGTAGCAACGGTAACGGACACGAATGCAACAATTTTGGATTTGAATCCAAATCAAACGTATACTTTTACAGTGAAGGCAAAGGATGCGGCTGGTAATTTTTCTATGACAAGTGATATTGTATCTGTGAAAACAGATACTGGTGATTTAGAAGCACCTACATCACCGATGAATCTAACTGTAACGGCTGTTACAGATAAAAGCGTCTCACTTTCATGGGATGCATCTATGGATAATGTTGGCATAGCAGGTTATAACATTTATATCAATAATAATGATCTGGTACAATCGGTATCAAGTACGAATGCAACAGTTCAGGGGTTAATACCTGACACCTCTTATACCTTCACTGTTATGGCAAAAGACATGGCTGGGAATGTTTCGGATCCAAGTAATGCTGTGAATGTGACAACGGATGAGGAAATGATTGATGCAGAAGCACCAAGTATACCAAGTAATTTAATGGCTACGAACATTACCGATACAAGTATTACATTAGAATGGAATGCTTCTACAGATAATGTAGGGGTAACAGGTTACGACATATATAATGGTGCTTCTATGGCTGCAAACGTAATTGGAACAACTGCAACAATTAGTAGTCTAATGCCAAACAACACTTATACGTTTTCTGTCAAAGCAAGAGACGTAGTAGGAAATGTATCCATGTCAAGTAATGAATTGCAGGTATCAACCACAGACACTCCTTCTGTTCGAGATAAAATAATAGTTGGTTATTGGCATAACTTTGATAACGGTTCAGGGTTTATAAGATTATCTGATATTTCACCAGATTTTGATGTCATTAATGTAGCTTTTGCAGAACCTACAAATGGTGCACAAGATGGAACGATAGGGTTTACACCGTACAATTATACCGATTCAGACTTCATTGATGACGTTGCTTATTTACAGAGTCAGGGAAAGAAAATAATCATCTCGATTGGAGGAGCGAACGGGCAGGTACAGTTAGCAACTGATCAAGCGCGTGATAATTTTATTAGTTCAATGAAAGACATCATCTCTACCTATGGATTTAATGGTTTAGATATTGACTTCGAGGGTCAGTCTCTACATTTGGATCCAGGTGATACAGATATTAACAATCCAACAACACCTGTTGTTTCAAATTTGATATCGGCAGTACGTGAGCTGCATGATTATTTCGGGGATTCTTTCATGATAACGATGGCACCAGAAACTTTCTTCGTACAATTAGGATATACATTTTATGGTGGCAGTGGAGGGAGTGATGACCGTGCAGGTGTTTACCTTCCTGTTATTCAAGGACTTCGTGATATCTTAGATTGGTTACAAGTTCAACATTACAACTCAGGTCCTATCCCAGGATTAGATAATGTATATTACAACATGGGGAATGCTGACTTTCATGTGGCCATGGCAGAGATGGTACTAACTGGATTTCCGGTTGCGGGAAATACAGATAACTATTTCCTGGCACTTCGTCCAGATCAGGTACTTATCGGGTTACCGGCTAATGTTAATGCTGGAAATGGTTTTACATCTGTGTCTGAAGTGCACAAAGCCTTAGATTATTTGATGAAAGGTGAGTCTTTTGGTGGGCAGTACACTCTTCAAAATCCAGAAGGTTTTCCTGGAATGCGAGGATTAATGACGTGGTCAATTAATTGGGATCAGTTTAACAACTTTGAATTTTCAAGCAGTCATCGAGCATACTTGGATAGCTTTGTAGTTGAAGAAGATACAGAAGCACCAAGCACTCCGAGCAACTTAATGACTACAAACATAACCTCGACAAGTGTTACATTAGCATGGAATGCCTCCACAGATAATGTAGGAGTGACAGAATATACCGTAAATTACGGTTCAGGAAGTATGGATGTCACTGACACAAGTACGACAGTTACAGGACTCTCAGAAAATACATCTTACACATTCACGGTAACAGCAAAAGACGCGGTAGGGAATGTGTCCTCTTCAAGTAATGCGGTAACGGTAACCACAGATGGACCTGATACCGAAACGCCAACAGCCCCAACAAACCTACAAGTGACAGATAAGTCTTCTTCAAGTGTTAGTTTAAGCTGGAATGCCTCCACAGATAATGTAGGAGTGACAGGATATACCGTAGATTACGGTTCAGGAAGTATGGATGTCACTGACACAAATACGACCATTAGTGGATTATCTGCAGACACAACCTACACGTTTACGGTAACAGCAAAAGATGCGGCAGGGAATATGTCACAAGGGACTTCTATCCAAGCAACTACAGATGCCTCAATGGGTGCACAATCTTGGGAAGTGGGTGTTAGTTACCAAGTGGGCGATCTAGTAACCTACGGTGGTCAAACGTACGTCTGTATAACAGCTCATACCTCTCTAGCAAACTGGCAACCGCCATATGTGCCCGCATTGTGGAGCTTAGATGATACAGTAGAACAAGATACACAGGCTCCGACGATACCTGGAAATCTTCAATCTACAAGTAAAACATCGAATAGTGTTAGCTTGGTATGGGATGCATCCACAGATAATGTAGGAGTGACCGGGTATACCGTAAATTACGGTTCAGGAAGTATGAATGTGACCAGCACAAGTACGACGATCAATGGTCTTTCAGCAGACACAACCTACACGTTTACGGTAACAGCAAAAGATGCAGCAGGAAACGAATCCTCTTCAAGTAATGCGATCACAGTAACAACCGATATTTCCGATCCAACGGATGAGATTGCCCCAAGTACCCCAACGAATTTACAAGTGACGGGTCAATCTACCTCTAGTATTAGCTTAAGTTGGAGTGCTTCAACGGATAATGTAGGAGTGACAGGATATACCGTAAGTTATGGTTCAGGAAGTATGGATGTAACGGGTACAAGTGCAACCATCAGTGGACTATCAGCAAATACATCTTACACATTTACAGTAACAGCAAAAGACGCGGCCGGTAATGTTTCATCAGGAACAGATATAGAAGCAACAACAGATGCCTCAACAGGAACACAACCTTGGGAAGCGGGTATCAGTTACAATGTGAATGACGAAGTAACCTATGGTGGTCAAACGTACGTGTGTATACAATCTCATACTTCTCTAGCAGGGTGGGAGCCACCAAACGTGCCTGCATTATGGGGGCTGAAATGAGAATATAATGCAAGAGGTAGCAACAAAATCTCAATATTATTAAATGATGTAAATGATACCAATACTGACATGATTTAAAAGTTTACGGCTGAAAAGAGTGTCTTTAAATAGAAGGCACTCTTTCTATTTCCTCAACCCATCCAATATTAATATCCCAATTCTAATAGGATCACTATACAAATGAATAATTATTTCATCCTTTAAAATGATTGAAACTATTATTCTACTTGATGAAGTGAAATTATTTTTAGAGAAAGTTACCCCTCATCGTATAATGTTAGACCTTCCATGAATTTAGATGTGTTTATATAATTAAATATGTAGACTTCTACGTAGAAACTTTATACTTTCTATATTACTAATACTAGGAGGAATGATAATATGACTTTGAAAAGAAAGTCTATTAAAAGATCATTTGTTATGCTATTCATCATTTCACTATTATTTTCTTTGTTACAATTCCATGTTTTTAATTATGAAAAGGTAGAGGCAAACTCCAATTATAAAATTGTGGGTTATTATCCTTCTTGGGGTGCCTATGGGCGTGACTATCAAGTTTGGGACATGGACGTTTCAAAGGTAACCCATATTAACTATGCGTTTGCTGATATTTGCTGGGATGGAAGACATGGCAATCCTGACCCAACAGGTCCTAATCCTACTACTTGGACTTGTCAGGATGAAAATGGAACGATAGATGTACCGAACGGTTCTATCGTGTTAGGGGATCCATGGATTGATGTTCAAAAAAGTAACCCTGGAGATACTTGGGATGAACCGATTAAAGGAAACATCAAACAGCTAAATCTATTAAAAGAGCAAAATCCTCATTTGAAAACGATGATTTCTGTTGGTGGATGGACTTGGTCTAATCGTTTTTCTGATGCTGCAGCTAGTCAAATAACTCGAGAGAATTTTGCTAATTCGGCAGTGGATTTTCTAAGAAAGTATCAATTTGATGGTGTCGATTTAGATTGGGAATATCCGGTTAGTGGTGGTTTACCAGGGAATAGTACTCGTCCAGAAGATAAACAAAACTATACATTATTATTACAAGAAGTACGTGAAAAACTAAATATTGCAGGAGCTGAAGATGGCAAATATTATTCCCTCACCATCGCTTCAGGAGCAGGACCAACTTATGCTCAAAATACAGAGCTTGATAAGATAGCAAATGTTGTAGATTGGATTAATATCATGACTTATGACTTTAATGGAGGATGGCAAACTATTAGTGCCCATAACTCACCATTGTATTTTGACCCAGCAGCAGCCAGTTCAAATGTGCCAAACGCTGCTGAATTTAATATTGAAGCAGGTGTTCAAGGTCATATAAATGCTGGAGTACCCGCACAAAAAATCGTAATAGGAACACCATTTTATGGGCGAGGCTGGAGTAGTTGTTCATCAGATAATAACGGAGAATATCAAAGCTGTTCTGCTGCAAATGATGGAACTTGGGAGAATGGGGTTTGGGACTATACTGATTTAGAAGACAACTATATCAATAAAAATGGTTATGTTCGTTACTGGAACGACGTGGCCAAAGTGCCTTTCTTATATAACGCTTCCAATGGTAACTTTATTACCTATGATGATGTGGAGTCTTTCGGTTATAAAACAGATTTTATAAAATCAAATGGACTAGGTGGAGCCATGTTCTGGGAGTTTAGTGGGGATCGGAACAAGGTATTATTAAACAAGTTAACAAGTGATTTAGATAGTGGTGGAGTACCTGATAACGAAGCACCTACTGTACCAAGTAACCTTAGAGTAACAAGTAAAACATCAAGTAGTATAAGTCTAGTTTGGGATGCTTCAACAGATAATGTAGGAGTAACGGGATACATTGTAACCTATGGTAATCAGTCAATAAATGTAGGTAGTTTAAATGCAACCATTAGCGGTCTTGCTCCTAATACATCTTATACTTTTACGGTAAAAGCAAAAGATGCTGCAGGTAATGTCTCCGTCCAAAGTAATGCAATAACAGAAACAACGGAGCAGTCTAACGATACTACTCCGCCAACTATACCTACAAATCTACAGGTAACTGCAAAAACTTTTACAAGTGTTGACCTAAGCTGGTCAGCTTCCACAGATAATGAAGGGGTAACAGGTTATACTGTTTCATATGATTTAGGCACTGTAGAAGTAACGGAAACTTCCGTAAGTATTAACGGATTAACCGCGGATACAACGTATACTTTTACAGTTACAGCAAAGGATGCAGCTGGTAACATATCAGATGAAACGTCGATACAGGTCACAACGGAATCACCAAACAGTTGCCCTTACCCAGCTTGGGATGAGAATACAGAATATGCTGGTGGTATGAGAGTAACCTACAATGGGAAGGTTTACGAGTCTAAATGGTGGACAGTAGGAGAATTTCCTGATCAAAGCGATGAATGGGGTGTGTGGAAATATATTAGTACTTGTGATGGTGGGGGAGGCGAAGTAGATAATGAAGCACCAAGCATTCCAAGCAATCTCCAAATCACAGGAAAAAGTTCAAACAGTGTAAGTTTAGCTTGGGATGCTTCAACAGATAATGTGGGTGTAACAGGATACACGATCACATATGATTTAGGTAGTGTAGAGGTAACAAATACAACGACAACCATCAATGGATTAAGTGCTGAAACAACGTATACTTTTAGTGTGACAGCAAAGGATTCAGCAGGGAACGAGTCAGAAGCGGTGTCCATTCAAGCCACTACAGATGAAGGTGATCCATCGGGTGCTGAGCCATGGGAAGCTGGGGTTAATTACAGTGCAAATGATGAGGTAACCTATAATGGGAACACCTATTATTGTATTCAAGCTCATACCTCACAAATAGGTTGGGAGCCGCCAAATGTTCCTGCTTTATGGGGTTTAAAATAGTACTATATAAATTACTAAAACAGTCAGATTTGAATTTTCCAATGGTTCTACTCACAAAGCTTCTTCCATAGAGGAGGAGCTTTGTTTATGTGAATAAAATGTTACTTGTTCAATTTTCCAAAAGGAAATACCTTTTTATTGTGGAAATAGTTTATAATTAAATCTACCACAAATTAAAGGAGAAAAAAATGACAGGAAATAATCATATAGAAGATCAAGAAAATTCTATTTTAATTATTGATAGTTTTGCATTATTATTTAGAGGATTTTACGCTACAGCAGTCACTGGAAACTATATGAAAAACTCTCAAGGTCTTTATACGAATGGTATATATCAGTTTACTAGATATATGCTTGATGCCATTGAGCGATTTGAACCTACCCATGTGATCTGTGCTTTTGATATGGGAGAAAAAACATTTCGTAACGAAATGTATTCAAATTATAAAGCAAACCGAGGTGCTCCACCAGATGAACTCATCCCACAATTTGATAAGCTCTGGGAATTGGTAGAAGCATTTGAAATTCCTTGTATGGGGAAGGTTGGTTATGAAGCAGATGACATGATCGGATCTATTGCCAAACATTACTCAGCTCAAGGGATAGAGGTAAATGTATTAACAGGGGATAAAGATACTTTACAATTAATCAATGAAAAAACGAAAGTAACACTAATGAAAAAAGGATTTGGCAATTACTTAACAATTGGAATGGATAATTTTAAAGAAGAAACAGGTGTATCTTATCCATATCAAATTATTGAAATGAAAGGTTTAATGGGAGACGCATCAGATAATATACCCGGATGTCCTAAAGTAGGTCCTAAAACCGCAATCAAATTAATTGATGAGTTTGAAAATATCGATCAATTGTTTGAAAACATAGTTCAAGTAAAAGGTAAGTTACAAGAAAGATTGTTAGAAAATAAAGAATTAATTTATTTATCAAAGGAACTGGCAACAATTCATACTGATGTTGAATTCCTATGCGACTTAGATGACTGTACTTATGTGATTAATCAAGAGAAACTTATTCATAAATTAAAGGAATTTGAATTTAAATCTCTAATTAGAAAGTTCGCAGTTTAAATATTATTGATTTTATTAGATTAGGACCCCGCAAAAGTATTCGGACTATGCATCATCGAATTTTGTTCACTTTTGTGGGTTATTTGTCATGAGTGGCATGACCAGGTGGGTCCTGTCGTGGAAGCCCCTCATGTAATTCACGATTTTCATAAGTGAATGAGTTAGCCGGTCGTTGGTCTTCTCTCCAAGGAGAGCTTTTCCCTAAGGATTCACTTAATAAATCCATACCATAAGCCCCTTCTGGAAATTCTTCAGCGGTTAAATCATTGCGCTGAGATTCTACTGTTTTTAGATCTGTAAATTTTCTTTTTCTTTCTTTTTGAAATGGTTTGTTATTCATGAAAAAACCTCCTAGGAAAGATGTGATCGTATTGTCACATTATTTTTCCCTGGGAGGTTTGTTCTATGCGTAAATATTAACTTGGAAATAAAAAAATATAGATTTATTTTCCACCCAACTTATATAAAATAAATTGGATTATAGGTCAGAAAAATGAACTACACCTACGATAAGGTCTAAAAAGGCACGTAGTTCTATACCTTCTTCTTCATTTAATTGATATACATGCTCTAAATAACCTTCTTCTTCTAAATCATCAGGACCAAGAATTGCGGTTTTACCTGATTGTAAATCTGCAACTATTTTTTTTCCGTAAAACCTTCCTGTTGTTGTAATAGCTAAATCATATCGCTTTAAGCTTTGTTCCCCAACAAATGTAACAAAACGTGTTGATGTTTCTTCAGTGCTATCTGATAGAAAATCAAATGAAATATCAGACATGGGATCACCTCTTTTGCTGTATATATGTTCTTTTATATTACAACATATTATACAAATACAAAAGGTTTAAGTATCATTAATACAAAAATGAATAATATCAGTGTAGTACTAATGTAAAACAATGAGTTTACTTGATTTCGTAATGTTATAATTTCTAAAGGTAAATCCGTTTCGCTTTTATTTTTTGGATCAAATAACCATAAAGCTATTTTTTTCATTCTTGGGGCTATAAAACCTAATAAAATAACTTGAGCGATGATATATAAAACTAAGGAACCAACTAACCATAATTGAAAGAAGGAGCCATAATCATTTAAAAGTATAATTAAGACTCCAGTTAAAACTGCAGTTAACCCCCCAATCTTAGGGAAAAGCAGTAATTTTTTTGCTATTTTCATAGAAAAACGTATATCTTCAACAGATTGTTTTTTTCTTAATAATATATGGATGAAAAAAATTGGTCCAACACCTATTACAGCCGATAACACATGTACTAATATTAAAAGTTTCATATAATCCTCCTTCAAAGGTTTCATTGTTTAGAAAATGAATTATCATTATTTTCCACATGGTTTTAATAGTAAAGAAAATGACCCTTTATTTCAATTGAAATAAATAATAATTAAGTCCTATTGATGAAAACAGGTGAATTTTGTAAGATGTTATTAACAAAAAAAGAATAAAATATGAGGAAGCACCTCTTTTACGAATATGTAAGAGAGGTGTTTTTTTGTATAAAAGGGTTAAGAACAACAAAATTAATTAAGGAAGTGCAAAAATTATGAAAAAGGAACTCATTTATTTGAATACGTTAAAGAAGGAAACAGAAAAAAACAAAAAAAGCACTACACAAGTAAATTTATTTGCATTAGATTCATCTTGGCAATTAAATTGGAAGGTAATTAGTGAAGATGGAGAGGTTATAAAGGATTTGAACATTGAAAAGAAAGACTTTGAAGCAATTGTTTTGCAATTACGTTTAGAATTTAAACAATGTATTGGGCAAGGTTATCTTCCGTTATTTTTTGATCATTTTAACCAGTCTAAGGCTTTATCTCCAAAAAACAAGCGAACACAAAGTTTGTTTTATTATAGTGAGCAGATGACAAACCCAGACTTGTTTGAGATGTTGAGAAGATGGAGAAGGGAGGAATCTGAAAAACTAAATAAACCTCCTTATATTATTTCTTCTAACCGAGTATTAAAAATGTTGAGCACATTTATTCCAAAAACAAAGGAAGAGTTGTTACAAATCCCTGGATATGCAACAACAAAGGTTGAACAATATGGTGAAGAAATTATAAATTTAACTAAACAATTTGAACGAACAACCACTTTTCCTCTTGATTGGGTTGAAGAACAAATTGATGTTCAACATTTTGATGAATGGTTATACAAAAATCAACTGATGAAATAAGATTAATATCTTCTCTAGAAATAACTTATGAATAGGGTAGCTAGACCGAAATAAACTGTCAATGAAAAAATATCATTTAACGTTGTAATGAGTGGTCCAGAAGCGATTGCTGGGTCTACTTTAAACTGATATAAAATTAGTGGGATAATTGTACCTGCTAATGTACCAATAATCAATGTTAAAAATAATGAAACGCCAATGACGAAACTAAGCACTGCATTTCCTTGCCAAACAAAGGAGATTACTGAAATTAGTAGTCCACATACAGTACCAATGATAAAACCAACACCAATTTCTCGAAATAACAATTTGAAAAATGATGTTTTATCTAAGTGTTGAGTTACGAGACCTCGAACAGCAATGGCTAAAGACTGCGTACCTGTATTACCAGTCATACCAGCAATCATAGGCATAAAAAAGGTCAATGCAACTACACTTTTTAATGTTGTTTCAAAATTTGAAATTACTCCACCTGACAATAATCCAACAAATAATAAAAGAACTAACCACGGAAGGCGGCGAAGTGAGGCTGATAGTACACCTGTATTAAAATCAATTGATTTACTACTTGCAGATAATTTTTGGATATCTTCATTGGCTTCTGTTATCATTACATCAATAACATCATCAACGGTAATGATACCCGCGAGCCTGTGTTCTTCGTCCACTACAGGAACCGCTATAAAGTCATACCTTTCAATGATCGTAGCGACATGTTCCTGATCCATTGTAACAGGCACAGAGATGACTCGGTTATACATGATATCTTTTATCGTGTCTTGAATATCAGCTAGCAATAAATCTCTGTATGAAACAACACCAACTAACTTTTTTTCTTCATCTAATACGTAAAGGTAGTAAATATTTTCAGCAATTTGAGCAAATGCTTTTATTTTATCTATGGCTTCACGTACAGAATAATAACTGCGAATCCATACATAACGATTCGTCATCATTCCACCTGCAGTTTCAGGTGGGTATTGCATCAAATTTTGAACCGTTTTGGATTCTTCTTTTTGCATCGAAGACAAAAACTCTTCCATTTTTTCGTCTGATAATTGATTTAATAAATCTGCAAGATCATCGTTTTCCATTAAATCCATAACTTGTGATGATTTTTCAATCCCTAAAGCATGTAAAATATCTAACTGTAGGTCACTTTCCAGCTCTTGTATTAATACTGCTAGTTGTTTTGGTGATAAACATAAAATAAATTTCAATCTATGTTTAACTGGCAGAGCTTTGTACAGTTCAGCAATATCATAAGGTTGTAGCTCATCAAATAAATCTTGAACTTCTTCTTTTTTATAATCTTTAATGTATTTAATTACAGTTAAGAGAACATTTTCAATTTGTGAATGTTTCATTATGTTATCACCTAAATTCATCAATATATATTGTAAATTGCCCCATAATGAACAATAGCATAAACAAAATTTTAAATAAATTAAATTTAACACATTTTAATACATTATATTTATTTTTTTTCTTCTTGACTCAAATTCTTTTTTCAATTAAAGTAATAATAATTAAATAATCGTGAAACTCTTATCAAGAGCAGGTGGAGGGACTAGCCCGATGAAACCCGGCAACCGGCAATTTTCAATGAATTTTGCACGGTGCTAATTCTTGCAGAAGCGCAGCTTCTGGGAGATGAGAGAGGATATCATTGTATAATGATATAAAAAACCTTTCTCAGTGATTAGTTGAGAAAGGTTTTTTTCTACTAATCTGATGAGTTTTGTGATTTGATACTTTCAAAATAAAGGAGTGAAGTTGAGATGCCCGTTAAGATTCCAGATCATCTCCCTGCTAAAGAAATATTAAATAATGAGAATATATTCGTAATGGATGAGTCCAGAGCGTTCCATCAGGACATTCGTCCATTGAAGGTGATTATGTTAAATTTAATGCCTACGAAGGAAACGACAGAAACACAAATCTTGCGGTTGTTAAGTAATACCCCTTTACAAGTAGAATTTACCTTGATTCATCCTAAAACACATGCAAGTAAAAACACATCGCAAGAACATTTAAAACAATTTTATAAAACGTTTGAAGAAGTTAGGCATTTGCGTTTTGATGGGATGATTATTACCGGGGCACCTGTTGAAACTTTAGACTTTGAAGATGTGAATTATTGGGAAGAATTAAAGGATATTATGGAATGGTCCAAAGCACAAGTTACTTCAACACTACACATTTGTTGGGCTTCACAAGCAGGTTTATTCCATCATTATGATATTCCGAAGTATTTATTAAACGAAAAAATATTCGGAGTATTTCAACATCAATTGAATGTGAAAAATGTGAAATTATTTAGAGGTTTTGATGAATT
Source organism: Chengkuizengella sediminis (assembly GCF_010078385.1). NCBI lineage: Bacteria > Bacillati > Bacillota > Bacilli > Caryophanales > Paenibacillaceae > Chengkuizengella > Chengkuizengella sediminis. The sequence continues at coordinate 193,374 of NZ_SIJC01000006.1, forward strand.
ATTTAATGCTCCACAATCAAGACATACAGAAATACGAAGAGAAGACATTGAAAAACATGAAAATCTGGAAATATTATCTGAGTCAGAAGAGGCAGGGGTATATATTGTAGGAACAAAAGATGGGAAACAAATTTTTGTTACAGGTCATGCTGAGTACGATGCAGAGACTTTAAAATGGGAATACGACAGAGACATAAATAAAGGAATGGAATGTGCTGTTCCTAAAAATTATTACCCAATGGATGACCCTACTAATAAGCCTTATAATACTTGGAGAGCGCATGGAAGTTTGCTGTTTTCCAATTGGTTGAACTATTATGTATATCAAGAAACAACATTTGACTGGGTTATTTAAAGGAGGACATAGTAATGAGAATAGAAAGCCGCTTAGCCCAAATAGGTTCACAAGCTGATCCTAAAACGGGGGCTGTCAATTATCCGATCTATCATGCAACTGCTTTTAGACATCCAAAGCTTGGGGAAAGTACTGGATTTGATTATGCTAGAACTAAAAGTCCTACACGTGCCATATTAGAAGATGCCATAGCAGACTTAGAAAATGGAGATGCTGGATTTGCATGCAGCTCAGGAATGGCTGCTTTACAGACTATATTTGCTTTATTTTCACAAGGTGACCATTTAATTGTTTCATTAGATCTTTACGGTGGGACATATAGATTGTTAGAGCAAACGATGTCACGATTTGGTGTTACCTCAAGTTATGTAGACACTAATGATATTGATGATATGGAAAAACTTGTAACTCCACATACGAAAGCGGTTTTAATCGAAACGCCAACAAACCCTTTAATGATGGTGACAGATATTGAGAAAGTCAGTGCATGGGCAAATTCGAAAAATATGCTTACCATTGTGGATAATACTTTGCTTTCTCCATATTTTCAAAGACCACTTGAATTAGGTGCGGATATTATCATTCATAGTGCCTCAAAATACCTTGGCGGACATAATGATGTGATTGCTGGGTTAATTATTACCAAAGGTAAACAGTTATCAGAGAAGATGTTTGAGCTTCATAATTCCATTGGTGCTATTTTAGGACCTCAGGATTGTTGGTTATTAATGAGAGGGATGAAGACGTTAGCACTTCGAATGGAACGTCATCAAGAAAATGCAACGAAAATAGCCGAATTTTTACTTGAGCATCCAATGGTAGATGAAGTTTTTTATCCTGGTTTACTTACACATCCTGCATATGAAGTTCAAAGTAGACAATCTTCAGGAAACACAGGTATTTTTTCTTTTAAAATGAAAGATGCGAGAATGATTGAACCCATTTTACGTCATATTGAAATTATTGCATTTGCTGAGAGTTTGGGGGGAGTAGAATCACTAATGACTTATCCTTCAGTACAGACTCATGCTGATATTCCAAAAGAAATTCGTGAAAAAGTAGGTGTAGATGATCGTTTATTACGTTATTCAGTAGGTATAGAGCATGTTGAGGATTTAATTACAGATTTATCTCAGGCTTTTGATAAGGCAAGAAAAGAGGTTGATGGAAGATATTGATATGACTGATATTTTCCCGTTCATAAAAGAATAGCACATATAATAATTTTTAGAGGTATACTGGTACCCTTGATCACTATTTAATAGGAGGCCATTTACCTCTCTTTTCTTTCGCTTACGAGACATCGGTTATCCACTTTTATTTAGTTGTAAAGTAGAGAACTCTCACTATAAAAGGTTGTCTTTTTTTTAACTAATAGCTTTTTTAAAACTACAACCTATTTTAGTACGTAGATTATTTTTTCCAGAATAATCTTATTGATTAATTACACATAAGACTATATTATGTTAATTGCAACTAACAATCACGTCTTATTAAGTTAAACTGGAAATTTAAAGTGATAGTTATTTCGTCAATTAAGCGGTACAATGATGTTATTTGAAAATAACTATAAATGTCTTCTATACATGTATAGAAGTTTTCTATAACCTAATTTGGTAATAACGTTGTATAATTAGTTCACTCTTAATTATCAGAAGATATAAAAAATTCAGACAATTAAGTTTTTAGTTATTGAGCCCCACGATGCATATGAATATTGTTATTTATAACTAAATAAATTGAATTAAAATAATGAATTTTTGATTTTACTTGTTTAAAGGGGGTGAAACAACATGTAAGTATGAAATGTTCGTATGATTGAATTTATTTGTTGTATATACATATTGTATTTTATTTGCAAATGTAAGGGCTTTCTTGGAGAAATAGTATAATGAATAGTTTCTATGATGTAAAAAGATTTCTTTTATTTAGTTGTCAAGTCTTCGTGATATAGTTATTTATTTATAACTTACTAAATAAAGGGGGTGAAATCTAATGTGAAGTTCGTATGATTGAATCTATTTGTTATAATTATGTTCTTTATTTTCAATTGTAAGTGTTTTCTTGGGGAGAGGTATAAGAGGGAAAAAATGATCAAATATAATTAAAGGGGAGAAAATAATAATGTCAATGTTCAAAAAAGATTCTTCATCTACTTTTATTATTTGTGTTATGTTTTCATTCGTTTTAGCTTTGATCATAATGAGCGTGTTTGCATCAGAGGTAAATGCAAATGAATACACAGAACCTGAACTTGTCGTTCCTGCTTTGGAAGCAACTGATGAATATCCAGTTGATACGTATGAGGATAGAACCATTTTTGAGGGAATAGCACCATGGGAATATATACCGGTTAATTTTGATATAAATACAAATATATCTGGTGCAACAGATCATTACTATAATTCTGAGTATTACCATAATCTTTCAGGAAAGGATATAAGTGTTTTAAATAATCTTTTGAATGACTATGATCCTTTTATTGATACGTTCAAAGGTATTTATGATCCAACTACAAAACAAATTTTAAGTGCATTCCCAATGCACGGTGAGGGTGGAGATCAAATTCCGCAACAGCTTACACTTTTACTAGATAGAAATTCATACTTTGCTGAGGGTCTCACGTTAGATGTTGAAGAATGGTGGGAGAGAATTGCAACTGGATATTCAGAAAACGGTGATGCTGTAACTTATTCTGAAACAAGAGAATTTGGATTAGATACGACACAGCAGGAACAAGCGATTATTACACATGGCTTTGGACTAGATATTGAGAATCAAGTTAGAGTTGGGTCAGAGTTTACTGGTTGGACAGGGTCTATTACTCTGAGTTACGAATATTCTGATCAACGTCAATTTGCATTTTCTAGGACATACCACACAGCTAATACTGAAACAAAAACATATGAATTTGGACTTCCAGGGGGAAATGCATACAAGTGGGCTGTGTATCAATTAGTCACACAAACTAAAGTGAATTATTCAGATGGACACAATTTTGACGAATTAGATGACGCTTTTAGAGATGAAGATGATTACGGACTTAGACCAGATATGAACTCTTATATTATAAAAATGGTAAATCAAAAGACCATTAATTCCTCAAGACCTATTTATCCAGTAGATACAGGACTAGCAGTACCTAATATTTTAGAAAATACTTCAGATGTCAACAACTTAACAACAACACTGACTTGGAGATCAGCTGCTGATGCTCCTAATGTTGAAGGTATCTTAGTATATAAAAATGATAGTCTTGCTGCAACGATCTTAGACAAAACAGTAACTAGTTGGACTGATGTGAATGTAGAACCTGGAATAAATAATACGTATTACATCAAATTCTTTTATTCATCTAACCTTAATTACGGCCAGACAGAATATTTTGTTGTGTCACTTCCTAGTAATACAGTGATCGAAGGGATAGATTTAACAAGCCCAGCAACAGTTCTAGATATAGTTGTTGGTTGTTCGATTCCAATGGAATGGACTGATAACCAAATTCCTGCTGGGGAAAGAACTTATTATAATGTATATCTTGGAGACCCAGCTTTGGGTGGGACATTATTAGGTGAGTTTGAAGGGACAAATGTTTCTATAAATATAAACTCTGGGTTATATGACTTATTACTTGCAAATCCAAATGAAGATTTCTATATTTCAAAAACAGTAATTTATAATGGTGCCGAAACAACATCACCAGCTGTTATGGCTCCTAATAATTTTACCGTGACGGATACTGCGTTTTTATTTTCAAGTACAGGCTTCAACGGGGATTGTGTTACAGTAGCTAAAGATGATTATGTTAAACAAAATTTAAATAGTACAGCCTATAATTTTGATGATCAATTATCTTCAATGTTAATTCAAGGTGACGTATATGTTAGGCTATTCCCAGACTTAAACGGTGGAGGGGATCCACAAACATTCTTTTCGGAGGACGGTTATGCTTTTTTCGATGACCTTAACGATCATATTATACGACAGAATACCGTATCTTCTGTACAGGTAGCAGGAATCCCATCTAATGGGCACGTCTATGTATTTAATGGACCACATTATACTGGTGCGATGGAATCTTTTGCTGACGATGATTTTTCATTCATTGGGGACGTCTCTGTTATGGGTTTCAACGGTGAAAGATTTCCTAACGATGCCTTATCATCTGTGAAAGTAATTGGTGATTATGCATTAATTTTACATGAGCATAGTGACTTTACTGGAAAAGTCACTGTCATTAAAGAAGATCATGGGAGTTCTGAATTAATTGATCATGGTTTGGATAATAAAGTTTCATCAGTAAGAGTTTTAGGAGGTAGAGGTGCTTATTTCTTCAATGATTTTGATTTTAGAGGAAGTTTTATAAATATTGATACCCGCTTAGCTTGTGCCAATATTGGAGCTTGTAATACTGGACTATCTAATGATAGATTGTCATCCGTATTAACTATCGGGACCCGTGGTGTTACATTATATGAACACAATCATTATGGTGGTAAAGTACAAGCGATTCGACATAAAGATAATAACCTAGGAAGTTCAGGAAACGTAGGAGATAATACAACTTCGTCGTTTAAAGTATTCGGAAAAGGTGTTTATTTCTTCACCCATGCTGATTATGATGTAGATGGGGGTTTCGTTAAAGTAAAAACACCCGGAGATTATACGTCAGTAGAATCAGTAGGGATTAACGATAATTCAGTAAGTTCAATATTTGTTGTCGATATGAAAGTAACACTGTTTCAGGGTTTTAATTTAGAGGGAACAAGTGAAGAGTTTATTAATAATTACGATCCAGATCTTACTGACAATACCATTGGAAATGATAGGCTTAGTTCTTTCAAACTTGAAGAGATGTAATATAAGAGATTAATTTAGAGGAGCAGTTTCCACTCGTGAAATGTTTGACACATTCACATAGGGGACTGCTCCTCTTCATATTGAAGCATTACAATTTACAGTTGTTTTGCCCTTTAGGGGTGAGATTGTTACTCCGTCACTAGGTCTTTTTTGATCCCTTGTTTTTTCTCTTCTTTTCCAATAATCACGGATTTTTTATCTTTATCACGCTTAATACGCCCATTACCAACTGCTAGAGCAACAAATATACCCAATGCTAATACACTTAGTCCTGTTAAAAACACGAATGAAAACGATTGTGACCATGCACTTTGGATTGCGTAAAGAACTCCGTTAGCTGTATCTTGCGGAAGTTGAAACACGTTTTGTAAAATTCCAGGATTGATTAAAATTCCAAATAAATCATCAGGCTCCCCACCTAACGTAGTTAAAGTGGAAGCGACGAGTGGATCCGTTTGTTGATTAGATACCTCGGTCATTTTATCTGTTAGTGTATTGTTCATCACAACATTAAAGATGGTAACTCCAATGGTACCTCCAATGGATCTGAAAAATGTGGATGCAGATGTCACTGAACCTAATTGTTCTTTTGGAAATGCATTTTGGACTGCGATCATTAAGGTAGGCATGACTAATCCCATTCCAAATCCCATTACAATCATAAAACCATATGCTGTCCAAATCGTTGAATCGAGCCCCATCGTACTCATAAGGAAAAATCCAATACATGCTATGATCATACCTACGGTGAGATTAGTTCGATATTTAATCTTTAACAATAAACGTCCACCTATGACACTTGCAATAATCAATGCAAACATCATCGGAGTCATTGTAGACCCCGCTTTAGTTGGTGAAACGCCTAAGATAGCCTGCATAAACATTGGAACAAACATGATGGCACCAAACATACCCAAACCTAATAAAAACCCTAAACCATTAGTTGTGGCAAATACTCTATTTTTAAATAGACTTAGATCTAATATCGGTTCATCCGTTTTTCGTTCAATAAAAATAAAGATAATGAGTAATAGCAGGGAAGCACCAAATATGAAATAACTAGTTAATGACATCCAAGCAAATTTATCTCCCCCGAAAGTTAAACCGAGCAATAGTGAAGTAAGTGCTGGAATTAATGTCATGATTCCAAAAAAATCAATATTTAGTTCTTTCCGTTTTATAAAACCAAACAATATAAAAATGAAGAGTGAAATTCCAAAAATCAAGTAACTTTCTATGGAATTCCATTCGAAGGCACCTCCACCTAAAATTAATCCAATTAAAAGCATGATAGCGGCTATAACTAAAGAAATTTTACTCGTCAATCCAATGGCGACTTTTTTTGTATTTTTTACAATTTCATTTTTCATCCCTATAAAAATTAACGTAGCAGATAAAAGTCCAAATGGTACATTAATTAAAAAGATCCAGTGCCAGCTAATTGTATCTACAAAAAAGCCACCAACTAAAGGACCGATAACTGAACTCAATCCGAAAATAGCTCCAAATACCCCTTGCCATTTCGCACGCTGTTCAGCTGTGAAAATATCTCCAACAATGGTTTGCGATAATGGCATAATCATACCGCCACCGATACCTTGAATTCCGCGAAAAATGATTAATTGTTCCATTGTAGTTGCAGTTGCACACAATGCAGATCCTACAATGAAAATGACCATTCCAGTTAAGTATAAGTATCGTCTTCCAAATAAATCAGATATTTTCCCAACAATAGGAATAACAGCAGTTGATGTAATTAAGTATGCTGTTGTTACCCAAGCAAAAATTTCAAAACCATTTAACTCACCAATAATGGTCGGCATAGCCGTACCAACTACGGTTTGTTCAAGTGCACTGAAAAACATACCGATCATTAAACCTAAAAGAACAATTTTTGTATTTATTTGTTTTTGTTGTATCATCTTAAGCCTTCTCCTTCTGAGATATTTGTATTGACCTAATAGTCATTGTATAATAAAAACAATCAGTCAATAATATTTATGACCACGTAGACACATTATATAAAAAACATAGTGACAGGTCAATTGGTAAACAAATATAATGAAATTAACTTATTTTTAGATTGAGGGTTGTTTTTTATGAGTGATAAGCGGAAGAATATTATGGAATCTGCAATGAAATTAATTTCTCAAAAAGGATACCATGCAACATCTATGAAAGAGATTGCTGATGATATTGGTATGGCTAAAGGATCAATATACAATTATTTTGATTCAAAAGAGGACCTTATGATATCCCTGTTGAGATATTATTTCGATCCTATGTATGAGAAAGTAGAAATGGTTCGAGAAAATGAAGGTTATTTATTACCAAAAGAAATTTTTACTAGACAATTAATGGTACAAATGGAACAACAGTCTAAATATAAAGAATTTATAAAAATGATCATGAGTGAACAGGTTTCTCAAATTAATGAAGAAATAAAACAATTTATGTTTAAGATTAGGGCAAAAACTATCAATTGGGTAACAAGACACATTATTGAGATTTATGGAGAAGAAGTAAAAAAATATGCTTATGATTGTGCAACAATATTAATCGGTATGATGAGAGAGTATATGTTTTATGTCATTATTGATAAAAAGAAAATTGAAATCGAACGGTTGCCAAATTTATTAATAGCTGTACTAGATCAAGTGGTAGATAATTTTAAACAGACTCAAAATGAACCCTTTCTAACAGAAGATTTATTGGAAAATTTCATAAATATAGAAGAAGAAATAAGAAAAACTACAATTAAAAAAATCAAGAAAATAATAAACGAGACAGAGAACCTATTAACGAATTTAAATGTAAATAAAAATGTAAAGAATAAAATAAGCGCTTCTTTAGTAGCCATGGATGAAGAATTGGAGCAAGAAAACCCACGAATTATCATTTTAGAAGGGCTTATGTTAGTTCTAGAAAATGCAGGAGTTTCTAAACTAGACGAATATATTAAGGAGTTGAACTCAAAGTTAGGAGCTTTAACTTAAAGTTTCCATTATATCCAAAAGGTTCATCTTCCAAAATAATGACTCTCCTATTTTTTTGTGATAAGATTTGATAGATAAGGAGTGATCGTTATGAGTCAAATAGATCAAATTTTAAATAAAGCAATATCAGGTGAAAGATTAACTTTAGAAGATGGTGTTGTTTTATTTGAATCTGATGAGATTGAAAAAATCGGTCAAGCTGCGAATAAAAAAATGCTTCAATTTCATCCAGACCCTATCACTACATTTGTGATTGGTAGGAATATAAATTATACAAATTTTTGTGATGTGTACTGTAAGTTTTGTGCCTTTTATCGACCACCCGGTCATGAAGAAGGATATGTACTATCTAATGAAGTGATATTTCAAAAAATCCAAGAAACCTTAGATGTAGGTGGTACTGAAATATTAATGCAGGGTGGTGTAAACCCTGATCTTCCATTTGAATATTATTTAAATTTATTGGAAGAAATTAAACAAAGATTTCATATTCATATGCATTCACTGTCAACCGTTGAAATTCGTAAAATGAAAGAAATGTCAGGTTTACCTTACGAAGAAGTGTTGAAGAAATTACATGAAGCAGGTTTGGATTCCCTTCCTGGGGCTGGAGCAGAAATGCTTATTGATCGAATTCGTAATAAAGTCAGCCGATTAAAAGGATCATGGAGAGAATGGATGGACATTCATCAAGCAGCACATAAAGTGGGCATGAATACAACCGCAACCATGGTCATCGGGTTTGGTGAAACTATAGAAGAAAGAGTACTGCACATGTTGAGAGTTAGAGATGCTCAGGATGAATGCGTACAGAATAAGTGGAATTCAGCTGGATTTTTGGCCTATATTATTTGGACTTTTCAACCGGATAACACAAATTATAAACAAGAAAAAGCATCGTCTGATGATTATTTGAAAACATTAGCAATCAGCCGATTAATGATAGATAATATACCTAATTTTCAAGCTTCTTGGGTGACATTAGGAGCGGAAATAGGAAAGAAATCATTAGAATATGGCTGTAACGATTTTGGCAGTACGATGATGGAAGAAAATGTGGTGTCTGCTGCAGGTACAACGCATAAGGTGAATATAGAAACGATTTTAAAATTAATTCGTGAAGCTGGAAAAATACCAGCTCAAAGAAATACAGCTTATGACACTTTAAAAGTATTTAATGAAGGTTCAAGTGTTGATAAAGATTTTATTATGCAAAATTAATAGGAATGTATAGATTGATACCGTCTGATCAAATGGGCGGTTTTTTTCTGTTCATCACTTTTATGGGTATATAATCCCATTCTTTTCTTTGTATATCTGCTTCAACTGAAACATATACTTTAGATGGCAGTTATATACGTGAAAGGAGTGTGAATATGGACCTGATTACAATCAATATGGAGAATTTTTCAGAAGATGAAATACAAAGATGTTATGCAAAATTACAAACGGGAATTTCCCTTTTACATAAAAAAAATAAGCAGAAAAAAAAGATTTTTAAAATTATAAAAGTGGATAATAACCTTATTAGTACAGGTGTTTTACCACAATTTCAACTAAATAAACATGCAGCAATGCTGTATCACTCTATAAGTCAATCACTTGCAGACTTTATCATAACCGATTTACAAAATATACTTCTTCATCGGCTTTTGAAAAAAGAGCAGCCTCATTTTGATAAAAATGAAATTTCAAGGTTGAATGAATATTGCACTGACCTTTTAAACGAATCATCCCAATCTACAAGTTTCATTCGAAAAAAACATCAAAAAATAGAAGAGCAATTGGTTCAATATATTGAAAATAATACACATCTTAATTTAGACGCATTTATTCGTTTTAGACTGCAGTTTTATCTAAAAGAACTTAATGAAGTCGTTGAATATGCTATTGAAGAGTATATTAGTGATCAACAATATAAAGAATTTATGTCCTTGTTAAAATCGTTTGTTTTTTCACAGGAGCATAAAGTATCAACAGTCCACATTATTCATGATGGGGAAAAAGATTTTCTGATTCTAGATGAGCAGTTGAAATGTTTAGATAAGAGTGATGATACAAATAGTGAGGCTTATGACAAAAATTTTGATGATCTTATTATAACAAAATTAGTGTCTTTATCTCCCCAAAAAATAGTGATCCATACCAGAAAACCTGAAATGCAAGTCATTCACGTCATCGAGCAAATTTTTGAAAAACGTACTATTGTTTGTAATAGGTGTAATGTGTGTGAGAAGATTCTTTCAAATTATCAAAAGGTGGAAAAATAATAAATAAACTTGACAAAAAGGTAGGCTACACTATAATACAATTATAAAAGTTTAATAATTTTATAAAAAAGCCAACATCAAAGACATGAATCATTTTATGAATCTGACCAGAGAGAGGGAACCAGGGCTGAAAGTTCCTTCTGAATTCAAATTTGATTTACCACTTTGTAGCTGTGAGAATGAACATGGAATTTTACATAAAGTAGTTCCCACCGAGTTATTCACGTTAACGAATATGAATAGAGGATCGATGTTTTATCGATTGAACTAGGGTGGAACCACGAGCTAAACGCACTCGTCCCTTTTGGGAGGAATGCGTTTTTTTGCGGATAAAAAAGTGAAAAATGGAGGAAAAATGATATGTCAGTACAAATTACATTTCCTGATGGTGCCAGTCGTTCATATGAAAAAGGAATGAGCATTGAAGAAATTGCTGCATCAATCAGCCCTGGTTTAAAAAAGAAGGCCGTTGCTGGTAAAGTAAATGGACAAGTTGTGGATCTAAGTTATAACTTAAATGAAGATGCAAAGATTGAAATTGTGACATTGGATAGTGAGGAAGGGTTAGAGGTTTATCGTCATAGTACAGCCCATTTAATGGCACAAGCAATCAAAAGATTATTTGGTGAGAAAAATGTGAAATTGGGGATAGGTCCAGTTATTGAAAATGGTTTTTATTATGATATTGATCTTGATCAATCCATTACTCCTGAAGATTTGAGTAAAATTGAAAAGGAAATGAAAAAAATTATTAATGAGAATTTAAAGATATCAAGACGTGAAGTAAGTAGAGAAGAAGCATTAAATATATACACTGAGCTTGATGATCCTTTGAAGTTAGAGTTAATTCAAGATTTACCAGAGGATTCAGTCATTACAATCTACGATCAAGGTGAGTTTTTTGATTTATGCAGAGGTCCCCATTTGCCATCTACGAGTAAAATTAAAGCTTTTAAATTATTAAGTGTTGCTGGTGCATATTGGCGTGGAGACTCAAAAAATAAGATGCTGCAACGTATTTACGGAACTGCATTTCCTAAAAAAGCCGATCTTGATGAACATTTACACTTATTAGAGGAAGCTAAGAAACGTGATCATAGAAAACTTGGCAAAGAATTTAAAATGTTTACTTTTTCTCAAGAAGTAGGACAAGGTCTTCCACTATGGCTTCCAAATGGTGCTAAGCTAAGAAGAACGCTTGAGAGATATATCGTTGATCTGGAGGAAAGATTAGGTTATAACCACGTATACACACCTGTATTAGCTAACGTTGATTTATATAAAACTTCAGGGCATTGGGAGCATTATCAAGAAGACATGTTTCCTAAAATGGAACTGGATAATGAAGAGTTAGTTTTAAGACCTATGAACTGTCCACATCACATGATGGTATTTAAAGATGATATGCGCAGTTATAGAGATTTACCTTTACGTATTGCAGAATTAGGGACAATGCATAGATATGAGATGTCAGGTGCCTTAACAGGTCTACATCGTGTGAGAGCAATGACATTAAATGATGCTCATATTTTCTGTAGACCAGATCAAATCAAAGAAGAATTTGCAAGAGTGATTCATTTAATAAAACAAGTATATAAAGATTTTGGAATTAAAGATTATCGTTTTAGACTTTCCTATCGTGATCCAGAAGATAAAGAGAAATATTTCCCAGATGACAACATGTGGGAATTGTCTCAAAAAATGTTGCGTGAAGTAGCTGAAGAGCTAGAACTTGAGTTCTATGAAGCTGAAGGTGAAGCGGCATTTTATGGACCCAAATTAGATGTGCAAATTAAAACTGCACTTGGTAAAGAAGAAACTTTGTCTACAGCTCAAATTGATTTCTTATTGCCAGAAAGGTTTGAGTTAGAGTATATTGCTGAGGATGGAAATAAACATCGTCCAGTTGTAATACACAGAGGAATTATCAGTACAATGGAAAGAATGACGGCCTTTTTATTAGAGAATTTCGCTGGTGATTTACCAACTTGGTTAGCCCCAGTTCAAGCAAAAATAATCCCTGTTTCAAATTCCTATGACGAATATGCAAAACATGTAGCTGAAAAAATGCAGCTTAGTGGAATCCGAGTGGAGTCAGATTTGAGGAATGAGAAATTAGGATATAAAATTCGTGAAGCACAGCTTGAAAAAGTAAAATATATGTTAGTCGTAGGTGAGAATGAGAAAAGCTCTGAGAGCGTGTCAGTACGTATTCGAGGTAAAGGTGATGTGGGTACAAAATCCATTGTTGAGGTCATAGATCAGATCACAGTAGAGGTTGACAATAAAGTTATTAATTAATGGTAGAACATATTAATATATGGAAACCGTAGTTGTTAAAATCATAACACTGCTGTTTCCTTTTTTACTTTTTATAGACGGTTAAGTTCGTTCTGCTAATTAGCGTAAGGGTATAAATAAGAGTATTTTTGGAAAACCTCCTTTACTAGGGGAGGTTTGTTAAAATGTTTTTTAAAAAGTTTCGAGTAAAAATGATTTTGATCTTATTTTTGCCTATGATTGCATTATTAACCACAACGAGTATTACACCACATTTACAAGAGGTTGAAAGTGATGAAGTATTAGAATATAAAGAATCCTACAATAGCGTATCCGTGATAGATAACCAACTAGAACCAACATCATCTACTCATCAAAAGGATTTTATTTTGGAAGAAATACACAGGATGAAACAAGAGATCTTAAAAAGAAAAAGTGAAAAAGAAATTCAAAACGCGAATATAAAAAGTGATAAATTAAGTCATTCGGTAGAAATTTTAAGTGAAAACAAAATACGCAAGCAATATCGAGCTGTAGAGGTTGTGGCAACTGGATACTACGCGGGTGTAGATTCAACAGGTAAAACTCCTGATCATCCTGAATATGGGATTACATATTCAGGTGTAAAGGTTAGAAGAATGCCTGAATCTGTATCAACGATTGCAGCAGATTTGAATTTATTTCCATTGGGTACGGTTCTCTATATTCCAGGTTATGGTTATGGGATTGTAGCAGATATAGGTTCTGCAATCAAAGGCAATGTCATTGATTTATATTTTAACTCAAAGGAAGACGTATATAAGTTATGGGGTAAAAAGAAATTAGATGTTTTTATTATTGAGGAAGGGAATGGTCGAATCACGGAGGCTATACTCCAACAGAAAATGGATACCTTTCGAAGCTAACTAATGTTCACAACCCACAAAATTCATATGAATGCATAAAATGTTTTTTATGTGAAATAATACTATCGAATACAAATGAAAGTATTGTGGTGGGAGGTGAATTCATAGTGGCTAAAAATAGAAATAATCAAAGAAATCAGAACAACCAAAACAATCAGAACAACCAAAACAATCAGAATAACCAAAACAATGAGCAGTTTAATGAAGAATTTGCAGAAGAAGTAACTGCTAAGAATACTAAAAAAACAGGTCAAAATGCAAGAAATCAAGAAGCAAATGAGTAAAAGTTCATTAATGATTAAAAGAAGTGATTTGCAAATATGCAAATCACTTTCTTTTTCACAATGCGTGATTTGGAGGTAAGAAACGTTGAAGCCTATTCAATCTGAAATCGAAAATAAAGAGGATTTATTCTCAAATATATTTAAAGGATTAAAACCTTTACAATTTTCCCTTGGTAGTAATTGGGAGTATGATCATGGCTATTTTGATCATAAGTTGGACGATAAATCACAGGTATGGCTACGTATCCCATTTCAAGTGACTAGTGGACAATTAGATGGAGAAATTGAAAATCAATCAACGATGATTCAATTAGGCACTCCATTTGTGCTAAAACATATTTACAATGAAGGAAGTGATCCAAATGCGCATATGATGATATATGGATCCTTAATTAATCAATTTCAAAAGCCATTAGACAAAGATGCAGAAATTGAAGAAATGTGGATATTAAAAGCAGAAGATCTTGTAAAAAAAGTAGAGCTTCAAATCTAACTATACCGACTTTTTACTTCTATTTTATCTATTTTTAAGGTTTATTTAATGTTTATGGTTCATGATATAGACAACAATAAATGATATAATGATTTAACGTCATTATTCATAAATAAATCTTAAACCAATTTAAGGAGGTTTTCTTATGGATGATAATAATAGAGGCAAAAATGATTATAGTGATTTTTTCAACGAAGATAAATCGAAAGAAAAAAAAGTTAAAGATGATAAACAAGAACATAATAAAAGTGAATATTATTCATACGGCTCATTTAAACCTACTGAACCTCTGAAGGAGACAGAATATACATCATACTCATCTAGCAAAGGACAATCATCAGAGGTAGAAATCAATAAACCAAATGAAGTTTCTATTTATAGTGATTCTGAACAAAATGCACAAAATAATGGATATAATGGGACAGAATGGACTTATTCTACTAGGAAAAAGCGATCTTCTTTTAAAAGTATGTTCTCTGCATTTATGGCAGGAGTTGTAGTTGTAGGTGTACTTATGTTTGCATCAGATAAAGCGAATTTATTTTCATCTGAGACATCTCTTTCAACTCAATCTCCTGTAACACAAAATGTAATTCCAGCAAACGGCAGTGAGAGTCAAGCCTCTATTACATTTGAAAATAGACCAGATAATATAGCAGATATCGTAGAACAAGCTAGTCCTGCAGTTGTGAAAATAGAAACATATAATAATGCACAAAGCGACAACAGCATGAATCGAAATGATGATATTTTCAGATACTTTTTTGGAGATGATTATAATTCAACACCAAATGGACCTCAGGCTTCAGGTTTAGGGTCGGGTTTCATTTTTGACCAAGAGGGATACATTTTAACAAATGAACATGTAGTATCAGGAGCAGATGAGATCTATGTGGAGCTTGAAGGTTATGATAATAAATTTCAAGCTGAACTATTAGGTTCCTCATATGATTTGGATCTTGCAGTATTAAAAATTGAAGGAAGTGAATCATTTCCAACTTTAAATATAGGTGATTCTGATCAACTAAGAGTAGGGGATTGGGTAACTGCCATTGGGAATCCAGTTGGATTTGATCATTCTGTGAGTGTAGGGGTTCTTAGTGCAAATGAGAGAGAGATCTCCATTCCTGATTCTCAAGGAACGAGAACCTATGAGCATTTACTTCAAACAGATGCATCTATTAATCCAGGAAACTCTGGAGGACCTTTAATTAATCTTAATGGAGAGGTCATTGGAATTAATACTGCAGTAAGCACAGATGCGCAAGGAATTGGCTTTGCTATACCTACAAGTACGATTGATGAAGTATTAGATGATTTGAAAAATAACATAACAATTCCTAAACCGTATATCGGAGTTGGGTTATACGATATAGATGATGAAGTACAGCAAACATTAAATTTAAATGACAAAGATGGTGTATTGATCACTCAAGTTGAAAGACCGAGTCCAGCTTCTCGTGCAGGTCTTAAGCCAAATGATGTTATTATTGAATTAAATGGTGAGCCAATTAATAATGCGAATGATCTCATTACTAAAGTAAAGGAAATGAATATTGATGAGTCTGTCACTTTAACAGTTATAAGAGATGGTAAAACTTACGAGACAGCAGTAACCATCGGAGATCGAAATGCAAAGTAATGAATGTGTCTAGTAATCATATAAAAATTTAATAATGAATGTTAAACTTGTAAGAAAGTAGAGTGATAGTAGTCTAAGGCTAACTCTACTTTCTTTTTTAAAGGGAAATTTACAAAGTTCATTCTAGTTAAAAAAGGAGAGTATCGATGAGGAAAAAAATTTTAATTATTGATGATGATGAAAAAATCACATCTATGTTAAAAAGAAACCTTGCATTTGAAGGTTATATGATTCAAACGGCTAATCACGTAAATGATGGCCTAATGATTTTAAGGGATGAGGAGCCGGATCTTCTAATATTAGATATTATGATGCCTGTGATGGATGGTTGGGAGGTATGCAGAAGAATTCGGGAGGGCGGAAGCCAAATGCCTATCCTTATGTTAACTGCTAAGGATGATGTCAGTGATCGAGTGAAAGGTTTAGATACAGGAGCGGATGACTATTTAGTAAAACCTTTTGCTTTAGAAGAACTTTTAGCAAGAGTCAGAGCTTTACTTCGTAGAAACCAAGGTGCTGTAGAAGAAGATAAACAACAACTTCAATACGAAGATATCGTTCTTGATTTAGATACTAGGGAAGTATTTCGAAATGGAATATCTATAGAATTAACAACTAAAGAATTTGAGTTGTTGCATTTATTTTTAAGCAACCCCAATAAAGTTCTCTCTCGTGATGTCATCATGGATAAAATATGGGGTTATGATTACAGTGGCGAATCGAATGTAATTGAGGTATACATCGCATTACTGAGGCAGAAAACAGAAGAAAATGGGGAGAAAAGAATCATTCATACAAAAAGAGGGGCGGGTTATGTCCTGAGATAGAATCATACAGAGATGTACATCAGTTTAGTGAGTACTTAGTTGAGGTGAAACTTAATGTCAATCCGTTTACGTTTAACGATGTGGTATACAGGAATTCTAGCCGTGATGATCATCGTGCTTGGCATCGTGTTATATTTAGTTTTAGTAACCAATTTATTCAATTCAGAAGAAGATAATTTAAAAAATCAAAGTGACGAAGTATATAAAGAAATGTTAATAAATTTAGAAAGAACTTTTTATTTAGCTCCTGATGGAACACCAGTCATTCAATATGAACTTCCTAATCTCAATTTTTTGACATCTTCCTCATATTTATTACAGGTTATGAACAGTAAAGGAGAAGTGGAAGTTAAAACCTTTGCTCTATTTGATAATGAAATTCCATTAGATGAGGAAACATTTGAGGCTGTTAAAGACGGAGCCGAAATTATTAAAACGACGAAGATTAATAATGTCTCTTTATTAACATTATACAAACCAATCGTGCAGCAGAATGAAGTAATCGGTATTTTGTTGGTAGCTACCGTTATTGATGATATTTATTCTTATTTAAATATGTTTCAGTGGATATATACGATATCAGGTATAGTTTTAATTGGAATTGCCGCTACCATAGGGTTATTTATGGCTCGGAAAACATTAAAACCAATTGAAAATGTCATATTAGCAGCTAATCAAATTGAAAAAAGTACAGATTTAGACAACCGAATATTATATGAAGGACCCAATGATGAGATTGGGCGATTAATTCATACAATTAACGGAATGTTATCACGTATTCAGGTTATTTATGCAGAATTGGAGGAAGCGTATCGTTTGCAAAGAAGGTTCGTTTCGGATGCTTCGCATGAATTGAGGACCCCATTAACTACCATTCGTGGGAATATAGAATTTTTAGAAAAAATGTGGAAGCCCAATAAAGATACTCATATATCAGATCAGGAAAAGATGAAGCTGACTATGGAGTCTGTTGTAGACATCTCTTCTGAAGCAGAAAGAATGAGTAATCTTGTTAATGATTTATTATCTCTAGCTAGAGCTGATGCTGGTTATGAAATGGAAAAAGAGAACATTGCCATTCAACCTATATTAGAGCAAGTGATCAGAAAAGCACAATACTTACCTAAGAAAGTTGATTTTATAGTTGGAGACTTAGAATATTTAAATGATATTCTAGTATATGGAAATAATGAGTATTTACAAGAGATGTTATTTATTTTTATTGAGAATGCTTTTAAATATACTGAAGAAGGTTATGTAGAGTTAGAAGTGAAAATTCTAGATAACCAAGTTGGCATCCATATTTCAGATACTGGGATTGGAATGAACAAAGAAGATATTCCTCATATTTTTCAAAGATTTTATCGTGCTGATGTATCTAGAGGGGCAAAACCAGGAACAGGTTTAGGATTGTCGATTGCTAAGTGGATAATTGATGAACATCACGGATCAGTGGAGGTATATACGAGTTTAGAGTCAGGTACAAAATTTATTATCTGGATTCCTTTGGTTCATCATACTTAGATGATTAATGCTATAATGAGCGTAAGAACTTATGTGTTTATTTTTATTTGAGGTGATATGAATGGAAGTTATCAAAATTTCCCCAAGAGGTTATTGTTATGGTGTAGTAGATGCTATGGTGCTTGCTATGCAAACCGCTAAAAACTTAGATTTACCAAGACCTATATATATATTGGGTATGATTGTTCATAATAAACATGTTACAGATGCTTTTCAAGAAGAAGGTGTGATTACCCTAGATGGGGAAAATCGCCTAGAAATATTAGATCAAGTTGATAAAGGAACAGTAATTTTTACCGCTCATGGTGTTTCACCAGAAGTGCGTAAAAAAACAAGGGAAAGAGGATTAACGGTTGTAGATGCTACTTGTCCAGATGTAACAAGAACACATGATTTGATTCGAGAGAAAGCGGCAGAAGGTTATCAAGTCATATACATTGGAAAAAAAGGACATCCTGAACCTGAAGGAGCAATGGGTATTGCACCTGATCATGTGACTTTAATTGAAAAAGAAGTAGAAATTAATAAGTTAAATATAAATACGGAGCGCATTATTATCACTAACCAAACTACAATGAGTCAATGGGATATTCGACATATTATTAATCGTTTAATTGAAAAGTATCCAACAGCAGAAATTCATAATGAAATTTGTTTGGCTACTCAGGTAAGACAAGAAGCGGTAGCCAATCAGGCAAGAGATGCTGATTTATTAATCGTTGTGGGGGACCCGCGAAGTAATAATTCAAATCGTTTAGCTCAAGTCTCTGAAGAAATATCAGGGGTAAAAGCATACAGAATAGCAGATGTATCCGAATTAAAACAAGAGTGGTTGAAACACGTTAGAAATGTAGCAGTTACATCAGGTGCTTCAACTCCAACTTTGATTACAAAAGAAGTGATTGAATACTTGGACCAATATGATCCAAATGATGAGAATACAAAAGGTATCCATCGCACGATTAATAAAGATAAACTATTGCCACGAGCAAAAATAAAATCATCCACATAAATCAACCATTTTTTACAAACTACTTGACTATAGAGGGAAAATAATATATATTTACTTTAACACTTAAAAGCGTATAAGCGTTGAAGTAAATAGGCGCGCTAGAGTAAATATAACAAAAGCTCTTATTGGTGCCGTTTGAAGAGGTAGTCATATCTTTTATAAAGGTATGACAAATTTTATATATAAAAAAATGGGGAGTGTGGGAAACATGATCGTTATTACATCAAATACAATTAGTGAAGATCGATTGACAGAAATCGTAGGACATATTGAAACACAAGGAGTAAAAACACATATATCAAAAGGAACGGATCGCACGGTCATTGGAATTGTGGGAAAAGCAGATCCTACTTTAGCAGAGCAGATTCGCCAAATGAAAGATGTCGAAGATGTGATTAAAATTACAAAATCATATAAACTTGCTAGTCGTGATTTTCAACCAAATGATACAATCATTGATATAAAAGGTGTTAAAATTGGTGGAGAAAACTTAGTGATCATGGGTGGTCCTTGTGCAGTTGAATCTGCTGAGCAAATGGATGAAATTGCTGCTATCGTTAAAGCGGCTGGTGGTCAAGTATTACGCGGAGGTGCTTTCAAACCAAGAACCGGTCCATATAGTTTCCAAGGTGTTGGAGTAGAGGGACTTGAAATGATGGCAGAAGCAGGTAAAAAACACGATCTTCTAACGATTACAGAAGTTATGACTCCTGAATATGTAGACGTGATTGCAGAACATGCTGATATTTTACAGATCGGTACTCGTAACATGCAAAACTTTGACTTGTTACGTAAATTAGGGGAAATTGATACTCCTGTATTATTAAAAAGAGGATTTTCTGCGACATATGATGAGCTATTAAATGCGGCGGAATATATATTAGCAGGTGGAAATCCGAACGTTATGTTATGTGAAAGGGGAATTCGTACGTTTGAAACTTATACAAGAAACACGTTAGATCTAACTGCGATTCCAGTATTACAACAATTAAGTCATTTACCAGTGATCTCTGATCCAAGTCATGGTACAGGACGTAGAGAGCTAGTTGAAACTATGTCAAAAGCTTCTGTTGCTGCTGGTGCTAATGGTTTGATTGTAGAAATGCATACAGATCCTGATAATTCAATGACAGGTGATGGGGTGCAATCATTGTTCCCAGATCAATTTACTTCTCTATTACAAGATATAGAAAAATTAGCTCCGTTAATGGGCAAAAAGTTTGAAACAATAAAAGAACCTGTTTTAAAATAACTAGACTAGATTTCACGTATCTGTATAGATTGTTTTAAACAAAAGAAAACCGTCCTTACATGTCGGTTTCTTTTTTGTTTAATCTTACAATTTCCAACCTTTTTTATGTCTAAATAGAAATAAAAACCAAACCTATAGAGTAAGTGTGAGAATATCTAACATTAAACTTAAAAATACCTTACATGACTATTGACTATCATTATATCAAGTTTTATAATTACGTTAGCATAAAAACTTGAACATTACCGGACAAACTATCGGTTAACGTTCGGAAAAAACGGAAATGGGAGGAATTAGGATGTCAGTTCAAAACGTTTTAGATATAATTAAGGAAAAAAACATAGAGTTTGTGGATTTTAGATTTGTGGATTTATCAGGTAAAGCACATCATATTACAGTACCTGCATCAGCTGTTGAGGAAGATACTTTTACAAACGGAGTAGCTTTTGACGGTTCTTCCATCCCTGGTTTTAAAGGGATAGAGGAATCAGATATGGTTATGATGCCAGATCCTGAATCTATTTTTGTAGATGAATTTACTGCACATCATACATTGAACATTATGTGTAACATTTTTTCACCTGATGGAGATCGTTATGATCGTGATCCAAGGAATATTGCCCAAAAAGCAGAACAATACCTGCAATCAACGGGTATTGGTACTTCAGCATTTTTTGCACCAGAATCTGAATTTTTCATCTTTGATGATGTAAGATTTGAAAGTGGTCAAAATGTTTCTTCTTATTCTGTTGATTCCGATGAAGGAATTTGGAATACAGGTCGTGAAGAAGAAGGTGGAAATTTAGGATTTAAAATTCGCAATAAGGGCGGATATGTACCTGTATCTCCAGCAGACTCAACTCAAGACCTGCGCAGTGAAATTTGCCGAGTATTAGAAGAAGCTGGATTAGTTATTGAACGTCATCACCATGAAGTTGCTACTGCTGGACAACAGGAAATTAACTTCCGTTTCAGCACATTGGTTGATACAGCAGATAATTTAATGAAGTATAAATATATTGTTCATAATACAGCAATTAAGTTTGGAAAAACGGCTACATTTATGCCCAAACCATTGTTTGGAGATAACGGTAGTGGAATGCATGTACATCAAAGTATTTTTAATGGAGATACTCCATTATTTTATGAAAAAGGTGCTTATGCAAACATTAGTGAGCTTGGTATGTATTATATTGGAGGAATTTTAAAACATGCCCCTGCTCTAATTGCTCTAACAAATCCTAGTACTAATTCATACAAACGTTTAGTTCCTGGATATGAAGCTCCTGTAAACCTTGTATTCTCTAAAGGTAACCGATCAGCAGCTGTTCGTATTCCAGTAGCTGCAGTAACGCCTAAAGGTGCTCGTATTGAGTTCCGTACACCGGATTCAACAGCGAACCCTTACCTTGCATTTTCAGCAATGTTAATGGCTGGTTTAGACGGAATTAAAAACAAAATTGATCCTCGTCAAGAAGGATATGGTCCTTTGGATAAAAATATTTATGAATTATCTGATGTTGAGAAAAATGAAATCCGCAGCGTACCTGCAAACATAGAAGAAGCAATGGATGCTCTTGAAGCAGACTATGACTTTTTAACTGAAGGTGGAGTATTTACTGAGGAGTTTGTTAAACACTATATTAGTTTCAAACGTGATGAAGCTAAAGAAATAGCAATTCGCACTCATCCACATGAATTTTCATTATACTATGATTGTTAATTAATACATTATTTCAATAAGGCCACCAATTTAGGTGGTCTTTTTTGGATGCGATATTGTTGGTTATATTGACTCCCAAGAAAAAAGCGTTATCTTCCATTTTTAGCTGGTATGTTGGGAGATATTCTTTGGCTTTCATTTGGCAATTACGCCTTATTCAGAAAATATGGAGAATTTAATTAGAGTAACAAGTAGGAGAGCGTAATAGTTTACTTTTTTTAAGTATAGGAAAGTATCACTTTCCATCTCTAGTTGGCTATTTTTATCTTGAACCTAAAGTAGAATACTGCTATCATATGCATAAATAATAGAAAAAACTAATAATTAATTCCGTTTACTAGTTTAATATTCGGAAAAAGGAGTGGGTTCCTATTGAGTAACAGAGCATACAATTTTAATGCAGGTCCAGCAGCTTTACCTCTAGAGGTATTGCAAAAAGCACAAGAAGAGTTGGTTGATTATCAAGGAATAGGGATGTCTGTAATGGAAATATCCCATCGTAGCGCAGAATATGAACGATTAAACGAAGAGACACAAGAGTTATTATCAGAACTTTTGAACATCCCATCTGGATACAAAACTTTATTTTTACAGGGTGGGGCTAGTACACAATTTGCAATGATACCATTAAATTTATTAAATGCTGGTAAAGTATCAAATTATATTATCACAGGAAGTTGGGGTAAAAAAGCCTTAAAAGAATCCAAGTTAGTTGGTGAGACGATTGTATCAGCTCAACCAGATAAATTCTCATATATCCCTGATATATCTCAACTTCAGCTTCAGAATCATAGTGCATATTTACACATTACTTCAAATGAAACCATTGAGGGAATTCAATATCAAAAATTCCCAGATACAGGAAAAATACCACTGATAGCGGATATGTCTAGTGATATATTATGCAGACCTATCGATGTATCCCAATTTGGAATGATTTATGCAGGAGCACAAAAAAATCTAGGTCCTTCTGGAGTAACTTTGGTTGTTGTGAGGGAAGATTTATTGGAAAATGCCCCTGATCACATTCCAACGATGTTACGATATGATACGCATATTAATGCAAACTCCTTATATAATACACCGCCTGTATATTCTGTTTATATGGTGAATTTAGTTCTAAAGTGGATAAAAGAAAAAGGCGGACTAGATCAAATAGAGAAATTTAATCGTGAAAAAACAAAGTTGATATATGATGTGATTGATGAGAGTCAAGGATTTTATATGGGTACAGTGGATAAAAAGGATCGTTCTATCATGAACATTCCTTTTAGATTAAAAAATGAACAATTAGAAAAGCAATTTTTGAAACAGTCTCAGGAGAATGGTTTTGTTGGTCTAAAGGGTCATCGAAGTGTTGGAGGAGTGAGAGCTTCAACTTATAACGCAGTTCCTTATGAGAGTTGTAAGGCTTTAAGTGACTTTATGATTGAATTTCAAAAAAATAACGGTTAATTTGCTAAAAGTAAAAAGGAGTTAAATAGGAAGAACGTCTTGATTAATTAGACGCATCTTCCTTTTTAACATAACATTTACAAAGAATACTTCTCTATTAACTCTTATTTTTAATCGTTTTTTTGTTTGATGTCATTTTTTTCGTTATTTGTTTATTAAGGCTCAAAGGGACCTACACGTGTTATAATACAAGTTGATAATACTGCATTCACGGGCACACCTTGAAATATAATGTTAAATAGTACAATACCTTCTCCAACATCAATGATTTCAACACCAGCTCCTTCAAGTGCAAATAAAGGAATGAGTGCACTTAGACTGACAGTATCCCCAATACTATTTTTCAACAGTTTTGTGGCTGGATCTTCGATACACTTACATGCGCAATTACTTCTCTTTATAGGAAGCAACTTTATATCTTCTATAATTTCATCAACAGAAACACCTTTTACCTGAGATATTGGAAAAGATCCGGCTGACGTTTCGACAACAAAATCTTTAACATCAATAATTTCAATCGGCTCTATCTCCCCTTGATCATTTACATTAAAAAATTCATTTTCTGTAGTTAATATGGTAGTTTTGCCAATGAGTTGTTCTAATATTTTTTTCATAGGTCTTACACAACAGCTACAGACTGTATTTATTTTCTTTTTCTTCTTTGACATTTTATTTTCTCTCCTTTCTAATAATAATGTATGTAGGATTAAGAAGATGGTTTGTTCTCTTGTCCCTGCTTAAAAGCGGAAATATTTTCATAGAGGTTTATAGTGCCTGAATGAAATCCCAGCAGTAATTCCTTAAAATTTGTGTTACAATACTCATTAGCTTATTTCATAATAAAGGTGAGGTTATATGATACACATTGTACTAGTAGAACCAGAGATTCCATCAAATACAGGGAATATAGGGAGAACTTGTGCTGCCACAGGAGCTAGACTGCATTTAGTTCATCCCCTAGGTTTTGAAACAGATGATAAAGCACTAAAAAGAGCTGGATTAGATTATTGGCATGAAGTAGATGTTGAACACCATGAATCTTTTGAAGCACTTCAAGCTAAATATTCAGATCATCGGTTTTTCTTTGTAGAAACGAGAACGGATCATTTATATACAGACTTTAAATATCAAGATGGAGATTTTTTTGTTTTAGGAAAAGAATCTTCCGGTTTGCCTAAGGAAATGTTAGAAACTAATGAAGAAACTTGTATAAGACTACCAATGACAGGAATTGTAAGGTCACTAAATTTATCCAATGTAGCAGCTGTTATTGTTTATGATGCGTTAAGGCAAATTGGCTTTTCAAACATGGATTAGTAGAAATTAGTTATTAAGTTATAAAATTAGATAAAAATTAGCGAAAATAGAAGGAAATTATCGATTTATGTCGAATATTATTCTAGATAAATTTAAAATGAGGTGAATATATAAATGAAACCAATGGGTGTTGTTCGCAAAGTAGATCAGCTTGGGCGTATCGTATTACCAAAATCATTGCGTAAAAGGTATATGATGAATGAAGGGGACCCAGTAGAGATATTAGTTCAAGGTGATCATATCATTTTGGAAAAATATAAACCTAGATGTGTATTCTGCACATCTTCTGATAATGTGGTTGAATACAAGGAAAAATACATCTGCTCATCTTGTCTAGGTGAAATGCAACAATTTGTTTAATAAGCAAAAACATAAAAAAACAAGCTCCATTGATTAGGAATAATCATTAGAGTTTGTTTTTTTAATAACTTAGTTGACTTTATGTACGAGCTTTTATAGTCCTTTTGTTTTATCGTCGCTAAACGCTGCAGTTAAAATAGCCGTTATAAACATTACAAACACAATCATAACAATCCAAAATGTTGAAGAAAGCAAATACATGAACTTAACCTCCTAAGCGGTAACATAAACAGTTAAATCTATTATACCCAAGTAAATATAAAAAACCAATGTGAAATTTCGAATTTTTAATGAATGTTCACGTAACCTCTTCTAAAGGTCATCTAAAAAGATTCACTATTTAAAAAATAAAAAATGGGTGGATAATGGCCTTAATTTCCTATCACTAGGTTGGTTTATGATGATGCCATTAAATACTAAGGAAGTAGAACCACCACCATCTAGGTTGTATGCATCAATTACACCTAATTCCATTAATTTATCTTGTAGTTCTAATAATGAAGCACCATAATTGCCTTGTGTATCTTGACCTTCAGTTACTAAAAATAATAAGTGGTTATTTTTATAGTTAGCGATTACGGTACGAGCTGCTCTCTTAGGAGATGTTAACCATTTATCTGGAATGGTTTGTTTAGTTTGATTTTGAATTAAAATAGGGACAAAAGTAGCCCCAAACTTCGGTTTAAGCTGGTCTAAATCAGATTTTTGGTAGAACTTACCTCCAATCAACTTACCATTATCATCCAACCCAACAAAAAATAAGTCTTTAAAACTTGGTTCAAAACCTGTGACATAATTCCCATCCACAATCGTGGTGCTTAAAGGATAACGTTTTCCAGTGCGAAAATCATCCGCAAATCCTCCAGCATTAATACCTGCTATGGCTCCAGTTCTTTGGACGGCTTGCAAAGTGGTTTCACTTTTACCAAGTTCATCTTTTGCTAATACCATGTCCATAGCTTCATTTGATTTTAACTCTACTTTGAGTGCATATCCTCTATAGAACTCATCAACGATATTAAAAAGCTTCAAATCAACTATATCTGATTCAATATGTTTAATAGGGGATCCTAATTTGCTTAGAATTCTATTGTCATAAATGGTTCCAGGTTTATTCACCTGTGCAGAAGCTACACTAACAAGTTGATTTGCCGTATCCGCACTTTTATTATAAATCTCAAACAATTTAGATAAGGAAGAATGAATTCCATTTACTTGGATTTTGGCTTCATCTAAATCTAATAGCATTTCTACTGATTGTTCTGTAATAGAAACAACTGAAACAGGTGCTAATTGTGGTTGAGATAGTTCAATTTGAATAGTTGAAACATATAACCAAATAAAAACACCTACAAAAGGAGCAATAGCTAACATTAATGTTTTATTTAAATAGGAATACCTCATTTAATAAGATCCAATTCTTGTTGCAATTCGTTTAACCGGTCTCCTAATTGGAGTAGTTGAGAATAAAGCTGATTACTGTTGTCAGTTTGATCGTTAGTACTATCCTTAGTGAAATTTAATAATTCATTAAAGGAATTAATTTGCTCCTGAAGTGATTCAATATCTATCAGAATGTTGCTTTCCATATCATTAATTTGTCCTTCAACATCTGTTTGTACATTTGAAAGTTGATCTTTCATTTGATTTGATAAATCTGTTACTATTTGTTGTTTCAAATGCTCGATATACATTTTACTACCAAATACTCCACCGCTGATTAAGAGTGACCAAAACATTATAAATGCGATGAAACTAATCCATTTATTTCTTTTCTTTTTTTTCTCATTCACCAGTATCTCCACCTCGATGTCTATGATTTTAAGTCAGTCTATTTACTAGTATACTAGATTTTTGTCACCCCAAAAAGTGAAGAATAATCAGAGCTGTAGAATCATAACCTTTTAGAGGATCCCGAAATCACAAAATGCACGTTATTGCTAGTTTAATAGGGGTTGGTTAAAATTTGGAAGGTACAAAAAGAATATATTACTAGTGCATATGCGGTTTATTTGAAAAAATACTTTACTTATCCAATTTATTACCTTATAATCCTATGTAAATACTCGGAATTACTTCATGGGGTGTAGCTTATGGGATTTGGAATAGAGATGACTATACTTGGACTCGTTGTTGGATTTTTAGTAGGATTAACGGGGGTTGGGGGAGCGGCATTATTAACTCCAATTATGATTATGCTCGGAGTTCCTGCAACGATCGCAGTGGGAACCGATTTGTTTTATAATTCAATTACAAAAATGTTTGGAGCTATCCAGCATTTTAGACAAAAAACAATTAATTTGAAGTTAGTTAAATTTTTTGCTATAGGTAGTATTCCAGGTGCTATAACAGCGATTGGAGTGCTCCAATTGTTTGAGAACTTTTTCCAAAATCAAGAATCAATCATGAGAACGTCTTTAGGAGTGATGTTAATTATCATCGCTTTGGCAACCATTTTCAGACAAATCTTTGATAAAAGATGGAGAGAAAATTGTTGGCAGAAGAAACCAATAGAAGAGAAAAAGATACTCACAATAACAATTGGTTATATTTTGGGGTTTTTGGTTGGATTAACTTCAATAGGCTCAGGTTCTCTTTTTGCTTTAGCACTTCTTTATCTATACAGATTAAAAGGTTCAGAGATTGTAGGTACAGATATTGCTCATGCTTTATTACTAGTCACAGTTGCTGGATTTTTACATGCTGGTTTAGGGAATGTAGATTATCTTCTAACCTTAAAGTTATTATTAGGATCAATTCCTGGTGTATTAATTGGCAGCACGTTATCAGCAAAGGTACCTACTAAACCACTAAGGACCATTTTAGCAACCATTATATTGTTTAGTGGAATAAAAATGATATAAATTAAAAACACTGATATAAAGTAAACCTTACTTCTCAGTGTTTTTTTTGTGGATAAATACACGTAAGTACATGTTCAAAAAGTTCAGTTTTCAGCACCGAGAAGATTGTATGAACATGTAGAAGCCGGAGCGGAGTGTAGTGATTGGTTACATGAGCACCGGAATTCAAATGTGAGTGCAAGATTCGATGTCGAAATAAACTTCACGACCACTTCGTGATCAAAAGGGTACTTTTTGAACAACCTCAAGAAAGGAAAGAATCTGGATATGTTATACGATTGTATTATCATTGGTGGCGGGATTGCTGGATTACAAGCTGCCATTCAACTTGGAAGATACGAACACGAAGTTCTTGTTATTGATAAAGGTGATGGAAGATCAACTTTATGTAGAGCTTATCATAATTTATTAGGATGGCCTAATGGTATTTCGGGTGCAAAATTAAGGGAGCTTGGTAAAAACCATGCGGAAAGTTTAGATGTTGAATTTTTACAAGGTGAGGTGATTCAAGCAGAAAAAAAATTTGAGCAGTTTCACATTTATGTAAAGGATCATGAACAAGCGTATAAAGGGAAGACTATATTGCTTGCAACTGGAATTATAGATCGTATGCCTGATTTTCCAGAGTTGATTTCTTGTTTAGGTTTATCTGTTTACGTATGTCCAGATTGTGATGGTTATGAAGTGAGGAATAAAAAAACCATTATATTAGGGGCTGGTGAGGTTGGTGCTAACATGGCATTGACTTTAAAACAATGGACAGATGACTTAGTTTATATAAACCATGAACAAAAACAGGTTAATCCACAGATTAGGAAAAAATTGGATGAGTTTCAGATTCAATATAAAGAAGAGCCTTTTGAAAAAGTGTTGGAAGCCAAAGGGATGATTTATGGCGTTGTTTTAATGTGTGGAGAAGTGATCCATTGTGAAAGAGGTTTTATTGCTTTTGGTGGAAATGATGTAAAATCTTTCCTTGCATCTCAATTGGGTGTAGAAAGGCTGGAAAATAAACATATTATTACCGATCCACGAACAAAAATGACAAATGTAAAACATGTATGGTCTGCAGGAGATGTGAATGTGCACTCAGAGCAGGTATCGATAGCTATGGGAGAAGGCTCACAAGCAGCGATTTGGATACATAAATCAATGGTGAATAATTCCTTTTGACAATTGACACTCTAATAGATGTAGTTTTGAACACTCACTAATAATACCTATCCTTCATCGGGTAGTCAAAAATTTAAGGAGGTAATAAGAATGCATAATGAAAATCAAGAAGAAGAAAATGTACAAATGAATAAAAATGAAAAATCTCAAAAACCAAAGGATGATGAAGCAATTCAAGCTCTGAAATCAGAAATTGAAGAAAATGACGAAAATCCTAGAGACTGTTAGGGCTCTTCCGAAATTCAAACATTTAAAAGAAACATAAATTTCTCGTCAACATCCTCTCACTTATTGCATAAATATTATTACGAATCATTTTTTTCCTTTCGTATAATTGTTAACTATTTATTGCAATGCCCATGATGAGTTGGGAGGAGTGAAACATGGATATATTTAAGAAGATCACTAGCCATCGGGCAGATGAGGAGAAGTTGAATTGGTCTGGCACCTTTAAGGATTATATCGACATTGTACGTAAAAACCCTAAAGTATCTAGAACTGCTCATGCAAGAGTATATGACATGATTGCCTCACATGGCGTGACAGAAAAGAATGGAAAAAGAATATATACATTTTTTGAAAAAGAAATTTATGGATTAAATAAAACTTTAGAAAAATTAACAGAAGAGTATTTTCATTCAGCTGCACGCAGATTAGATGTACGTAAAAGAATATTGTTGCTCATGGGTCCTGTGAGTGGTGGGAAATCTACACTAGTGATGATGTTAAAACGTGGATTAGAGCAATACTCACGCACGGATGATGGGGCGTTATATGGAATTAAAGGGTGCCCTATGTACGAGGAACCTTTACATCTAATCCCCCATGAGCTTAGACCAGACATTGAAAAAGTATTGGATGTAAGAATTGAAGGGAATTTATGCCCATCATGTCAGATGCGTTTAAGAACGGAATACAATGGAGTTATTGAGGATGTAGAAGTTGAAAGAATCACATTGTCTGAGGATAAGCGTATAGGGATCGGTACTTTTAGTCCATCTGATCCAAAATCTCAAGATATAGCAGACTTAACAGGTAGCATTGACTTTTCTACAATTACTGAATTTGGATCTGAATCTGACCCAAGAGCATATCGTTTTGACGGGGAACTGAACAAAGCAAATCGAGGAATGATGGAGTTTCAAGAAATGTTGAAGTGTGATGAGAAATTTTTGTGGAATTTACTTTCACTCACACAAGAAGGGAATTTTAAAGCAGGTAGATTTGCATTAATTTCAGCAGATGAATTGATTGTTGCTCATACAAATGAAACAGAATATAAATCTTTTATATCTAATAAAAAAAATGAAGCACTTCAATCCAGAATGATTATTATGCCAGTTCCTTATAACTTACAAGTTACTCAAGAAGAAAAAATATATCATAAATTAATTAATCAGGGTGATGTAGGTCACATTCATATTGCACCCCATACTTTAAAAACAGCCAGTATATTTTCCATTCTAACCAGATTAAAAGAAACGAAAAAACAAGGCATGGATTTCATTAAAAAAATGAGAATGTATGACGGTGAATCTGTTGAAGGGTTTAAAGATGCAGACTTAAAAGAAATGCAAAATGAATATGATGAAGAAGGAATGACAGGTATTGATCCAAGATATGTAGTGAATCGTATTTCAAGTGCGCTCATACGGCAGGATATAAACTGTATAAATGCACTGGATGTGCTTAGATCTATGAAGGATGGATTGGACCAACATTCCTCCATCAATAAAGAAGAAAAAGAGCGTTATCTGAATTTCATTTCATTAGCTAGAAAAGAGTATGATGAACTTGCTAAAAAAGAATTACAAAAAGCATTTGTTTATTCATTTGAGGAATCAGCAAAAACATTATTTGAGAATTATTTAGACAACATAGAAGCATTTTGCAATCATAATAAAATAAAAGATCCTATTACAGATGAAGAGTTAGAGCCAGATGAACGTTTAATGCGATCCATTGAAGAGCAGATAGGCATTTCAGAAAACGCCAAAAAAGCGTTTCGTGAGGAAATATTGATCAGAATGTCTTCGTACTCTAGAAAAAATAAAAAGTTTGATTATAGTAGTCATGAACGTTTAAAAGAAGCGATTGAGAAGAAGTTGTTTGCTGATTTAAAGGATATTGTTAAAATTACAACTTCAACGAAAACACCAGATGAAAAACAGCTGAAAAAAATTAATGAAGTATCAAAAAGGTTAATTGAAGAGCATGGATATTGTTCAATATGTGCAAACGAGATGTTAAGATATGTTGGAAGTTTATTGAACAGATAAACAAAGTTACCCACGAAAGTGAATTGTATTTCCTTGTTTAGGAGAAACTTGGTACGAAGTTAGACTTGAACAGGAAAGTAAATTCGAGATAGAGGCTGTCCTTATGGTTGATTAATAAGGGCAGTTTTTTTATTACTGAAGAATGGAAAGACCTCGACGACTCTTAAAAAAAGAGAAAGAAAAACCATCATATAGTTAGTATGAACTAACTATAGTTATATGTGAAGTTTATACGATAAAAGGGTAGACCACTATATAAAATTTATGGATACATATTAGTTTGAAAATATAAAAGAAGTAAATAATCCAAATACAGATTCATTTGAAATTTGAATCATTTTTCTTTTGAAACGTATTTTACAGAATGAAAATATGCTGATTTTACCTATTTAATAGACTATTGATGTCTTTTATTTAGTCCATATTTACTATATAATTTTATATTCTAAATATGTTATTGTTGTATAACAATACACTTATATGAGATGG
This sequence comes from Chengkuizengella sediminis, assembly GCF_010078385.1. NCBI lineage: Bacteria > Bacillati > Bacillota > Bacilli > Caryophanales > Paenibacillaceae > Chengkuizengella > Chengkuizengella sediminis. The sequence goes on from NZ_SIJC01000006.1 coordinate 225,734, forward strand.
AGTGTATGCAGTCTTTGAGGATGAAATGGGGGGTGAAATTCCAAAACTGAAAACAAAAGTTTAATTTTTTATTTCTTTAAGGCAACGCTTACAAAAATAGGAGGTGATTTATAATATTAGACTGTTAAAAGTATAACTAGGTTTTTAAATTGAATTTTCTGTTGAAAGTATTGCTATTTCACTTCAAAATGTTTGCTTTAATAGAATATGAAAAAAGAAGTAAATATATCAATAACTCCATTAATTATTAGAAACTTATTTAAAAAGGTTTTGTAGTATTTGTTTTTTAAAAATATGTATGACCGCAATATGGTACCTAGTAAACTTTACCTCACAACAGGTAAATGATTAACTATCAAACTAAATTAACATCAGAATAGTTCTGAGTTCTGTATATTACCTTAAGTATTAGTTATTCGACAAAAACATAAGAAATCCTTTTTTTAAAAGAAGTAATATGTGTTATTAAAATTTAATATATTTGATTAACCCCAAAAAGAGTAAGTAATATCTATCAATTTCGATTAAAGGGAAATAGCTTCTATCAACAAATCTGGGTGAATCTAGTAGAAGTTTGTGACCAAATCTACATACCCTTATCTCTGGTTTAGTATGCTCAAAAATCTGGATTCACATCAAAATAAATACTAGATTATAACTTCAGTGCAGTAACAAAATACAAGACAAAATCGACTTTATAGATCCCGACCCTACCTTCATGGGTTGATTCACATATTTAACATTATAAAATAACTTGGAGGCAAGAATATGTTTAAGAAAATGATAACAATAGCCATAATGTTAGCCTTAGTATTTTCATTAGTTCCCGTTAATGGCGTCTCGGCAGCAGATTATACAGCTGAATTAAACACCTTAAGTGCAACTTCATCACAAATCACATTTACTTCAAATGTAGATACAAGCTGGGTGGATGTGCATTACACTGTAAATTCAGGTGGACAACTAAATGTTAGAATGAATCAAAATGGGAATGTTTTTACACAAAACGTGAACAATTTACAAGCAGGAGATGTTGTAAGTTATTGGTTTACTTATAATAATGGTACCCCAGCTTATGATACACCTACGTTTACAAGTACACATGGCACAACACCTGAACCTGTTCCTGAGCCAGAACCAGAACCGACACCAGAACCGACACCAGAACCGACACCAGAACCAACACCAGAACCAACACCAGAACCGGCTCCTGAAGTTGATGCAGATTATACAGCTGAATTAAACACCTTAAGTACAACTTCATCACAAATCACATTTACTTCAAATGTAGATACAAGCTGGGTGGATGTGCATTACACTGTAAATTCAGGTGGACAACTAAATGTTAGAATGAATCAAAATGGGAATGTTTTTACACAAAACGTGAATAATTTACAAGCAGGAGATGTTGTAAGTTATTGGTTTACTTATAATAATGGTATCCCAGCTTATGGTACACCTACGTTTACAAGTACACATGGCACAACACCAGAGCCTGGACCAATTCCTGAGCCAGAACCGGAACCAACACCAGAACCAGAACCGACTCCTGAGCCGACACCGGAACCTACAGATCCTGGCGAAACTCCATCATTTCCAATAGGAGATGAAGTCATGACATTTCAACTTCAAAATGGGACAGGTGGACAGTATTCAGATAGTGAAATCTACTGGGCTATACTTGGTTATGATCCAGAAACAAATCAGCTTGTTCATGTAGATGCAAGTGGAAATTTAGTAGAAAGTTCAGTAAGTGATAATGATGCTCCAGGTCATTTAGAGAAAAATGGAGAAAATTATCCTAACATTTTTTATAAAATGAGTGATATAGATTGGGTTTCCATGCCTGAAATCATTTCTGGAAGAATGTTTATTAGTCTAGGCAGTCCAATGTACATTAAATTTAATGGTGCTGCAGATGGTAGAGTTGGATTTGCTGGACCAGATTTAAATAACCCAACAGATCCACATCATGATATTTACTTTGAGTACATTGAATTTACACTTAACCAATACGGATATCATGGAAATTCAACCCGAGTTGACCAATTTAGTTTCCCGATAACGAATAGATTGATTGCTTCTGGTGGATATGACAAAACCGTAGGTGAAACTTACACTCGTGATGAGATATTCACAGCATATAAAAACCAAGTACCAGCAGAATATCAAACGTTAGTTCAAGAACCTTACAGAATTGTTGCACCTGGAAAAGGGGAATTTAAAGATGGAGGGATTTACGGTCACTATTTTGATGATTATGTGAATGAAGTATGGGATTATTATAGGACAAACGAACTAACGTTTACAGCACAAGCTGGTACATTTAGTGGTAGAGTAGAAGGAGATCATTTTGTTTTTTCCAAAAATGGAGGTCCTTACAACTTGATAATAGGGAAACCAACAAACATTCAAGTATTTGAATGTTCTGGACCTATGGCAACTGGAACTTCAGATGAAAAAGTTGTAGAAGCTCAACTTTGTGCAGCATTAAACAGAGGTATCATGTATGACCCTGGAAATTGGAGTAACTCTGAATTTTTCTATCTGAATGATACAGCTAACTTTTATGCAGGATTCTGGCATGAATACAGTATAGATGGCTTAGCATATGGTTTCCCTTATGATGATGTTAGAAATTATAGCACTTTATTACACCATACTGATCCTACTGCGTTAATTATTAATGTAGGTTGGTAATTCTGATACATTAAAAACAAAGATGTTTTTGTGAAGTCCTCCACTTACCTCATTTTGTATTAGGTTAAGTGGGGGACTTCTTATTTTCTGGAAACTACTCATTCTGTACCTAAAAAGGATGGGTTTATGACAAAAAACACGAGGAGAAACATTTATGAAAAGTACCATCGGAACTATTTTATTTTCTGCAATTCTACTCATAATGACAGGTTGCAGCAGTGTTGAAACGAACGTGGAAATGAAACAACTTCCGAACGCAGAACTCGGAGATGAATATATTGATAAGTTAACTAAAATAATGGGAGAGTTAATTGAAGAAGTAGGGATAGAAAGCGTTAGCGATAATCAAGAGGAAGAAACGCCTCTTATATCCTATGATGTGATTGATGATGAACTTTCTAATCCTATCCTAGAAGTAGAAGATAAGAAATGGGAACAAGATCAACAGGATATTGAAAAACATACCCAGTTATGGCAGTTATTTGCGAATATCGTTCCTTCTAAAGAACGTAATATGGTTACGGGATTTTATGTATTTACCGATGGTGCTGGCAATACCTTAGGTGCTGTAGAACCACGTTATGAAAATCCAGAAGAATGGCTTCTCAGTTTGGACATAGCAGAAATGGATAATACGAAAGAATTAATTGGTACAATTATTCATGAGTTCGGCCATCTATTATTTTTGAATCAAGCACAAGTTCCATATAGCGAGGATTTAGAAGATGAGCAAGAGTTAGAAACCTTGAAAACAAATTGTGTCCATTATTTTACCTCCTATGGCTGTAGTGCACCTAAATCTTACATTAATCAATTTTACCAACGATATTGGTTAGGGATCATTGAAGAGTGGGAATCACTTGATGTGCAAACCAACGAAGAAGACCTTGATCATTTTTTTACAAATCATGAAAATGAATTTCTAACAGACTATGCCGCAACGGATCCATCAGAAGATATAGCCGAAACTTGGACCTACTTCATTCTATCCTATCAACCTGAAGTTGAAACGATGGCTGATGAAAAAATCTCTTTTTTTTATGAGTTTCCTGAGCTAGTTGAATTGCGTGCAACGCTACTATCCAATCTTTATAAAGTGATCTCTACGGAGAATTCATTTAAGAATTAAAAATACAAAACTCATGTAATTTGAATAACTAAACAGACTGAGGTTATCTGATTTGGTTCCAGATAATTGGTAATTCTGACCTTTTTAAGTACATCTGATTTATATATAACCCTAGCTCATAGCTGTTGCCAGTTCTAATTTGACAGAAGGATATACAAGGACTAAGCTAAAGTTGTAGTATCCATCAATATTGTAAAAAGTACAATTTTTTTATAAATTGAATTCGATTTCGTAAATACTTGGGGGTGAGCAGGTAAGTTGAATAAAAAAATACCGATTTTAGTCCAATTGATGTTAGTTTTTTCGACGATATTGCTCATCACAGTTAGTTTAATTAGTTACTTTTCAATTCGAAATTCTTCCGAAGTTGTTTTAATTAAAACTTCTCAGTACTTACAGGAATCTGTTATCCAACTAAAAGGGAAAATTGATGTCAATCTATTAGAGTTTGATAAGGTATCACAAACGGTTGCGTTTCATCCAGATGTACAGGATTATCTCTTGGATATACATAAAGGAGATATTCCTGAACATAATAGATTTGAAATTAATAATATTATTGGAGAACAGAGTCGGTTTATAAAAGAAGATTATATTATCCATGTTATAGATAGCGTTGGAGATGATTACTTTGAAAATAACACGTTATATTTAAATCAAGATCTGCATGAATTAATGGAAAATAGATGGTTTCAAAAAGTGAATGAGTACAGCGGGAGAATGGTATGGATCGCTGGAGATGCTTGGAGAGATGAGGAAGTATTACCAGGTGTAATTGGTGCTAGGCAAATTAATGATTTAAATCATTTAGAGCCAATCGGGTACTTATTTACAGTGTTTCCTATTGAGACTTTAGAAAGACTTGTAGGAGAAGTTAACTTTGGTACAAGTGGAAAAGTGCAAATTGTAGATAGTGATGGATACGTCATCTATTCTGAAGATAAAAGCCAAATAGGGACACAAGTAGAAGCGGGTTTATTGAATGAGATGTTTAATCACCCTAATGATATGATTGACTGGGAAATTGATGGGGACGTAACGTACATTTCTCATGCCCAATCTGAATATGCGGAGTGGACATTTATGGTTTATGTAGATATTGAGGAGGCATTTAAAGACTTAAAAAGTATCGAAAATAATTTGTTGATCATTGGATTGACAGGTGTGATTACAGCACTAGTTTTTACATTGTTTTTTTCATGGTCATTGTCCATACCGATTAGGAAGCTGGCATCCAGATTTAAGCGGATTGAACAAGGAGCGATAGAGCCTTATAAAGGAATCATGGGAAACAGGGAAGTATACATGTTGTATCAAAGTTACAATCAAATGTTACAAAATTTAAATCAAACCGTTAAGGATTTATCAGATAAACAAATTAGTGAGAAACATGCACAGTTGGTTGCTTTAAAAGCTCAGTTTAAACCTCATTTTTTATATAATACTTTAAATACGATTTATTGGGAATTAATTAATGAAGGTCAGTATAATACAGCAAATATGGTACTAAGCTTAAGTGATTTGCTGCGTTACAGTATTCAGCCCGGGTCTGAGTTAGTAACGATTGATGAGGACTTAAAACATTTGAATCATTTCCTTGATATTTTAAAAGCCAGATATAGAGAAAAGCTTAAGGTAAACATAGGGATAAATCCTGAATCCATATTATCAACTTATATTATGAAGCTTTTATTGCAACCTTTAGTTGAAAATGCCATTTCACATGGTTTGGAACCAAAAAGAATACCTGAGTGGATGATCAATATTGATATTTATCGAATTGACAACCATATCTATTTTATTGTAGAAGACAATGGGATAGGAATGTCAGACATAGACATGAAGAAATTTGAGCGTGTTCAAAGCCATGCAGAGATCAATGGTCAAACGATTATGCATTCTGGAATTGGATTGACTAACCTTAAATATAGAATTCAATTAATTTATGGAAAAGATTATGGGTTACAACTCTCAAATAGTAATTTAGGTGGTTTAAAAGTCGAAATTAAACTTCCACTAAAAAGAGATAAAAGTTAGAAATATTGAATTTATTTCGTGATTGGAGGAATTTCTATGATTGATATATTCAGAAAGTCCATTCTAATTGTACTATCTATTTTTTTACTACTTCACATTTCTGCTTGTGATTTAGTGAAATATAATGATTTTGGGAATATCGCTTCCAATCGAACGAATGAAAATCCAGTTGTTGAACTAACGGTTTGGCTTTGGCCGGGAAGTGGACTTGAGGACATGATACGAGAATATGACCTACAGAATACTGATGTTAATATTTCGATGATTATATTACCTTATACAGATGTTCATAACAATTTACAACATGCATTTGCAGCAGGGTATGGAGCACCTGATATTAGTCTTGTTGAGGTAAGTTATTTTGAACGTTTTAAAGAATTCGATAAAGCATTTTATGATTTAACTATATTTGGGGGGCAGACTTTAAAGGAACAATATTTGGATTGGAAGTGGCAGCAAGCTTCTAATTTAGATGGTTTCTTGTTTGGTTTACCTACGGATATTGGTCCTGTTGCTATGTTGTATAACCGAACTTTATTTCAAGAAGCTGGATTACCGACAGACCGCAAATTAGTTGCTAATCTAATAAGGACATGGGATGATTTATTTGAGGTTGGGGAAAAATTAAAAGAACATCATATTTATATGGTCGATAACATTTATATATTATACCGCATGATTTTAGGTCAGGGACAACAACAATATTTTGAAAAAGGGACTAATAAACTCATTGTAGATACAAACCCTACTGTTAAAAAAGCTTGGGAATATGCAGTTAATGCAAAAGAAATGGAATTTTCTAGAGGGACCCCGCAATATTGGGATCCTGAATGGGGTGAAAGATTAAGAGCAAATGAATTTGCAATTACTTTTGCAACTTCATGGATGTTGTCATCGATTGAAAAATCGTTTAATTCATCCTCTGACATTAATGTTAGTAATGTGGGTGAATGGGATGTAACTTATTTACCTGAGGGAGGAGGAAACTGGGGAGGTTCATTTTTAACGATGCCAGCAGAAGGAAAACACCCTAGAGAATCCTATAAATTAATAGAGCACTTGACCTCACCAGACAGCCAACTTAGAGTTTTTACTAAGGACAAAAATTTTCCATCATCTCCATTGCTTTATGATCATCCCATCATTCTAGAGACAAAATTGCATTATTTTAATAATGCTCCTGTAGGTGAAATTTTTGTTGATTCAGCTAAAAACCTAGAGCCTGTATACGAGGGCCCAAATCAACATATTGTAACTGGAATTATTGACAACGCTCTAATACAGGTTGATACGACAAATACGCCTCCAGAGGAAATATGGAATGAGTCAATGAGGTTAATCAAAACCCAGTTAAATAATGAATGAAATTATATGCCAAAAGTCTATATCATTAGTTCTGCTATACATTTAACAAACTCTATTTAAAAGGAGGCTATCATGAATATATTAATGGTAGATGATGAACCGATAGTGAGAAATGCAATGGCCAATATGATTCAATCTATGGCGGATTATTATGATGTGTTAACAGCTGAAGATGGAGAAGATGCTATTGCTAAACTAAAGAAAAAAAGGTTTGACATTGTGATTACAGATATTAGGATGCCTGGAGTTGATGGATTAAAACTTGCAAAGTATATTTACGAAACTCACCCTAAAACCTATATCGTGATGTTAACAGGGCACGCTGATTTCGAATATGCTCGCACCGCTCTTCAATATAAGGTGGTTGAATATTTATTAAAACCTACCTCAATGGAAAGTGTTAAAGATATCATTAATAAAATAGAAATGATGATTAATAGCCGGAGATCGAAATCTGAAATTGGTCGCTTAAGGGAAAAGAATTTATTGGAAAAAAGAGTTCAGGATCTTTTTTATGAGATGCCAGTACCCTATTACGATGAATCGCTATTTCCTGAATTTCAATCTATTTATCTATTTTCCATCACGATGAAACCAGAAGAATTAAGAAAAAAAACGATACGATTTTCCATTAAAAATATTATATCTGATGTAATGAATGAGCTGGGAACCTCCATTGTAGTAGTGGAGGAGAGCCATTTATCCACTGTTTTATTCTCCTACAATGATCAGTCAAATCATATTGGAGAAGTATTGAAGAATATTTCTTCTGCCATTGAACAAATTTTAAAAAGAAGTTGCGAGATTGGAATAGGAGGTGTAAGTGACCAGCTGCAAGAAGTCAGCGAATTATACAAAAAAAGTTTAATGGAATTAGGCTTATATAAAGAAGAGGTTTCAGTTAAAAATGGAAAATCAAACGATTCTATACATCGATTAATTCGTTCTGTTATAGAGTATGTGGAAAAAGATTATTCGAAAGAAATTACTTTGACTTCGTTGGCTGAGCAATTATTTGTAAATCCCAATTACTTGAGTAGTTTATTTAAAAATGAAATGGGGGTCACCTTTAGTCATTTTGTAACGAAAACTCGAATCAACAAAGCTAAGGAGTTATTGCGTGAGACCAATCATAAAATATATCAAGTTTGTAAAATGGTTGGTTATACAGATCAAGCCCATTTCAGTAAGGTATTTAAAGCTTTTGAAAATACGAGCCCTTATGACTATAGAGAACATAATAAACCTCAGCAAAACCATTCTCAACATCGTCAAGTTTAAAATACTACAAATTTATCGATAATTTTGATATATTAAAGGGATAGATTCTATAGGTTGTTCAAAAAGTCCCCCACTTTGTCAGCACAGGACGTGCTGATCCTACATTAGTCACAAGGAAGTGACTGATTCTAAGTAGGGATCACGAAGGTTCTCTAGAAGTGATATTCGACATCGAATCTGACTTTCACCTTTGAAGTCCGGTGCTCATGTAGAAAAACCCTACACTTGCTATACCCCAAAAAGTGAAGGACGGCTTTGAAGAGTATTCCTATTACTTTTCGGGGACCCCGAGGAACACTATCGCAGGTTCAAGTCACCTTCTTGGTGCTGAAAACTGAATTTTTTGAACAGGTACTTTTATAAAAAATACGTGGAGGTTATGATGAAACCATACTTTTTTGATGAAAAAAAACGATTTGTTATAAAAGATTATAATAATCAGAAGCCATTTTCCAGCTTTTTTCCTGGCATTGCAGGAACCATGGGAATTCCTCTTTGGGCTTTTTATGTAAACAGAGGGCAGGGGATCGCTAGTTTTGGAATACAAAATAAAGATAGTTCCATTATGGAGTTTTTCCCAGCGAATAAATCTTATCAGCAAATTCCTACAACTGGTTTTAGAACGTTTATAAAATATTATAAAAATGACTACAATGGATATTATGAACCTTTTGCATATCAAACAGGTGGATTGAAGTTAGAAGAAAATATGTATATTTCATCTAACCTTCTTGAAATCGATTCCATCAATAAAAAAGCAGGTTTACAGGTCAAAGTTAGTTATTATACACTGCCTAATGAATCATTTGCTTCTTTAGTCCGTACTGTAACCATTAAAAACATTTCTAAAGAGAGTGTGAAATGTGAAGTATTGGACGGAATGCCTTCTATTCTTCCATACGGTATTACGGAAGAACCATATAAAAGATTAGGTCATACTTTAAAAAGCTGGATGGATGTATATAATCTTGATCAACATATTCCTTTTTATAAACTTCGAGGAGATACTGCTGATTCCGCTGCTGTTGGTGAAATCAAAGGAGGCTATTTTTATTTAAGTTTTGAAAATGAAAACCTCATTTCTCCGATTGTAGATGCAAATCTTGTATTTGGGATGAATACCTCATTTAATAAACCTGATGCCTTTTTGAAGCATTCTTTAAGTGAGTTATTAAATCAGCAACAAGTGACCACTAATAAAGTGCCTACAGGTTTTTCTGGAGTAGAAAAAGAATTACAACCTGGGCAATCTGTTGAAATTAATACATTCATTGGTTTTGTTCAAGATATTGAACAAATCAATGGGCGTAAGGATGAACTATGTAAAAAACTATATATCGATGCAAAAAGAGATGAAGCAGGACAGTTAGTTGATGAAATAACAAATGACATCACTACAAAAACTTCCTCTAGTTTGTTTGATGCTTACTGTAAACAAAATTACTTGGACAATTTACTGCGTGGTGGTTATCCTGTTACATTTGAAGCAGGTGAAAAACCACTTGTTTATCACATTTACTCAAGAAAACATGGTGATTTAGAGAGGGATTATAACTTTTTCTCTTTAGAAGCAGGGTATTATTCACAAGGTAACGGAAATTTTAGAGATGCAAATCAGAATAGAAGAAGTGATGTGTTATTCCATCCTGAGATTCAAGATTTTAATGTCAATATGTTTTTCAACTTAATTCAGACAGATGGATATAATCCTCTTGTAGTAAAAGGTTGTAGCTTTACAGTTAAACAAAACAAAATAGATGAAATTTTGAAATTTATCGATAAAATGGACACAAATAAAATGAGAACATTCTTATTAAATCCATTTACTCCAGGTGAACTCCTAAGCAAAATAGAAAGCGAAAATATACAGTTAAGTAAAACTTCAGAACAATTCATGTTAGAAGTACTTCAAATTAGTGAACAACATGTAGAGGCGGAGTTTGGAGAAGGGTATTGGGTCGATCATTGGACATATAATATGGATTTAGTGGATAGCTACCTTGCCATTTATCCTGATCGTATACAACAACTGCTATTTGAACAAGAAACGTATACTTACTTTGATAGTCCAGCTATTGTGTTACCAAGAGAAGATAAATATGTTTTGGTAGATGGAAAGGTTCGTCAATATGATGCTATTGAAGAAGATGCACAAAAAGAGGCTATACTTCATTCAAGATCAGAATTACCGAATTGGGTAAGAACAAAACATGGTAAAGGTGATATATATTATACTAATCTCTACAGCAAAACAGTTTCATTAGCTTTAAATAAATTTGCAACGTTAGATCCATATGGATTAGGTGTAGAGATGGAAGCGAACAAACCAGGTTGGAACGATTCTATGAATGGATTGCCAGGTTTATTTGCCTCTGGTTTTAGTGAAGCAAGCGAATTGAAAAGATTGCTTCAATTTGTCATTAGCTCTAGTGAAGGCATTGATCGAACAATCAAACTGCCTGTGGAAATGGCGGAATTGTTAACAACTGTGGATCGTTCACTTGATGTTTATAATCAGTCGGAACAATCAGACAAAAATTATCAATATTGGGATCAGGTTTCAACGGCTAGAGAACAATATCGTGATCAAACTAAATATGGGTTAGACGGGGCAGAAATAGAGCTAAAGGTATCTGAGATTAAGCATATTTTTAAAAAGTTTGTGTTTAAAATGAATGAAGGAATGAAACGTGCTTTAGAGCTGAATGATGGAAAGTATCCAACCTATTTCTATTTTGAAGCGGAAAGTTTTGAAGAGCTCGTTGATAAAGATGGAAAACAAAAAGTAAATAAAAACCATTTACAGAATGTCAAAGTGACAAAATTTAAATTGCATAACCTTCCACAATTTTTGGAGGGTCCAACGAGAGCACTAAAGGTATTGGACTCCTTTGAAGAAAAACAAAAGTTATACGAGCAAATTAAAAGCAGTGGAGTATACGATGAGAAGTTGAAAATGTATAAGGTTAATGCATCTTTGGAAGGACAGCCTTTTGAGCTAGGGAGAGTTAGAGCATTTACTGCAGGTTGGTTAGAAAATGAATCTGTCTTTATGCATATGGAATATAAGTATATTTTAGAGGTATTAAAAGCAGGTTTATATGATGAGTTTTTCGAAGATATGAAAAATGTGATGGTTCCATTTTTAGACCCAGAAGTTTATGGAAGAAGTATTATTGAGAATAGTTCATTTATTGCTAGTAGTGCAAATCCTGATGTTACTCAACATGGGGCAGGATTCGTGGCAAGGTTAAGTGGATCTACAGCAGAGTTTCTATCTATGTGGCATGTGATGATGGCAAACAAACAACCTTTCCAAATGGAAGAAGATAAGCTTTGTTTGAAATTAAATCCAATTTTACCAGGGTGGTTATTTGATGGAAATGGTACTGTCGAATTTAAATTTTTATCAAAATGTGATGTGATTTATATTAATAAATCAGGTAAAAATACGTATGGAGCAAATGGGGTAGAAGTTAAAAAACTAGTACTTACAAAACAAGATGGTGAACAAATCATTTTCAAAGATGGTTTTATTCCTGATCCGTATGCTTCTATGGTTCGTGAAGGTCAGATTTCTAAAATTGATGCTTATTTAGATTAGATTTATAAAAATTAAATACTCCATAAAGGAATTTATGTATTTTGGGGTATTATTAAAGCAGAAAGTAGAGGATCACATTGAAAAAACGAGGGATCGTTATCACTTCTTTATTCGTTATCATCATTGTTATTGGAATCGTTTTCTACTTTAATCAAAAAAATGATAACAGTGGATTTCAGCCAAAAGCTTCAAAAGGAAATATTCATGGTACGACGGCTGTAACTGTAGACTTTGATGAAACAATACATCATTTAGCAGTTAAGGTTTCAAACGAATCATTTTCTGAACCTAATTTAGGGGAAGGAGTGCCTACTCATCGCACTGTTTCTAATCCATACCTTCCAGGAGCTGATATTTCAGGTGTAGATGCGAAAACCAATAAGTATTTAGGTGTTTATCTAGCAGATGAAAACAACAAAATTATAGATTATAAGGAAATTAAGTTATCAAAAGGAAAAGTTCAGACGGAAAAATGGAATTTAGTTTGGGAAGATGAGTTTGAGGAAGATGAAATTAATGATAGCAAGTGGAACTTCATCCAAGGTGGTGGAGGTTATGGGAATCATGAATTACAGCATTATACAAACCGTCAAGAAAACGCACGTATTGAAGATGGTAAATTAATGATTGAAGCACGTGAGGAGAGTTTCGGTTCTGAAGAATATACTTCTGCTAAGTTAACAACAGAGGGAAAAGGTGACTGGAAGTACGGTCGTTTTGAAATTAGAGCGAAATCACCTGAAGGGCAAGGGATTTGGCCTGCGATTTGGATGATGCCTACGGATTATCAAGTGTACAATGTGTGGCCTTCATCTGGTGAAATTGATATTTTTGAACTGGTAGGACATGATCCTTATACTGTTCATGGTACATTACATTACGGTGTTCCTCATACTTATACAGGTGAATCTTATCAATTACCTGGTGAGAAGAAGTTTAGTGATGATTTCCATACTTACACAATGGAGTGGGAACCAGGAGAAATCAGATGGTATGTAGACGAGGTTCTTTTTTCAAAGCAAAATGATTGGTTCTCTAAAGATCCAAACAATCCAGAAAACTATACTTACCCAGCACCATACGACAGAGAGTTTTATTTACAATTAAACCTAGCTGTTGGTGGAGACTGGCCTGGATATCCAGATCATACGACGGTATTCCCGCAGCAATTTGTAATTGATTATGTAAGGGTGTATGAATTAGACGGAGAATATAGAGAAGCAGGTATTCGACCTGAACCTTCTCCTTATGAATCTCAAACAACAGGAGATGTTAGAGGACCATTAGAAGACGGAAATTATGTATATAACGGTTCTTTTGATGATGATTTATCAAATTGGGAATTCCAACCTTACGAACCCAAAACTCAATTTGGTGGTGAGGGTGAAGTGACGGTTGTTGCAAGTGAATTGAATACAGTGATTCAAAAACAAGGAGAAGCACCTTGGGCAATACAAATAGTCCAAACTCAAATATCAATGGAAAAAAATGAACGTTACACCCTTTCGTTTGATGCTAGATCATCTGGAAATCGTCAAATGATGGTGAACGTCTCTGGCCCTGATCGAAATTTCTCTCGTTATTTTCAGGATACGAACGTTTCTTTAGATGGAAATATGCAGCATTTTGAATTTACGTTTGATATGGTTCAAGATTCCGATATGAATGCACGTGTTGAATTTAATATGGGGCAGGTCTCTACTTTGCCTGTATGGATAGATAATGTCAAACTTGTTAAAAAGGAAAAGGACCCTAATGAAACGAAATCTATTCTTCCAACAGGAAACTATGTTTATAATGGAACATTTGATCAAGGTGATCACCGTTTATCATTTTGGGAATTAACAAGTGACAATGGAGTAAACGCAACTGCGAGTGTAGGGATTGAACTTGAAGAAAGAGAATTGGAAGTTACTGTGAATGAGACAGGAGACTCACTTGAATCCATACGTTTAACTCAAACTGATTTAAACATGGAAAAAGGAAAAACATATTATCTTTCCTTTGACGCTCGTGCAGAAGAAGAAGGAATGATTGGTGTTAAAATGACGGATGAAACACAAAAAAACATTCATGCTACAAAAACATTCGATATATTAAGTGATACTCAGTCAAATAGTTTTGTATTTAAGATGGAAAATGAAACAGATGCACACGCACAGCTTCAGTTTTTATTGGGAAGTCAAAAAAGTGCAGTATTTTTAGATAATATTTTGTTAAAAGAACTATTACCACCAACATTATTGGAAGAACATATTGTTATCAGAGCCAAAGAGTATGATGACATGGTGGGAGTTGTCATTGAAGGTGAAACTGTTGGTTTTATTGAAGAAGGGGACTGGATGCAGTATATCATAGATGTAAAAAAAACAGGGAATTATAAAATTTCTTATTATGCTGCATCAGATCGAGATGATGGACAAATAACCATGTTATCCAAGTCAGGTAGTGTTTTTACTCAAAATTTGAATGCGGGTGAATTGTTGGAAAGTGAAGCTGATCACGAAACATCCATTCAAGTAGAAAAAACAGGAGGATGGCAGTCCTACCGTTCAATGAATGATACGATTACTTTAAATGCAGGAGTTCAGACGATTCAGATTTATGCTCCTAACGTCAATTTACACTGGTTTAGTATAGCGGAAGAAAAGTGAAAAATGAATGAATCTTAAATGTCAAAATAGGTAAATAGATTTGCAGGATTTTTTCATATAAAGGAATAGTTATTGACAACCTTTTGTTAACAGATTTATTATTGAGGGAGGGAGAATAAGCTTCCTTCCTCGATTAAGTATTTCTAAACTAAAGAGTAATGTAATCATCTTATTTACTTTTTATCTTCTCTTGTTAACGTTTTCAGTTAATAAAATTTTTAATAAAAGATTCTTCAGTTTCATTATTAAATAACAAACTAAGTAAAATGAAAACGATTTCATAAAATTCAAAATCACTTTTATTTTTTATAAGTTTAGTTTTTTGAAAGGGGTGATACTTATCTAGGGGAATTTATTTAGATTTCATAGTTGTCTCCCAATTTAGTAGGTAGTAAAACAGGTTATTTTAATCTATGAGTATGCACTTATTCTAATATTAAAGGAGAGAGTTCATTTGAAGAAATTATTATCCCTTTTACTAGTTTTAATGATGGTGTTGAGTAGTTTCCAAATTGTATTTGCTGAAAAGAAAGGAAATGGGAATGATGCACCTGCAACTAATAATTTTAATCCTAGAGCTTCTAAAGGTCAGTTACATGGCTCAACTGAAGTAGATGTGAAAATTGATGAAAGCGTACATCATTTGGCAGTACAAGTTTCCAGTTTACCAATTGAAACACCCAATGCTGGGGATGAAGTACCTACTGACTTTTCTATCAAAAACCCATATACTGCACTAGATGATATTTCAGGTGTGGATGCAGAAATTAATAAATACCTTGGTGTTTATTTAGCTGATGACAATAATAAAGTCGTAGATTTCAAATTACTTGAACTTACAAAAGGTAAAGTTCAAAAAGAAAAATGGAACCTTGTTTGGGAAGATAACTTTGATGGACAAATAATAGACGAAACGAAATGGAACTTCATCCAAGGTGGTGGAGGTTACGGAAATAATGAACTTCAAAATTACACAAACCGTGAAGAGAATGCACGTGTAGAAAATGGTTTATTAATTCTTGAAGCACATGAAGAAAACTTTGGAGGAAATGATTATACTTCTGCTAAGTTAACTACTGAAGGTAAAGGTGATTGGACTTACGGTAAGTATGAGTTTAGAGCGAAAATGCCAGAGGGACAAGGGATATGGCCTGCGATTTGGATGATGCCTACTGATTATGGTATCTATGATATTTGGCCTTCCTCAGGTGAAATCGATATTATGGAATTTTTAGGACATGATCCTTATACGGTTTATGGAACACTTCACTATGGGGTGCCATGGACTCATACTGGTCAGGATTTTCAACTGCCAAGCGGGGAAAGTTTTGTAGATGATTATCATACATTTACATTAGAATGGGAACCGGGTGAAATGAGATGGTATGTCGACGGGATTTTATTCTCTACTCAAAATGATTGGTTTTCTAAAGATCCACAAGGAGCAGACAGTTTCACTTATCCAGCACCGTATGACAGAGATTTTTATATTCAAATGAACTTAGCTGTTGGTGGAAACTGGCCAGGTAGTCCAGATGAAACGACTGTATTCCCTCAGCAACTTTTAATTGATTATGTTCGTGTATATGAATTAGATGGGGAATATAGAGAAGCGGGTGAAAAACCTGAACCTAATCCTTATATTAATAATGACTCAGAAGGAAGAGAACCATTAGAGGATGGAAATTATATTTATAACGGAAATTTTGCTGAAGAGTTAGCTTTTTGGGATTTCCAACCTTTTGATCCAGATGATTTATTTGGGGGTGAAGGTGAGGTTTCAGTTGTTGATGGTGTATTAAATACGACGATTACAAATGCAGGAGATGCACTTTGGGCTTTACAATTTGTTCAACCGAATCTACCCATTGAAAACGGTGAAAGATATAAATATTCCTTTGATGCTTGGTCTTTAGGAGATCGTTCTATGATGGTAAACGTATCTGGACCAGATAATAACTTTGCTCGTTATTTGCAGGATGCTACGATCGGGTTAACGGATACACCACAGCACTTTGAGTTTATTTTTGACATGGTACAACCAACAGATATAAATGCTCGTGCTGAGTTTAACATGGGGCAAGCGTCAACACTACCCGTTTTTATAGATAATGTACGTTTGGAAAAAGTTGAAAAGGATCCAAATGCTTCTAAAGAAGTACTATCAGATGGAAACTATATTTATAATGGAACTTTTGATCAAGGTACGAATCGATTAGGTTTCTGGGAATTAACAACTGATGATTCTGCAACAGCTTCGGCTTCAGTAAATAGTGAAATCTATTATCGTGAACTATATGTATCTATTGATGAAGCAGGTACATCTCCTGATTCCATTGCTGTAAGTCAAAACCATTTAAATATTGAAGAGAATCAAAGTTACATTGTTTCTTTTGACGCTCGAGCAGTAGAAGAAAGGTCAATTGAAATTCAATTAACAGATGCGGATCAAACTGAAATTTATATGAATGAATCCATAGATTTATCAACAGCTACACAAGAGTATTCGAAAGTATTTAGAATGAACAATCCTACAGATGAACATGCATTATTACAGTTTTTATTTGGAAATCATGATGCAGGTGTTTTTGTAGATAATGTAACAATGAAAGCCATTTCTCCACCAAAAGACATTGCAGGAGATACACAAATTGAAGCGGAAGACTATGTAAGCATGTTTGGCGTGATCGCTGAAAACGATGGTCAAACGATTGGTTTTATTGATGAAGGAGATTGGTTGCAATACGCTATAGACGTCCAAGAAGCTGGGGAATATGTGATTTCATACTCTGTTGCTTCAAACGTGGACACAGGAAGTTTGACTTTATTAACAAAAACGGGAAGTGCATATACCGGTGAATTGGAATTTAATGATGAAATAACAGAATCTGAAGCTGATGGTCTATATAACATGGATATTGCTAACACTGGTGGATGGAATAACTGGAGTATAGTAAGTCAAACGGTTAACTTAGAAGAAGGTGTACAGACGCTTCAAATTGCTTCACCGGGTGTGAATTTGGATTGGTTTACGATATCAACCGAAAGCCAGAGCCAAGGTGAAGATCTTATTATAAATGGTACGTTTGATTCCATTGTAGAACCAACTTTTGCTTGGTGGGGAGATCAATGGAATGGGTATGCTGAAGGTGAAACCTCAATTGAGGATGGTTTACTTAAAGTTCATCTTGAAAGTTTAGGAGCACAGGCTTTCATTCCACAAGTTGTTCAAGAAGGATTACAATTTATTAGTGGGCAAACCTATACAGTAAGTTTTGATGCGAAATCTACTTCACCTAAAAAAATAAACGTAAATGTGGGTAGAGGTTTGGATGCTGCACCTTGGTTTATTCCATATGTTGATACACAACAGGTACAATTAAACGATGAATTACAAACTTATCAGTTTACATTTACTATGAACGAAGCTTCATATGATAATGGAAAGATCGTATTTGAATTAGGTCCAGTTGATGGTGAAGCAGTTACAGGTGATGTATATTTTGATAATGTAAGTATTAAAAGAGATATTATTCAAAATGGACACTTCAGTTCTTCAATTGATCCATGGCAAGCTTGGTGGGGAGATCAATGGGCTGGTTATGCAGTTGGAGAAATAAATGCAACCGATGGACAGATGGTGATCGATATTGAGCAGACGGGTGATCAATCCTATAGTCCACAAGTTTTTCAAAATGGTTTGTATTTAGAAAATGGGAACACCTATACAGTTTCCTTTGATGCAAGCTCAAGTGAAGCAAGGCAAATGAATGTGAATGTTGGAAGAGAACTAACAGAAGCACCTTGGTTTATTCCATATGCTGATACACAGATCATTGATTTAAGTACTGATCAAGAGAATTATCGTTTTACTTTTACAATGAATGAAGACACATACAATAATGGGAAGATCGTGTTTGAATTAGGTAATATAGCTGGTGAAGCTATTCCTGCTACGATCAGCTTAGACAATGTTAGTATTGTCCAAGGTATACTCAATGGCGGGGGAGACTCTTCAGGTGGAGGCGACCAAGACCCAGACGATCCAATTGGAGATGATCAAAACCCAGGTGACGAATTAATTCAAAATGGTACTTTTGAAACCCTTGTTGAGCCATGGTTTAGCTGGTGGGGAGATCAATGGGCTGGTTTTGCTGAAGGAGATGTGAATGTAACAGATGAGCAATTAGTGATTTCAATAAATGCTGTTGGAGCAGCTTCCTATAGTCCACAACTTTTTCAAGATGGTTTAACCTTAGTAAATGGTTCAACGTATATAGTTAGTTTTGATGCCAAGGCAGATGCAGCGAAAAAGGTAAATGTTAATGTTGGAAAAGAGTTAACGACTGCCCCATGGTTTGTTCCATATGTGGATATGCAACAGGTAGAAGTAGGGACGGAGTATCAGAATTATTCTTTTACATTCACGATGAGTGAAGAATCCTATGATAATGGGAAAATTGTATTTGAATTAGGTTCAATAGATGGTGAAGCTGTGACAGGAGACGTATATTTGGATAATATCAGTATTGTTGTAGGTGAATGAAAATATAGATGAAGAATCAGCAGTTAATGCTGAAGATCCTTCACTAAGTGATAATTGTAAGACATAAACAAATGATGAATAACCCTAATCAATTGCAGATTATTTGTGTAAAGGTTAGGGTTTTCATCTAGTTGCAAATCATGTGCAGCATTAGCAATTTCAATATAATTTGGATAAAATGAAAATGAAATTATTTCAAAAGATCAGAAAGTGAAAGTCTTATTTAGATCTATACAGGAGGTTTTTACAGTGTCAAAAGAGCGTATAATTGTGACAGGTGGGAGTGGCAAGGCAGGGAAGTGGGTTATAAAAGACCTTGTTGAACATGGGTATGATGTTGTGAATTTAGATTGGAAAAGACCTGAGGATGAACTTTGTCAAACGATTATTGTCGATTTAAATAACTTAGGTGAAGTTCAAAATGCACTGGCTCAGTATAATACAAGAGAACACATTTCTGTGAAAGGAATCGTTCATTTTGCAGCTATTCCTCAAGCTTTTATTTATCCTAATGATGTGACTTTTAGAAATAATGTAATGAATACATATAATGTATTGGAAGCGGCTGCTAACTTAGGCATTGATAAGGTAGTGCTTGCTTCAAGTGAATCTTCATATGGAATCGTATTTGCAAGTGAATTTTTTGAACCGAAGTATTTACCAATAGATGAAAATCATCCGCAGCTCCCAGAAGACAGCTATGGGTTATCTAAGGTCGTGAATGAATTGACTGCACAAGCTTTTAACAGACGAACAGGTATGCAGGTTATCTCTCTTCGTTTAGGAAATATATTGGAGCCATCTGATTATATTTGGCTTAGAGAAAGGTTTGACAAACCAGAAGAACGTCTTTTGATCCTTTGGTCATATATCGATGCACGTGATGTTGCGACAGCATGTCGATTATCCATTGAAAAGGATGATTTGGGAGTTCAAGAATTAATTATTGCAGCAGATGATACATCTTCTGACATATCATCAAAAGAACTGATTGAGAAATTTTTACCTAATGTAAAGGATATTCGAGCAGAATTTAACGACCGTGAAAGCTTATTATCCAATAAAAAGTTGAAACAAGTATTAGGATGGGAACAAAAGTACAGTTGGAAAGAGTAGTATGATGGGAAGTTTTTCATTAGTGAAAATTGGTAATGAATCCAATAGTCTATTAATATATAAATTGAGGAAAATCGTAGTCTTAAAAAAGTCTATGATTTTCCTCTTCCTTATACATGATGTTTATGAATTCCTATTTCCTTGTATCTCACTTTACGCTTCAAAAAATTCAAAAGTACGAAACCAAGTTTGGGTTTCTCCTGGTTTTACATCAATATGAATGAATATTTCTGGTGAAACGACATGAGTAGTACCCCAAATCGCAAACATTGCGGGTGGGAATTCATTAATTTCTCTCATACCTACACCGCTTGGCTCATGAAATAACTCCCATTTATGGCCTGTATCATTATACCCTGTTGGACGCCAATAAAAAGGTTCATTGGGTTTGTTTTTCCAACTTAATTCGTGATCACTTATTGTCATAATATCAGGTAACTCTTCTATTTGTGGTGTATAAGGTAGCCTCAATTTATAACCGGTACCAATTGGCTGCTCATTGATTCCAATAAAATTATGTACATATTCTTCTGTTTTAATCGATTTTTCTCCGACGTTTTTTAGGTTGTAATGTATGGTTAAACTTTGGTCGTTTAATACGATTGTTTTTTCTATGGCTGCTGCATACCCCTGACTATTTATAGGCGATACTTTAAAGATTATTTTACTTTCTTCTTCAATGACTTGAATGTCAAAGGGAGATATTGGGTAGGGTGACTGGAATTGATATTCACCCTCTTCAGTACGTGTAAGGTTTCCGATTCCTAACTTTGGAAACTGTTCACCTACAGCGGATTCATCATAGCCTATAGGTGTAAATATCCCAAATTCGTTACACATTCCTTGTCCTTCTGTTCCTCTTTCAGGTATGTAGGTTTCTGGTACGCAAAAAGTATGTTTATTGTTTAGTGTAACTTGTGTTATATAACCCGTCCAATCAAATCGAGAGCCTTTTTGAAAGGCTCCCGGTTTTGCAATATTCACTTTTAACTTATTATTTTGCAAAATGAATGAAGGAGGATTAAGGAATTCATGTTTAGACAGACTCATATGAATGCTCCTTTTCATTAATAAATATCAACCTAAAACAACTTCTAGGGTGTGGTTTTCATTTTCTGGAAGTTGGTTTATGAACTCACGACTAATAATCACTGCTTTTTGTTTCGTTTCAAATGTAATCTCTTCACCATTTAATGTAATGGATTGAATTTGATAAGCCCCATGGTCTAAACCGTTCTCGTTTTTGTATACAATGTTTAAGTGACGGTTTGCAAAATAGGAAAATACAGAGGCTACGTTCTGATCATTAAACTGATTTATTAGTAGTTTAGGCTCTAGAGATAAATCTCCTAGATTCCCTTTTACTCCGAACATCTCAGTCAGTACAGTTAATAATAACCAGCTAGCAGAACCTGTTAAGTAGTGGTACATGCCTCTGCCTTTTTCACTAATATATTCAGGTACACCTGGGTAAATACGACTAAGTTCAAAGTTTTTACTTAACTCATAAATGGAGTTGATCACATCATAACCTTCATGTCCAAACTGTCGTTGGTACATTGCGTTACTGTACATTACAGCCATATGACTGAACATGGCACCATTTTCTTTATGACCAAAAGCAAAACCAAATCCTCGTCCAATGTTTTGTTGAATCTCTCCAAATTGTGAATTTAATCGATATCCGATTTTTTCATCTTTAAGGTAATTCGTAACGGATTCAGATATTTTTTTTACTTGATCATCAGTAGCCACGCCCCCCATTACAGGGAAAACTTGACCAGTTAGTGTCATGCGAACTCCGTTAGTATGGTCGCCTTCAACTCGTTCTGCATCGTTATTGTAATAGCCATTAAACCATTCAAAACCTTCTTCATTTTTAATCCACTCATTCTGTCTTAAGTGGTTGATCATCCAATCCGCTTTACTGTTTAAGTCAGCTGCTAAATCTTTAATGCAGATAGACGTTTTTTCACCGCTGATTTTATGACTACAAGTTTCAAAGTATTGATTTAAGCGTTCTAGTTTTTCTTCTACATTATCATAGTTGATAGGGTTGGAGATCGTATCCAATAAAATGATGATTTCCTTTGTGAGCTGTAACTCCTCAGTACCTGTTTTCTTTTGAAGAGATAACAGTAATTGGCTCATCTCTTTTAAATTACTGGCATAAAGAGCTGTGAATGCAACACTTTCACCCAAATCAGGTGCCAAGTCAAAAGCATCATTCCAATCCGCACCTTCAAGTTTGATGTTATTATGTTGTCCTACATTGTAAAATTGCACAATATTCTGCAATAACATATGTTCAAAGATTGTGCCTTCATAGATATCGCTATTTTCAGATTTGAGCTGGTTTCCTTGCTCAGGGTCCCATTGTAAGTCTAAATCCTTTGAACGTTTAATTTGTGTATCTTTAAAATAAGTTTGATTTTCTAACAAAAATTCAATATCTCCACTCTGATGAATGTATAACATAGTGGTTAAAAACGGCCAGGCTCCATGATCCATCCAGACACGAGATATATTGTTTCGATCTGCTACAAATTCACCTGGTTCTGAACCAATAATGGTAGCGTTGCTTCCATCAATCCGTACCCCTGCAAAGTTGTTTAACAACAATTCTTTTACTTTTTTAGGATCATCCATAATTAAAAGTGCCAGACAATCTTGCCATAAATCTCTCCATCCACGTCCACCTTTTCCGTAATCATGATGTGGAAGGAAAGAACATCCATAAATTCTTCTTAAAATAGGTTGTAAAGTGACCCACTTCATCCATTGATTGAAATCGATATCACTAGTTTCAAAATTTAAATTGTTAAGTTTATCTTTCCAGTCTATTTTATTTTGTTCTAATAGAAGATCAAATTGTTCTTCTGAACAATACTTTTTGGAAATTTCGCTTATATCCTTTGGTCGATTGTCCGTAATCATGAGTACAACAATGTAGGACTTGGACTCTCCAGGTTTTAATGTTGTTGTATTAAACTTTAACGCTCCTATTGCTTCATATCCTTCAATTGTTTCACCTGCATTTGTATGTGGTGCTTCATTTTTCACAATGACTTTAGGCCAGTCTAGGTTTCCACCTTCACCTATAAAGTCTTCAACAACTGGGAAGAAACCTGTTGGTGCTTCTCCATTACCGTCAGAACCTAAAACACTATAAGTCACGTGATTTATCTTATGTCCTCTTTCATCAAAAGAAAGTGTAGGCTGCACTTCTATTCCGTATTTAGAAGTGTAAATTCGATGAAGTAAAGAGGTAACATGGCGATGATCACGAATATCATCAGCTGACCTTGCATAAAGAGGAATAGCTGCTGTTGGTGTTACCGTCAAATCTTGATCACTTGTATTTGATAAATTAACTTTTAAAAGCTCAACTTGATCTTTATTCGCAGGTACAAAACTAGTGCATTCTGCTTTGATACCAAGTTTTTTATTTTCACGAGTTACTTTATGCCATAACAATCCAGCCTCTAAATGAACTTCTTCTTCCTCTTTTTCTTTAAAATTAAGGCTTATTTGCTTTGCGGAATTACCTGTAGCTGACCAAATATCTTCGCCCTCTATATGAACCCAAAAATTCCTCGCTGCACGAGAATTATGCAAATCCTCTGATGAAACGGGTGCCATTAGAAACGTGTTCTGGCTCGTTTTTATATCACCATGTAACGTAGGTGTAATAGCCGACATCATCCCGGCTTCGTTTACTAAAGGGAAATATAAATAGCTTGATTTTTGTGGATTACTTATTGAAAAAGTACTATCATCATTAATAAATTTCCAACCTGATGATTTGTTTTCATTTTTCATCGTTGTCATTCCTTTCTTCAAATTGATCTCACTAACATTCAATTTACTACACTAAGTTTAGAAAGTCTATTTGAGATGGCTTTAAATCATAGAGTTTTCATAAGATGTGAAATATATAACAAAAATATGAGAATCACCATATGTCATTCTCTACTAAATGAAATTCATGCTGAAAAGTTAGTGCAAATTCACAAGTTTAATGGATAAAACTATTCATTGTAAATTTATACAAATTTATACTAGTCGATCATGAATAATTTTCTTTACTTATACAATACTATGAATCGAAGACAAGTTATATCTTTGTGAACATTTTTCACATAGAGGTGAAAAATATACAAGAAATATAAGAATGACCACATAGTATTGTGAAATCGAATCCACTATACTTTTAGTAGGACGTATTTCACGTTCAAGATTAAAAATAGGGGGATATTGAAATGAAAAAATTTAGTCTAATTTTAATGAGTCTAATGCTTTTATTTTCGTTTGCATTAGCAGCTTGTTCTACTGAAGGCGATACTACAGAGCCATCAGACGAGCCATCTGAAGAAACTCCAGGTACTGAAGCTCCTTCAGATGAAGTAGTAGAACTTACTTTCCAAAACATTCCTAACACTGGTTTGGATGTATTAGTTAAGCAATATGAATCAGAAAACCCTAATGTTACAATCAACTATCAAGAAGTTGAGTTTAACGATCATCATAACGGATTGGTAACTGCATTAGCAGCAGGATCTGGTATTCCAGACATTGCTTTTGTGGAAATCGGTTTCTTAGAAACTTTTAAAGGTGACGAAGGTAACTTTACAAACCTATATGATTTAGGTGCGAAAGATGTTACTGGTGATTACTTGGATTGGAAAATCAAACAATCAGAAAATGCTGACGGCTCTTTCCTATTTGGATTACCAACAGATATTGGTCCAATGGCAATGGCTTACCGTACAGATATCTTTGAAGCAGCAGGTCTTCCTACAGAACCAGATGAAGTTTCTGCTTTAATTACAAACTGGGATGAATTTCTTGAAGTTGGTAAAACAGTTGCCGAAAAAACTGGAAAACCAATGACGGATTCAGGCGGTACAATTTATGACACAATGGTAGGTCAATTAACGGAAGTTTATTTTGATGAGAACAACGAATTATTATTAGAATCTAACGCGGGTGTTAAAGAAGCATACGACAGAGCTACAGCAATGGTAGAAGCAGGAATTACTGCGAAAGTGGGACAATGGTCTCCAGAATGGAACGCTGGAATTAATGATGGTGGATTTGCTACATTAATGGCACCAGCTTGGATGATGAACTATATGAAGAGTACTGCACCAGACGGTTCAGGTAACTGGAACATCGCTCAAATGCCAGTTGCGTCAGGTAACTGGGGTGGATCTTTCTTAACGATCCCAGCGGCATCTGAACATCCAGAAGAAGCATATGCCTTTATCGAGTGGTTGTTAAGTGTAGATAATCAATATGAAATCTTTAAAGAAACGGGTAACTTCCCATCTACACCTGGAATTTATGACAAACCAGAAATGCAAGATTGGACAGATGAATACTTCCAAGGTGCTCCAGTAGGAAAAATTTATGCTGAAGCTGCTTTAAAAGTTGTTCCTGTTTACTTTGGTCCTAATCATACAACAGTGAACACTGCAGTAAAAGATGCAATTAACAACGTTG
Source organism: Chengkuizengella sediminis (assembly GCF_010078385.1). Classification (NCBI taxonomy): domain Bacteria; kingdom Bacillati; phylum Bacillota; class Bacilli; order Caryophanales; family Paenibacillaceae; genus Chengkuizengella; species Chengkuizengella sediminis. Next base: position 251,671 of record NZ_SIJC01000006.1, read on the forward strand.
AAAACAATGATGCGGATGCACAAGCAGAGTGGGATGCGGCTATTGAAAGAGTAAGTCGTGAATTAAGATAATAAATATTTATAAAATCTTATAAATAAAATATGCGCGCTGATCAGTTATGATCAGCGCGCGTATAATCTGGATAGGATTTATTTCCATATTTTTTGGTAGGAGGAGGTCGTATGGCAATGAGTGCAAAATCAGATAAAAAACCTCGTTTTAAATATGGTTCACAAGCAAGTAAAGATGCATTATCAGGTTATTTATATGTAGCTCCTTTTTTTATTTTATTTTTAACGTTCGGTATATTTCCAATTTTTTATAACTTATATATCTCCTTATTTAGTTGGAAATTATTTGGTGCTGAGCCTGAGTTTATCGGTTTACAAAACTATATCTGGTTATTAACGGATGATCCAACATTTATAAAATCAGTAGTGAATACTTTTTCCATTTGGATTATTTCTACTATACCTCAATTATTCATCGCATTAGTGCTTGCTTATGTATTAAACCAAGGTTTTGTGAAAATGAAGGATATGTTTCGAATGGCCATTTTTATGCCATTTATCACATCAATTTTAGCTGTAACGATTATTTTTAATTCTTTATTTTCAAGAGATTTTGGTTTAATTAACTTTATATTAGGTACCGAAGGATTAGATTGGGAAAATAATAATCGATTCTTAACTCATGTAGCGATTGCTACGATGGTGAATTGGAGATGGATTGGTTATAATACGATCATTTACATGGCAGGATTACAAACAATCGGTAAGGATTTATATGAAGCAGCAACAATAGATGGGGCAAATAAAATTCAACAGTTTTTCTATATTACGATCCCACAACTTCGTCCAATTATTCTGTTTACGATCATCATGTCTTCTATAGGTGGCATGTCATTATTTATCGAACCATTGGTGTTCTTAGACATAAGAGGTGGTTCTGCAAATCAAGGTTTGACGATGTTCCTATACTTATATGAAACTGCATTTGGAACTAAATATAATGTTGGATATTCCGCAGCCATATCTTGGGTGATGTTTGTCATTGTCGTATTGTTTGCATTGTTAAATTGGTTTGTTACTACGAAAGTTATTAAGGATTAGAAGGGATGAGAGGTCATGAAAAACAGAACAGGACGTTTTATATCTTATATATTTTTAATTATCTCATCTTTAGTTTCAGTATTTCCGTTTTATTGGATGTTTGTTATAAGCACAAATTCGACTGCGGCAGCCAATAAGTTTCCACCAAAGATCATTCCAGGTAATCAATTTTTTGAGAATATTCAAAATGCTTGGCAAAACGCAGATTTTGTTACTGCTCTTTTTAACACTTTAATTGTTGCAGGGACAATCACTGTATCCCAGTTATTTTTCTGTTCACTTGCAGCTTTTGCGTTAGCTAGGTTGGAGTTTAAAGGACGAAAGTTAATATTCTTATTAATTGTAAGTACGATGTTATTACCTCCAGCAAGTCCGATCCCACTTTACATGATTGTAAGTAAATTTGATTGGATCAATAGTTTATATGCTGTTATTATCCCATTTTTAGTTGGAGCCTTCGGAGTATTTTTAATGAAGCAGTTCATAGAATCCTCTATACATCCGGAGTTAATTGAATCAGCAAAAATGGACGGTGCTAGAAACTTTCAAACGTATTACCAAATTGTGTTACCAATTCTCAAACCTGGATTAGCAACACTAGCTATCATTACATTTATGGGGGTTTGGAATGACTTCGTATGGCCGTCTATTGTACTTAAAGAGCAATCTGTTCAAACATTACAGTTGGCTGTTCGGGGATTACAGAATGCATATAACCGTGATACAGCATTAATCGTAACAGGTGCATTTATTACTACATTACCATTACTTGCAATCTTTATTCCATTTAGTCGACAATTTATTGCTGGTTTAGCTGAAGGATCTGTAAAGGGGTAATACATTGTTTGTGAACATATTTAATACTTAGAGGTATTTACCTAAACTTTGATTTGGACCTTGATTATTGTAATCAAGGTTTTTTTGTTTTTGAAACCTATAATTTCTATAATGAACACAATTTCAACCTATTAATAAACTGAATATTCAAACATATGAGATATATACAAAAAATATGAGAATTACCGCATACCAATGTGAAATCGCTTCCATTATAATTTTAATAGGGCGTATATATTGTTCAAAAAAAAGGGGGAATTTCAAATGAAAAAATTTGGTCTAATTTTAATGAGTCTGATGCTTTTATTTTCATTTGCATTAGCAGCTTGTTCAACTGATGAAGATGGAGAATCTACAAGTGACAAACCAGCTGATGAAAAACCAGCAGGTGATGAAACTCCAGCAACTGAGACACCTTCTGATGAAGTAGTAGAACTTACATTCCAAAACATTCCTAACACTGGTTTGGATGTATTAGTTAAGCAATATGAATCAGAAAACCCTAATGTTACAATCAACTATCAAGAAGTTGAGTTTAATGATCATCATAACGGATTGGTAACTGCATTAGCAGCAGGATCTGGTATTCCAGACATTGCTTTTGTGGAAATCGGTTTCTTAGAAACTTTTAAAGGTGACCAAGGTAACTTTACAAACCTATATGATTTAGGTGCGAAAGATGTTACTGGTGATTACTTGGATTGGAAAATCAAACAATCAGAAAATGCTGACGGTTCTTTCCTATTTGGATTACCAACAGATATTGGTCCAATGGCAATGGCTTACCGTACAGATATCTTTGAAGCAGCAGGTCTTCCTACAGAACCAGATGAAGTTTCTGCTTTAATTACAAACTGGGATGAATTTGTTGAAGTTGGTAAAACAGTTGTTGAAAAAACTGGAAAACCAATGACGGACTCAGGCGGTACAATTTATGACACAATGGTAGGTCAATTAACGGAAGTTTATTTTGATGAGAATAACGAATTATTATTAGAATCTAATGTGGGTGTTAAAGAAGCATACGACAGAGCTACAGCAATGGTAGCAGCAGGAATTACTGCGAAAGTGGGACAATGGTCTCCAGAATGGAACGCTGGAATTAATGATGGTGGATTTGCTACATTGATGGCGCCAGCTTGGATGATGAACTTCATGAAGAGTACTGCACCAGACGGTTCAGGTAACTGGAACATTGCTCAAATGCCAGTTGCGTCAGGTAACTGGGGTGGATCTTTCTTAACGATCCCAGCGGCATCTGAACATCCAGAAGAAGCATATGCCTTTATCGAGTGGTTGTTAAGTGTTGACCATCAATATGAAATCTTTAAAGCAACGGGTAACTTCCCTTCTACACCTTCAATTTATGACAAACCGGAAATACAAGATTGGACAGATGAATATTTCCAAGGTGCTTCAGTAGGAAAAATTTATGCGGAAGCTGCTTTAAAAGTTGTTCCTGTTTACTTTGGTCCTGATCATCAGACAGTGAATACTGCAATTAAAGATGCAATTAACAACGTTGAAAACAATGATGCAGATCCACAAGCAGAGTGGGATGCGGCTATTGAACGTGTGAGTCGAGAACTAAGATAATATGAGTATAAAATAACATAATTAATAAATTTAGACGCGCTGATCAATTTTATGATCAGCGCTTATAATCAAGAGGAGATAATTCCCATTTAGGCACTTCCTATCTAGTGAAATTACTGAATATTCAGATTATATAGTAAGATATACAAAAATATGAGAAGTCACCGGTATATAAAATTATGGAATAGCCTATTCACAAGCTGATTGTACATACAGACTGGAGCACACAATATTAATAGGATAAGATTACTTAACTATATGGAAGGAGGATTTCCAATGGAAGCGCATACAAAACAAAGTAAAAAACCCAAATTTAAATACGGTTCGCAAGCAAAAAAGGATGCACTATCAGGTTATTTATATGTAGCTCCTTTTTTTATTTTATTTTTATCGTTTGGAATATTCCCGATTTTTTATAACTTATATATCTCTTTATTTAGTTGGAAATTATTTGGTGCTGAGCCTGAGTTTATCGGTTTACAAAACTATATCTGGTTATTAACGGATGATCCAACATTTATAAAATCAGTTGTAAATACTTTTTCCATTTGGATTATCTCTACTATACCTCAGTTATTTATCGCATTAGTACTCGCTTATGTATTAAACCAAGCTTTTGTGAAGATGAAGGATTTGTTTCGAATGGCTATCTTTATGCCATTTATCACATCAATTTTAGCTGTAACGATTATTTTTAATTCTTTATTTTCAAGAGATTTTGGTTTAATTAACTTTATATTAGGTACCGAAGGATTAGATTGGAAAAATAATAGATTTTTAGCTCATTTTGCTATAGCTACAATGGTGAACTGGAGATGGATCGGTTATAATACGATCATTTATATGGCAGGATTACAAACAATCGGTAAGGATTTATATGAAGCAGCAACAATAGATGGGGCAAATAAAGTCCAGCAGTTTTTCTATATCACAATTCCACAGCTTCGTCCTATTATTCTCTTTACGATCATCATGTCTTCTATAGGTGGCATGTCATTATTTATCGAACCATTGGTTTTCTTAGACATAAGAGGTGGTTCTGCAAATCAAGGTTTAACAATGTTTTTATACTTATATGAAACTGCATTTGGAACCAAATACAATGTTGGATATTCTGCAGCCATATCTTGGGTGATGTTTGTCATTATCGTTATGTTTGCATTGTTAAATTGGTTCATTACTACGAAAGTCATTAAGGATTAGAAGGGATGTGAGGGATCATGAAAAACAGAGCAGGACGTTTTATATCATATTTGTTTCTAATTATATCATCAATAATATCAGTATTTCCGTTTTATTGGATGTTTGTCATTAGCACAAATACGACTGCGGCAGCCAATAAGTTCCCACCTAAAATTATTCCTGGTGATCAATTTTTTGCAAACCTTCAAAATGCTTGGGAAAACGCAGATTTTATTACTGCTCTTTTTAACACTTTAATTGTTGCAGGGACAATTACTATATCCCAATTATTTTTCTGTTCGCTTGCGGCTTTTGCTCTTGCCAGATTGCAATTTAAAGGGAGAAATTTTGTTTTTATGTTAATTGTAAGTACTTTATTATTACCACCTGCTAGTCCGATTCCACTCTACATCATCGTAAGTAAATTTGATTGGATCAATAGTTTATATGCTGTTGTCATCCCATTTTTAGTTGGAGCCTTTGGTGTATTTTTAATGAAGCAGTTTATTGAAACCGCTATACATCCAGAGCTAATTGAATCAGCTAAAATGGATGGAGCTAGAAACTTCCAAACGTATTACCGAATTGTTTTACCTATTCTTAAACCAGGTTTGGCTACACTAGCTATCATTACATTTATGGCGATTTGGAATGATTTTGTATGGCCATCTATTGTACTTAAAGATCAATCTGTTCAAACATTACAGCTAGCGGTTCGTGGATTACAGAATGCATATAACCGTGATACAGCATTAATCGTAACAGGCGCATTTATTACGACTCTTCCACTTCTTGCAATTTTCATTCCATTTAGCAGACAGTTTATTTCAGGATTAACAGAGGGTTCCGTTAAAGGCTAGAGCAAGTATAGGTTTGTGAACATTTTATATTTATTGAGGTAAATATCCCTTGGATCTTAACTGCGATTTGCAGTTAAGGTTTTTTCTTATAACTACCTCTCCGATAGGAGCTTTTGTTATAGATTCATGCAGATTAGTACTTTTATACTATTCAAAGCAAACTGTCTCTCCATGGACATATTTTTCTTATAGATGATATAATAATGTTAGTTTTTACAAGGAAGGGGGATCGTTATGTTTAATAAGATCGTGAGCAAAGTCAGCGCCTTATCAAATGTAATTAATCTAAGATTTAAACTAATTATTTTATTCCTATTTATGTTTATTACATTGTTAACTCTAGCATTAATTTTAAATACTTCCCTTAATAGTATTAAAGAAACGGTTAAAGATTCATATGAAAATAAGATCGGATCCATGAATGAGTTGCAAAACTTAACAACTAAAATTTTAGAATTTAATCAATTTATTATGACAGCATCAAATAGTCCAACTTTAGCAAAAAGTTATGAAAAGAGAATAACTGATAAAATGAATGAAATCGAAATCATTGTAAATCAGCAAAAAGAACTTGCAAGTGGAGATAAACAAATAGTTATAGCCGAATTGTTAGTTAAGGATTGGAACAGCTTTTTAAATTATAAGGATAATATTCTTAACGCAATATTAGAAGGTGATCCTGCAAAGTTCAATAAAGCATATCAATCTTCTTTACGAAGCTTAAATGGCATCGTTAACAATTCTGCAACATTGTATGATTTGAAGTACAGTGAAGTTTTAAATTCACAACAATCAATAGAAAACTCACAAAATCTCGCACTTAAAAACAATATGATTGTTATCGTTACAGCTATTATTATTTCCCTGTTATTAGGCTGGTGGATATATAGCAGTGTTGTAAAACGCCTTCATCGTTTAGTTTCTTACAATTATCAATTATCTAAAGGGGATTTAACAGCATCGAAATTGAATATCTCAAAAGATGAACTTGGATTGTTGGCCAAAAGTACGAATCAGATTGTAGATAATTTAAAAATGATGATTTCAGATGTAGGTGACTCGATTCATTTAATGAATAATAATGTGAAAAATGTAAATCTAACCATTTCTGAAAATTATAGTTCAACAGAAATTATTGCAAAAAATGTAGACGAAATTTCAAAAGGAATTTCAGAACAAGCTAGTTATTCAGAAGGTTCATTAGTTAATATATCTGACTTAGATCAGTCTGTAACAGATATTGTCGATATTATAGAAAAGTTTAAAATATCGTTAGAACATACATATGGGAAAATTGATACAGGTACAGTGGATTTAAATGAAACGATGGGACAAATAAAATTGGTTGAAGACTCTAATATAGATTTAATCTCGTCCTTCGAAAATTTAAATCAAGAGCTTGTGCAAATACGTAAGTTTTCGGAACAGATTGTCAAAATTTCTCGGAATACAAATATTTTATCTTTGAATGCTTCTATTGAAGCCTCAAGAGCAGGAGAGTTCGGAAAAGGGTTTGCTGTTATTGCAGACGAAATTCGAGAATTATCTTCTGAAACAACGAAAGTTGCAAATGGGGTAATGGAGGTTGTTGCAAAAAATGAAGAAAAAACAAAACAATTTCAGGAGTCTCTGCAGAAGTCAAATAAAAGAACTTCAGATGGGAGAACTACATTCAAAGCAACGTATGATAATTTTATGGAAATAAACGAAATGTTTAAACAAATGAGTTATCAAATGAATGAAGTGTTACAAAGGGTAAATGATATTAAAAAACAAAGTGAAGAAGTAAACAATAATATGTCAGACATTACAGCCATCTCAGAAGAAACTTCAGCAGGCATTCAGGAAATCGCTTCTTCTACAAATCAACAGGTAGCTCAATATAAAGACATCGTGGATACGATAGATGAACAAAGTGAACTAGCTAACAAAATGAATCAAAATATTAAACGTTTTAAATTAGAAGATGAAAAATGAAAATTAAACAATAGTAAAAAATATACTTAACAAAAAAATCACCTTTAAGGTGGTTTTTTTGTTTCACTCTAATAATGAATAAATATTTTTAATAAATAAAGTTGTCTTGACTTAAAGTCTCGCCTACTACAGCAAGGTACTATAAAAAGATAGTACTTACTATAGTTATCTTATGATGATAACATGAACCTATTAAATCTCATATTAATTAAAGTTATCATGAATCATTAATTTATTGATGGTATGCATAGCATCAGGTGGTACCTTATATTGACGCCGGAGAATCAACATACTAAGTGTTTCGTAATAATGGGCACAAACTTTTCACATTTTTGTAATAATTTCGAGAGTTTTGGAAAATCATAGAATAAATATTCAATATGCAATTTAAACTTCAAACCACATGTATGTGAGGTGAGCTAAAGTGGAAAATATTATGATTGGGATTGATGTTGGATCTACCACTGTAAAAGCAACTGTAGTGGATCCGAATACGAAAGAGATTCTATGGTCTGATTATCAGCGTCATAATTCGAAACAGGCTGAAAACGTATTAGAATTCTTGGTTCGTATCGGGAATGAATTTTCAGAAGTAGAGAAAGAAAAGATTCGAGTGTTTATTACGGGATCTGGTGGTGGTCCGATTGCTGAGCATATCGGTGCCAAGTTTGTTCAGGAAGTGAATGCCGTTACGATGTCAGTTGAAGAGCTACATCCTGATGTAGGGAGTGTAGTTGAACTCGGAGGACAAGATGCAAAGATCATTATTTTTAAAGAAAACGAGGAGACTGGTGACAAGCAAGCCATTAATTCTATGAATGACAAATGTGCCTCTGGTACTGGTGCTACGATTGACAAATGTATCATTAAGGTAGGAATGCCAGAATCAGAAGTTTCAAAGCTCGCTTTTGATGATACAAAGTTACATCATGTTGCAGCGAAATGCGGTGTTTTTGCAGAAACGGATATCGTGAACCTCGTGAAAAGCAGCATTCCTTCTTCGGAAATCATGTGTTCTTTGGCGGATGCAATTGTTATGCAGAATCTCTCTGTACTGACCCGTGGGAATACATTGCGACATAAGGTCCTCTTGTTAGGTGGGCCGAACACATATTTGCCTTTTCTTCAGCAATGTTGGCGTAAGAGAATTCCTGAATCGTGGGATCAGCGAGGATACAATTATCCGAAAGATATACCGATCGATGAATTAATTTTTGTTCCAGAAAATTCTCAGTATTATGCTGCATATGGTGCTGTCATTTATGGACTTCATGAATCGAGTGAAGTAGGTCGTTACAAGGGTCTAGAAGAATTGAAGAAATTTATTACTCATGGACGAAAGGCAAAGCTGGGTGAAAAAGCCGGTGCTCCTCTAGTAAAAAGCGTAGCGGAATTGGAAGAATTTCGCCGTCTGTACAGTATTCCTAAATTTAAGTCGTTTTCCTTTGAACCGGGAAAAACAATTAAGGCAGTAATTGGTCTTGACGGGGGTTCTACTTCATCAAAGGCCGTGGTGGTCGATGAAAGCGGAACGATTCTCCTTAAGGAATACCAGCTTTCTAAAGGGAATCCGATTCAAGATACGAAGGAGCTTCTAGGGCGTATTTATGATAAAGTACATGCATCTGGTTCCAAACTGGAAATTATCGGCTTTGGGGCAACTGGTTATGCTGCAGATGTCTTGGAAAAGACATTAAAAGCGGATGTTAATATTGTAGAAACCGTTGCTCATATGATGAGTGCCGTTCATTTTTTTGGAGATATTGACGTTATTTGCGACATTGGCGGACAAGACATAAAGGTCCTTTTTCTAAAAAATGGAGATATCCGCAACTTCCGTTTGTCAAACCAGTGTTCAGCTGGAAATGGAATGTTGCTTCAGGCGATGGCTGACCAGTTTGGGATACCTGTTCAAGAATATGCTGAAACCGCATTTAAAGCTGAACTGAGTCCGAAATTCTCTTATGGATGCGCAGTATTTCTTGATTCTGATCGGGTAAATTTCCAAAAGGAAGGTTACGCAAAGGAGGAGTTGTTGGCTGGACTGGCCTTAGTACTACCCAAAAATGTATGGCAGTATGTAGTACAAATTCCACGTATGTCGGAATTAGGACGCAAATTTGTCTTGCAAGGAGGGACACAGCATAATCTGGCAGCAGTAAAAGCTCAAGTAGATTATATTAAAGAGCGGGTTCCGGATGCTGAGGTATATGTTCATCCACATACTGGTGAAGCTGGAGCAATTGGAGCTGCCATGGAAACCCTTCGTGTAGTAAAGCGGCGGGGGTATTCAACTTTTCTAGGGCTTGATGCAGCAATAGGGTTAAGTTATACATCCCTTAATGATGAATCAACCCGCTGTAATTTTTGTCCGAATAACTGCAGCCGAACATTTATCGATTCTACTACACCTGATGGACAAACAGCTCGTTATATTTCAGGTTTTAGCTGTGAGAAGGGGACGGTAGAAAATAAGGAATCGCTGATTCAGCTGACTCAAGAGCGCAATCAGCAGAAGAAACAATATCCTAATCTGGTGGATTATGAAGCAAGACAAATGTTCAGACATTTCTATGATCCAGCTCCCATGCCCTCGTCAGACAAAACTGTTGAGGATGTTAAAATCAATACTAGTATATTAAGCCTTGGAAAGAGACAAAGAAAATTCATTCGTCAGTTCCAACGCTCTTCTATAGAGGCGATGGAAAAACGAAAACAGTTGCGTATCGGCATCCCAAAAGTGTTGAATATTTGGTCTACAGCCCCATTTTGGCGAACTTATTTTGAGACGCTGGGCATTGAACAGAAGAATATCGTATTCAGTGACAATACGAGTGAGGAAATGTGGCAGAAAGGTGGAAAGTACGGCTCCATTGATCCTTGTTACCCGTCAAAAGTAGCACAAGCGCATATTCATAATTTGTTGTTCAAACATCATACAGAGCGCAAAGCTTTACACGCGATCGTATTCCCGTGCATTACCCATATTCCAACTCATCTGCAGAATGTGATGGATTCCGCCAGCTGTCCGATTGTCGCTGGGGCTCCAAATGTAATTAAGGCTGCTTTTACGAAAGAAACAGACTTTTTCAAGGAAAGGGGAATCACTTATTTTGATCCAGCGGTGACGTTTACAGAACAGAATATGCTGAAAAAACAGTTATATGAGGCGTTTACTGATTTCTTACAAATAACAGAAGACGAAAGTAATTTCGCAGCAGATGAAGCATGGAAGGCTATGGAGCTTTTTGATCATGAGATGCAGGAAAAAGGAAGAATGATCCTTGAGCAAGTCGAAGAGGAAAATCGCATTGCCATTCTTATGATCGGACGTCCTTACCATTCTGATCCAGGACTTAACCACAGCATATTGGATGAATTTCAGGTGTTAGGCTATCCGATTCTATCGATGCGCTCCATTCCGAAAGATGAAACTTGGCTGCGCCCATTTTTCAAAGATGATTTAGAAAGTGGAAGAGTGAATCATGCTTTGGAAGTAACTGATGTGTGGCCTGAAAATTTCAGTTCAAATAGTGTTCAGAAGGTGTGGGCTGCTAAGTTCTCGGCTAGACATCCTAATGTAGCGGTATTGGATCTTTCCAATTTTAAATGCGGACATGATGCCCCTACTTATGGGATGATTGATTCCATTATTTCAACTGCTAACACTCCTTATTCCGCACTTCATGATATCGATGCGAATAAACCAAGTGGCTCCATTAAAATCCGTGTTAAAACCTATGCACATAGTTTAGGACTGCATGAGGAGAAGATGCAAGATTTAGCGCAAAAGAAGATTCAATTACAGGAACTGATTGAACAAAAGCGTTTCGAATTACTGCAGCAATCGAACCAAGAGAAAAAAGCTATATCTGAATAAATAAGAAGGAGTTGATTTGAAAATGCGTAAATCAAAAAAACGAGAAGTTGTTAAGGATAGTTACCAGCCGGATTATTATTTTCAAAAAGAATTAAACCGGTATCAGGCTGAACAAGAAGCAGAATTAGGTCTGGGTCAACCAAAAGCACAATGGTTTGACCCGGTTCCCCGCCAATTTTTTGCAAAGGACAAAGATTCCACAACCATTCTTTTTGGTGGTCTTACCATGATCCATGACTACTTAATGGAAGGAGCGCTTAAAGGATTGGGATATCATGTCAAACACATGGATTGTCCAGATACAGAATCTCTCCGTTTTGGTAAGGAATATGGGAATCGCGGGCAATGTAATCCAACGTACTTTACTGTTGGGAATCTGATCAAATATCTTACTTATCTTCGAGATGTTGAAGGAAAATCAAAGGAACAAATTGTAAGTCAGTATCTATTCATTACAAGCGGTTCTTGTGGTCCTTGCCGTTTTGGTACCTACGTAACAGAATATCGGAAGGCACTAAGGGATGCTGGATTTGATGGGTTTCGAGTTTTGCTCTTTCAGCAGCAGAGTGGCTTAAAACAGGTTACAGGTCAAGAGTCTGCTCTCAAATTAGATAGTTCATTTTTCCTTACTTTTTTAAAGGCTGTATTGATCGGAGATATTTTGAATGCATTAGGGTATCGCATCCGCCCATATGAAGTGGAAGAGGGGTCTACTAATGCTGCCCTTGAACGCTGCAAAGAGCATTTATATAAAGCTTTCAGCGAACGTAAACAACTTATGCCGGCTTTATACCGATGTCGAAAAGAGCTTCAAGCTGTAAAAGTCGACAGAACTCGGGTAAAACCAAAAGTAAGCATTATTGGAGAGTTCTGGGCGATGACGACTGAAGGAGAAGGCAATTATCAACTGCAAAGTTTTTTGGAAAGTGAGGGTGCCGAGGTAGAAGTGCAGTCTGTCACTGCATGGATCTTATTTTTAATTTGGGAAGGACAGTATGATACTCGCAAACGGATGCATTTACGTGAAGCGGATTCCGAAAGTAAAGGTTTAAAAGGAAAGAATCCTTTAAAACGTTTACTCATTTTAGGGTTAGCTGATCGTACTGTACGCGGGATGTTCTATACCTATGCCAGAGCAATCGGGCTTCGCGGATATCACTTACCTAATATGGATGAAATAGCTAAGGTGGCCGATTCGCATTATAATAACCACCTAAGGGGTGGTGAAGGACATATGGAAGTCGGCAAACTTATTCTTAATGTGAAGAAACGGAAAGTAAATATGACTATTTCTGTTAAGCCATTCGGATGCATGCCTTCATCAGGTGTTTCTGATGGAGTTCAGTCACTCATTACTGAGATTCACCCTGAAGCGATTTTTCTTCCTATTGAAACGACGGGAGATGGGGCAATTAATGTTTATAGCAGAATACAAATGATGTTGTTTAAGGCTAAACAGGCTGCTCAGAAAGAATTCGATGAAGCTTTAGTCAAAAAGGGCTTTTCCGTAGAGCATCTTCAGAAAAATATTTACAATCGTTCGCCTATATCGGAACCCTTGAAGGTAAGTAAACATTCTGTTGCATGTACATCAGCAAATATTGTTTATCATCTTTAAGGGGAATTGAGACAAACGAAGACTTAATTATTACGTGATAATAATGTTGTTTTAAAAGATAATAAGGTCATTTAAAAAAGTTGTTTAAAATCGGATGCACAAACCAGTGTTATACCGTTTTTTAAATAACTTTTTTGATACGGAAAAAAATTTAATGATAGAAAAGGTTTTATCCTGAATTTTTTTTTATGATTTTCATGAAAAGGGTACACTTCAAAGTGAGTTTTTTATAGTAACGTTGGAGTATTATCTTGTACTTACTGGTGTACTCTCATTAAAATACTCTTCTAACGTACTGTTTTGACCCATTATTTCTGCAGCTATTTCTTTTCCTACGTATCTTATATGCCACGGTTCATAAGCATATCCAGTAATGTGTTCTTTATCTTGGGGATAACGAATAATAAAACCGAATTCAGCAGCATGCTTAGCTAACCACTGTCCTTCTTTAGTAGATCCTAAGCTTTCGTGTAAAACGTTATTCACACTTGGACTAGAAACATCAATGGCAAGTCCAGTTTGATGTTCACTTGTTCCAGGGAATGCACTATATCTTCGTGCTTGTTCTTCTCCTTGTTCCTGTACATTCCAATTAAATATTGATTTTTGGGTAAGGTAAGAACGGTATCCTGAAACTCCATTTAACTGAATATTCTCTTGATCTGCTTTTTCAAATAATTGTTCCAGTGCTCTTGCAGCTTCTTCGCGCAACCATTTTTTTTCACTTTCTCCTGCAAAGGAAAAAGGAATATTTGGTTGGACAAGGTCAGTAGGTACATATTCATCTTTTAAACTTCTTTGTTTATTTACTAGTACAGCGATACTTTCTTGGTTCGTAATTTGTGGAATTTCACTTCCCCCAATTATAATTGTATCTTCCAAGTTATATTTTACTGTAATCGTCAATTGGGTTGAAAAACCTTCATATGTTGCAACAACATCAAATGTATTCCCTGTTACTGCATCATTAGAAAGGGTAAGTAATCCGTTATCTTCGATGACGGCTAGGTTTGAAGGTTGGATTTCATAAATAATATCTTCAGGGAAAACTTGAATTTCAGTTTGATCAGTTAATAAAGAATAGAGAACAAGTAAATAGTTGGATTCAGGTGATATGGTGATATGTTCTTCACTAAAAAAGATGTTTTGAATTTCATCAGATTTTATTACATTACTTGTTGTTTGATTTGATTGTTCAACTTCTTCTTGTACTACCCCTTCTGGTGAGTTTGCATTAGAAGGGATTGAGGTATTTGCACACCCTGTTAGTAATAAAGAGCTACTAATAATAGCACCTGCACTATATGTAAAAAAGCGAGATTTTAACATAAACATGTTCCTCCGATGTCTGGATTGAAATAGAAGTGATAAAGACAAAAAAAAGCCCCCTACTAGATGTAAGGTGAACTTTATTATACCATGAAAAAAGATTGACAGAAACTGAATCGTATCTTAAAATTTACCCCAAAAGGCACATTCATAGAAAGGAAATAAAATGGATAGTTCAATTATTTTTTCAGGAATCGTTCTTGGATTGTTATTTTGGTTTATATATCAGCAGTTACCAGTGAAAGGGTTAAAAACGTTAAATACAACTGATTTTTCGGAGGCACTAAATGGCAACAAATCAATAATTCTCATTGACGTTCGTGAGCCACATGAATTGAAAACAGGACACATCAAGGATGCAGTGAACATTCCACTCTCACAAATTCGAAAAAGACTAGACGAAATTCCAGAGGATAAAACCGTTATGTTATATTGTAGAAGTGGATTTCGAAGTAAAAAAGCGGCTAGAATATTAAAGAAGAAAAAAATGAATATGATTCATTTGCGTGGCGGGATGATGTCTTGGCACGGTGAGATTAAACATCCTAGGTAACCTAGGGTGTTTTTTTTATTAAGAACATGAAACCTTTTCCAGTGAATTATCGTTATATAAGTATATTAACCTTCTTTATATCAAAAAACGGAGGGGTCTAACATGTCGTATGATAAGAAAAAAATCACAAAAATATCGCTGCTAATATTAACGATATTGGCACTAACCTCGTGTAATTCACCTAATCCCAATGAAAAACAAGAAATTGAAATGGATGAACCAGAAAAAGTCCCTGTAATAGAAAACACTACGATGATCGCTATTCAGAAGAACATTTAAGGTTATTAACACTCTACTTTATGTGATAAAATGGAATTGAAATTGTTTTCATTGAGAGGAGTTTACGATGGAAAAGAATATTTTAAACACCAATGTGATTACGCAAATTGGGATTATGGTAAAAGATATTGAGAAAACCTCGCAGGTATTTGCAAATTTTTTTGGAGTAGAAACACCAGAGGCTTTTTGGACGGATGAATTGGATAAAGCAAGAACTGAATATAAAGGAAGTTCTACAAAAGCAAGAGCACGGTTAGCTTTTTTTAATATGGGATCCCTACAGTTAGAACTGATACAACCTGATGAAAATCCGAGTACATGGCGTGAGTTTCTGGATGAAAAAGGTGAGGGTGTACATCATATTGCGTTTGAGGTTAAAGGATTAACTGAGAAAATAAAAATCATGGAAAGTAAAAATATGCCGCTTGTTCAAAAAGGGGAATTTGATGGTGGTAGATATGCTTATATGGATACTAACAATGATTTAAAGGTAATTCTTGAATTATTGGAAATTGATTAATACATAACAATGATCATTAACATGCTCCTTTCGGTCCATTCTCTAAATTGAGAATGGCTTTTTTTGTAAAATAAAGCTTAATTTTGACATGTGGTCAAAGTCTTAAGTTATCTTATAAATTTGCACGAGAGTCTACGGATATTCATACAATCAATTTTAATAAATTGTTCATATGATATGATGAACGACAAATAAAAGATAGAATTCGTTCAATTATAGATAGGAGGTGTATGAAAATTGGCGTTTTGCGTTCGTATTAAGGAACCTGTAAATGCAGAAGTTAATATACAAGAATTCATTCAAGTATGTGCTTTTACAACTACCCCAACAGATAAGGAAACTTATGTTTTAGTAGCTTTGGGAGATCGTAACCAAGTGGATGATATAGATTTTGTATTTAGTGAAGGAACTTCAATAGAATTTAATGAAGTGGGAGTCCATATTTTTAATGATGTTATTCTAAATACATGTGCTAACATTATGGGTACTTTTAAAAAACCAGGTGAATATATATTTAATGTGGCTTTACTAGAGCAAGATACTAACGAACTTTTGGATGTTGAAGTTGCAGTTGTCAAAGTCTTTAAGTCTTAATCATAAACTAATAATAATAAGGACTTAATGACTTATTGTTATTATATAAAAAGAGGGGCTGACATGAGGTAAATATCTTCTATGTCAGCCTCTCTATATATGTTTTCTTAAAATTAGTTATTTTAAACGATGAAGAATGTCAAAATAGATAACAGAACGGATGTGATGACCATTGCTATAAAAGGACGCATGGCTTTTGAACGAAGTGCTTTTAGGTTTACATTTAAACCTAAACCTGCCATAGCCATCGTTAATAAAAAGGTTGTAAAGATTGATATATTACTTAAGACTTCATTAGGAATTAAAATGATATGACCAATCACATAACTTCCAACTAAACTCATTGCGATAAAGCCAACTAGGAACCATGGAAAATGAATTTTCGTATCTTCTGATTCTTCGACAGATTGTTTTTTCTTTTTCCAGTAAATAAGAATAAAACATAAAGGAACAAGTAAAAATACACGACCAAGTTTAGCCAGTAATGCAATGGCTAACACATCCTCACCAGCAGGTGCAGCAGCAGTAGCCACATTTGCTAACTCATGTAAACTAATTCCTGCCCAAATCCCAAATTGATCTGGTGTGAGTGGTAAGACTGGAAGTAACAATGCATAAATGATGGAAAATATCGTACCGACTAAAGCAATGATCCCTATACTTATTGCGGTATCTTCCTCTTTAGAATTAAGAATAGGAGAGACTGCAGCAATGGCCGCAGCACCGCAAACCCCGGTTCCGACACCAACTAACAACGATAAGTTTATATCAGTCTTTAACCATTTTGCGATGAAAAGGGTTAATACAATTGAAAAAGCGATTGAAATGATTCCGAAACCAACTAATCCTAATCCTTGTTTGAATATAATGTCTATATTTAACTTTAATCCATATAGAATAATGGCAAGACGTAATAGTATTTTTGCTGAAAAAACAACCCCTGATTTAATTTTTTCAGGATAACCAAAAATTTGTCGATAAAAGATGGAAATGATAATGGCAGTTGCTAAGGGTCCAATGTAATTAAAACCCGGAATTTTAGCTACTTGAAAACTCAAAAGTGCAATGATGAAAGTAAACATGACTCCACCAGTCCAGTAAAAAAACGGTTTAACATTAATAGAGACTGACTTTTTCAAAACGTTTTCAATCATGAAAAAAACCTCTCTTTAAAATGAACTTTACAAAGCAGCAGATAAGAAAGTATAAAACTTTGACTCATCTATAAGAAATCGTTGATAAATATTTGTTAAATTCAGCATAAATCATTCCTTTGAATAAGAAAAATAAATCATAATTATATTTATAATAATGTTTTACTTATGATAAAATGGAATTAATAAAAAGAGAGGTAGTGGCTATTCATGGATCATCAGTTACTTGTTTTTACTACAGTAGTAGAGAAAAAGAATTTTTCTCGTGCAGCCGAAGAACTGCATATGACTCAACCTGCTGTTAGTCAATACATTCAAGCACTTGAGCAGCAGATTGGGACAAGGTTGTTAGAACGTAGCAATAAGTTTGTTCGATTAAATATGGCTGGAGAAATAGTATATCATCATGCGAAGGAAATATTGGGACATTATACAAGGATGCAATATTTAGTAGATGATTTAATGAATAAGGCAAGTGGAGATTTATTCATTGGTGCAAGTTATTCTTTTGGTGAATATGTATTACCTCAAATGATTTCAAATATGCTAGAGGAGTATCCACTTATCAAACCTTCGATTACGATAAGAAATTCAAAAAGAATTGTAAATTTACTTATCAAAAATGAATTAGAAGTTGGGATCGTAGAAGGCGAATTTAACCACCAAAATTTAAATATAGAACCCTTTGCAGAAGACTTAATGTATGTAACGGTGTCGGCAAATCATCCATTTTCAAGTCAGAAAAGCATAACGAAAGAAGAACTAGAATCAGAAACATGGATTATAAGAGAGGAGGGTTCTGGTACGAGAGAAGCAACAGATAAAATGTTTAGAACCTTACAATTAAACCCTCGAAATAAAATGGAGTTTGGAAGCACACAAATTATAAAGGAATCAGTAGAATCAGGAATTGGTATTTCTTTGCTTTCAAAATGGGCAATCCAAAGAGAGTTATCTTCGGGTACATTACATGTAGTAGAATTTGAAGGTTTACCTGTTCGAAGAAAGTTTTCTATTGTGACAAGAACCGTTCCTTTTCAAACAAAAGCGATGGAATTATTTTTGAAAATCGTACGTGAACAATATAATTAAATGTCTTAAAAGGGATATGATATACAGCATTGCCAAATTTTAAAAAAGACATATCTTAGAAAGTTTTATTGTTTTTTCAAAGTTAAATCTATTAACGTTTTTTCAAAGTCATCTCTATTCCATTTTTTGGACTTAATGTGATTAACGGTTCGATTTCAACCTTTGTAGGGTTATGAAGGTGAAATTTATATTGTTGGGCAATGGTGGATAATATTAGAGCAGCTTCCTGCAGAGCAAAGTGATTTCCAATGCATACTCTTGATCCACCTCCAAAAGGAAAATATGAAAATTTTGGGTTGTTTTTAATAATATCATCTAAAAATCTTTCTGGAATAAATTCATCTTCTCTATCGTAATAAAGTGGACTTCTATGTAATGCATATTGACTTAATAAGATTTCATCTCCCTTTTGGAAGGTATGATCCCCGATTGTTACCTCTTCTATGACTTTTCTTCGCAATTGGTATACTACTGGGTAAAATCTAAGAGATTCTTGTATGATTAGATCTGTATATTGCAGATTTTTGAGATCGTGAATCGTTGGGGGGCGACCAGCAAGAACCATATCGATTTCTTCATAAAATTTTTGTTCAACTTCTGGATGTTGAGAGACTAAAAACCATATCCAAGATAACATATTTGCGGTTGTACCATGTCCTGCAACAAAAATGGTCATCACTTGATCTTTAATTTCTTCATTTGTTAGTTGGTTATTATTTTCATCTCTAGCTTTTAATAAAAGAGATAATAAATCATGATAGTCATCTATATTTTCACTTTTCCGTTTTTCTATAATAGAGAATACAACTTGATTTAATAACTGTATGTTTTGACGGAAGTTCATAATTTCTTTTTCATCAACTGGTTTATTCCTTGTATTTTTCATAATGAATCTTGCAAAATTTTTTAAAGATGAGCGTAAATCACCTAATAGATTTTTATCCACTTTGGTTCCAAACATCGTGTCAGTAATGATGTTTAGGGTTACTTCGTTCATTTCTCGTGAGATATCCCTCTGTTGTCCATCCTCCCAATTTTTTAATAAAGAAAGGGTTTGTTTTACCATATGAGGGGCAAAGTTTTCAATGGATTGAAATTGAAACATAGGTTGCATTAATTTACGATCTTTCCGATGTTTATGATATTCACTAGTGACCAGCCCATCTCCTAGTAAGCTTTTTAATAGATTTGTCGTTGAACCTTTTTCAAAGTATTTTTGTTTTGTAACAAGTACTTCTTGAATATCCTCTGCATTAAATAAAATATAAAGCCCTTTGTTTGGTTCTGGAATATACACAACACGATCTTTCATATATTTTTGCTGAAGTGTTAGAACGCCTTTTAAATCATTTTGAAACAGCTTTGTTTCTTCAGAGCTAGCAATGGGTATTCCTGTTCTTACTTTCATTTATATTCCTCCTCAACATAAAAGAAGATTGCGATCTTACTTTTCAAAAAGTAAAATCTAGTATAACTATAATCCTGATTTTACCATATTAATGTTATGAAAAGAGTGGAAATGATATTTTTATACAAAAAATTACAAATATCATCCATTAAGTCGAGGGGGAATGTTCTTGAATATACTTTACTTTATGGGATTTTCATTCTTAACTGGCTTAAACTTATTTTTGGGACTAACCCTTGTTCCGCTGCTCTGTTAAGTAAAGTGTGGATTGCTTCATACCCTTTATCCCCTAGATTGGCACTGAATTCATTTACATATAAATTTATATGTGCTTTAGCAACTTCTGGAGACATCTCCTGTGCGTGTTTCATGACGTAATCTTTTGAAGCCTCTGGATGTTTCCATGCATATTGAACTGAGGCACGAATCCAAGAACTTATAGCTTCAAGATTCAGAGATTTATGGGCAATGATAGCTCCGAGTGGAATAGGTAGATCAGTGTCTGATTCCCACCAGTTTCCTAAATCGACCATCATGGTTAAACCATAGGAAGGATAAGTAAAACGTGCTTCATGAATCACTAAGCCAGCATCTATTTTTCCATCACGAACCGCGGGCATAATTTCATGAAATGGCATGACGATAATTTCACCTACTCCACCTTGTACGTGCCCGGCAGCCCACAGTCTAAATAATAAATATGCTGTTGATTTTTCACTAGGAACAGCTACACGTTTACCAGATAACGAAGCGGGATCTTCTGCACTTGCCTCATTGTTAGTAAGTAAAAGTGGTCCACACCCTCTTCCTAGTGCACCTCCACATGGCAAAAGTGCATACTCTGAAAGAGCCCATGGTAGAGCTGCATAGGATATTTTTAAAATATCAGGTTTATTATTTTTTGAAAAAACAATTTTGTTGGTAATGTCAATGTCTGCATAGGTGACATCCAGTTCAGGTGCATCCGGAATAAGGCCGTGTGCCCATGCATGAAAAATAAATGTATCATTTGGACAAGGTGAGAAATATATGTTCAACAGAACACCTCCTGTAGTACTGTACTTGTTTTAGTTAGCCCTTCAAATGCCTCTTTCATACGCCAGGCTTCTCTATCCCGTGGTCCAACTGGGTTAGAAATTGAACGTATTTCTAAAACGGGTATCCCAAATTCATGTGCCGCAGTTGCAACTCCAAAACCTTCCATTGCTTCAACCGCTGCTCCTTTTATTCGACTAGCTAGTTCTACTGCGGTTTCAGAAGTGCCTGTAACGGTTGATAGTGTTAGTATAGGACCAATATGAACCATCATTTTCGTTTTTCCAAGTGGTTCATATACCTTATTCAAGAGGGTAACATCCACATCCACACGAGCAGAACCAAAACCAAGTTCATCTAAACTGCAAAAACCTTCAGCTGTTTCAGCACCTAAATCAGCAGCAATGATTTCATTTGCAATTACGATTGAACCAACCTCAGCACGATCTGCAAATCCTCCACCAATTCCCATGCTAATCACTACATCATATTTAGATGTGCATAAGGCTTTGGTTGTATTGGCAGCCGCAGCTGCTAGACCAACACCAGCTGCAATTACATGAATATTGTCTGTATTATGAAGTCCTTTTAATATCGCTTCTTTTTCTGCTTCAACAGCAGTCACAATAAGAATTTGTTTATTATCCTCAATCATTGAATATCATCCTTATGTTTAATTACTTATCAGGTATGTTCAGAAAATGCTTTTGAATACCTTCTAATCATAAGCATACTTATTATTGGTTTGAAAATCTACCTTTGAGGAATCAGTATGATAAGAAAAAGCTAAATACTAGTATAGTACAATTGTTTATTGTTTTTATTTTTAATCATAATTCATAGTTTTATATATTTTGTGTGGTTTGAATGGAGAAAATATGGTATGATTAACATAAATTGGATATTTATGTTTAAATATTTCAAGGAGGTAGTTATGAACCTTTTTCATATGTTAGCTTCCTAAAATTAATTTAATATATAGAAAGAGGTGTCATTTTAATGAGTAAAAAAAATCTTGTCATGATATTCAGTACCATAGTAGTGTTAGTATTCATTATGTTATTATCTATTCAAAGCTTAAATATTAACGGAAATGAGCAGACACAAGAAGATAAATTAAAAGAAGAGAAAATAACAGACCTGAATATTCAAACTGAAAAAGAAAGTGAACAAACTACGAACATGGATAATGTGGAAATTCAAGTCAGCGAAAATAAAACTCAGCCAGCTTACTCTTATAGTGATGCCATTATTGAATCTGTGTTTGTAGAAACAACTGTGGATAGTGATAATGATGGTAATTTTGATCGGATTCATGCCAATATTATTAGACCAAAGGAGACAGAGGATGGTCTTAAGGTTCCAGTAATATATGAAATTACACCGTATATGTATGGATTAAATCCACTAACTTTTCACGAAGTCAACGTTGAGTTAAATGCTGTTGATGAGAATGGGAAAGCTAAGGGAAGACCTTTTAGTGGACCGGAGGAGTTAGATTTTCCAGGGACTTACGATGATTATTTCGTACCACATGGATATGCTGTAGTCATTGCTGAAGGTATTGGAACTGCCCTATCAGAAGGTTGTCCGACAATTGGTGATGAGAATGAAGTTCTCGCTGCCAGTTCGGTGATCGATTGGCTGAATGGTCGTGCCAAAGCTTTTTCTGAAGATGGACAGCTTGTATCTGCTGATTGGGCAACAGGCAATGTTGGGATGATCGGAATGTCTTACAATGGAACCTTAGATAATGGAGTTGCTGTAACGGGCATAGAAGGTTTAAAAACAATTGTGCCGATTGCCGCAATTAGCAGCTGGTACGATTATTATCGTGCTAACGGTGCTGTTGTAGCGCCAGGAGGTTACCAAGGAGAAGACACAGATATTTTAGCTGATGCAATACTTACGAGGGAAAACCCTGAAGTATGTAATGAAGTTGTTAATGAATTGGAACATACTCAAGATAGAGTAACTGGAGATTATAACGAATTTTGGGATGATCGAAATTATTTGAATGAAGTAAAAAATATAAATGCTAGCGTTTTTGTTGTTCATGGTCTAAATGATTGGAATGTCAAAACAAAACAATTTTCTCAATGGTGGGATGCTTTGGGTAAAAATGATGTTCCACGTAAACTTTGGCTACATCAAGACGGACATAAGAATCCAAAAAGAATACGGGAAAATGAATGGTATGAAACATTACATAAGTGGTTTGACTACTGGCTTTATGAGATAGATAACGGAATAATGGATGAACCGATGGTGGACATCCAGCGTGAAGATTCTACATGGAAGATTGAGGACAATTGGCCAGCAGAAGGTGCTGTTTCTACAACGCTTTATTTAAATCACGATCCGAACATTCAAACTGGAATGGTGAGCCTTCAGTCTTCTTCTAACAATCAAAAAAATTCAATTACATTAATTGATGATCCGATGGTACAAGCTGAAGTATTGGTGGCTAACCCTGAGGAAAGTAACCCTAATCGAATAGTATTCATGACAAATGAACTCGTTGATTCTGTTAGAATTAGTGGTACACCAGAAGTAAGCATACGTGCAAGTTTAGATCAGCCTGTATCAAATCTTACAGCGATATTAGTTGACTATAGCAAAACTTCGTCTAAGATAGTTACACGTGGATGGATGGATCCGCAAAATATAAATGATGTGAATAAATCTAAACCTTTAGATCCAAATCAGAATTATACTTTTACATGGGATATGCAACCTGATGATTATGTATTTGAAAAAGGTCATCGTATTGGAATTGTTTTTATTGCAAGTGATTTTGAATACACATTACGTCCACCAGCAGGCAAGAAATTAACGTTATTTCCAGAAAAGAGCAAAGTTATATTACCTATTGTTGGGGGTAGTGATGCACTAAAATGGTGAGAGAATGTACTTGGGAGCGGGATGAATTTGCCTATAATTAAAACTTCTTTTATTATCGATGCTTCACCCAAAATATGCTTTGATTTAGCTCGAAATATTGAGGTGCATATGATGTCTGCATCAAAAACTAAGGAGAAGGCAATAGCAGGTAAAACAAGTGGATTGATAGAACTACATGAGTCAGTTACCTGGGAAGCCGTTCATTTAGGTATACGTCAAAGATTAACAGCAAGAATTACTGAGTTTGATTCTCCAAATTTATTTGTGGATGAGCAAGTAAGCGGTGCTTTTAAACGATTTAAACATACTCATGAGTTTATATCTTATCAGGGTGGAACACATATGATTGATACTTTTGATTATACTGCTCCTTTTGGTTTAATTGGAAAACTAGCAGATATTCTTTTTCTAAAGAAATATATGTACAAATTCTTAACAACACGAAATGAGACTTTGAAAATGATGGCGGAGGAAGTATAAAAAGAGCAAATGTTAATTAAGAACGATTAGTGAAGTAGAAACAATCATTAAATAATCTGATGTAGCACACTTTTGGGTGTGCTATTTTCAGTTGTCTAAACCTTTGATGCTGTGAACCAGGTTTATAATATTGAGGTTTTTGAAGGGAGGACAAAGAAAATCATATCTAAGGTGGAATTTTGGGATATTCAATTGAGTAGTATAAGAAAAAGATGCCCCTGAAGGAGCATCTCATTATAAAAATCTTCGTTGCATCTTCCCATCCTTATATGAAAACACAACGGATTTCTTTTCGATTTTTGTTTCCAAATGAACATTTTTCCCCCATAATTGCTCTAAATAAGGAAGGGTTCGTTCCGTATATTTTAAGTCTAATTCAAGTCCTTCATACTCATGTTTGAGGTATAATTCTCCGTTATTTTTGAAATTGCCATTTTCTACGACAAGATATGGGAAACCGCCATTGGTTCTAGATGAAACGAGCTGATCTCTAATGTTTTCCCACGTTTTATCTGTGATTTTCCATTCGCGACCTTGTTTTTCGAAAATATAAAGGTCTAGATCCTCAACAAGCTCTTTAGTTAAATAATTTCTAATAAAAGAAGTATCTGAATCGATCTCACGAACCTCAAATATTTTATCTCGATCAAACCGTTTTTCAATGTCTTCGAAAATCTTCAATCCTAGATAATAAGGATTTAAGGTTTGCTGCGATGGCTGAACCACAGAGGAATTTAATTTTGCGAACTCCACTGTTTCCTCAGAGGTTAGATCCATTTCTCTTAGAATGCGTACGTGCCAGTATGATGCCCAGCCCTCATTCATGATTTTAGTCTGAATTTGTGGCCAAAAGTATAACATCTCTTCACGCAACATAGATAAAACGTCACGCTGCCAATCCTCTAAAATAGGAGAGTGTTCTTCAATAAACCACATGATATCCTTTTCGGATTTGCTTGGGAATTTTAAAGCTGTTTTTTCAGATTCATTCTTTTTCTCAGTTTTCTCTTTTTGATTTTTCTCTAAATCCCATAAATCTTCAAACCCCGTTTTTCCTTCTATATTTTTCTCTTTTTGATTTTCTTTCTTACTTTGATCCAGATTATATTTTCTATAAAGACTAGGGTCAACATGTTCCTGTATGGCAAGAACAGCATCAATAAATTTTTCTACATTTTTAGTACCATGTTCGTATTCATATTGATGTATTCTTTCTGCTGTAGAAGACATGCTATTGATCATATCTCGATTGGTATTTGAAAAGTGTGCGTTATTTTTGAAAAAGTCACAATGTGCAAGGACATGTGCAACTATTAATTTATTTTGAATTAAAGAATTGCCATCTAACAAAAAAGCGTAACAAGGGTCAGAATTAATGACAAGCTCATAGATTTTACTTAACCCTAAATCATATTGCATCTTCATTTTATGGAAGGTTTTTCCAAAACTCCAATGCGAGAATCGAGTTGGCATCCCATAAGCCCCGAAGGTGTAAATAATGTCAGCAGGGCAAATTTCATATCGCATTGGGTAAAAATCAAGCTGAAACTCTTTGGCTATTTCAACTATTTCCTCAATTGCATTTTCAAGTTGTTTCATTTCTTCAACATTCAATTTTTTTCACCCCACTTCAGGTTTAGAAAAAAAGTTTTTTAGTGCTTTAAAAACTTCTCCTTTTTCACGAATAATACAATGGCGGAAAGTAGGATGTTTTATATTCCGATATGCTGACATCAATGTGCTGCTTCGATTGTATTGATTTACTTCACCATAACCAAACATGTTGCTTTTTTCTAGCAATTGGCTTATTAATTTTGTACATCTTTCATTATCTGAAGTTAAATTGTCTCCATCGGAAAAATGAATAGGGTATATATTGTAATTTTGAGGTGAATACCTAGACTCAATGATTTCTAGTGCTTTTTTATAAGCTGAAGAACAGATCGTACCTCCACTTTCACCTTTTGTAAAAAATTCCTCTTCTGTAACTTCCTTAGCTTCTGTGTGATGTGCTATAAAGATAATTTCAACATTTTCATATTTTTTCCTTAAAAAGCGAGTCATCCAGAAGAAAAAGCTGCGTGCAATATATTTTTCAAAACTCCCCATTGATCCAGATGTATCCATGATCGCCATGATTAAAGCATTGGACTGTGGTTTTGTGATTTCATCCCATGTTTTAAAACGTAGATCATCAGGAGAAATACCGTGAATACCCGGATGACCTGTAGACGCATTTCGTTTTAAATTTTGTAAAATGGTTCTTTTTTTATCTATATTCGACATAATGCCTTTTTTACGTATATCATTAAATTCAATATCTGTGACTTTTAATAAGTCTTTTTCTTTTTGTTTCAAATAAGGTAGTTCAAGTTGACTAAAGAGCATCGTTTCAAGTTCTTCCATATCAATCTCAACCTCGAAATAATCCTCCCCTGGCTGATTGCCAGCGCCCTCTCCTTTACCAGCACCGGATGGAGATGGTTCCTGACCTAAGACATCTCCTACTTTACTTTCTCCATCCCCTTGACCAACATGTTTATTTTTATTGTAATTAAAACGAAATTTATACTCATCTAAACTTTTGATAGGCACTTTAATGATTTTTTTTCCATTAGATAAAATGATGCTTTCATCTGTAATGAGATCAGGCAGGTTTTGTTTTATAGCTTCTTTTACTTTTTCCTGGTGTCTGGTTTGATCTTGATACCCTTTACGGTGTAATGACCAATCTTCTCTGGAAACGATAAACGATGAACTCAACGTCTCGACCCCTCCTTCCTGTTTATATCAATATATTCAACATACATGGTGTTATGTGAACAAGAATATAAAAAAACATGGAAAGATGGTCTTTTGGCTGAGTGGTCTCAAAGTTACACCTTATGAATTTGAAAATCCCAAAAAACTCTTTCCATAATGGGAAAGAGTTTAGTACAACATCACTTGGGAAGTATTAACTATATTAAAAAAGGTAAAGCTATGCCACTCCATATGAAGAAATAGTACTAGTAGTATAAGTACCTATGATTAGAGAAAGTAAGAGAAGTACAACAATAGCTAAAATAGGAAGTAAATTCAATATGGTGCCAAGGATAGGGAATAGTTTTTTTCTATTTTTGATAAATAGAGAGATAACTCCAATTATAGCTCCAATGATTTGAATGAATAAAACGATCAGTAAAACTAATATTGAAGTAATGAATAAGGGTTGACTAGAAACTAATTCTAGTATTTCCTCTTCTGTGGGTTCAGCTGAAATGATTATATTACTCACTGACATGGATAATAAAATAAACATGACAATTGCCAATACAATACTTATGGTTCCAATAAT
Source organism: Chengkuizengella sediminis (assembly GCF_010078385.1). NCBI lineage: Bacteria > Bacillati > Bacillota > Bacilli > Caryophanales > Paenibacillaceae > Chengkuizengella > Chengkuizengella sediminis. Next base: position 279,418 of record NZ_SIJC01000006.1, read on the forward strand.
AAAAGAAGCAATTCCAAGACCCGAATGTTTTATCTTTGTTTCTTGATTGTCAAAAGATATATTCTCATGTTGATCATGTTCAGAATTCATAGTTCACCTCTTTAAAAATATTTATTACATGTATAATAATTAACATCTATTGATAAAAAAATCAATATTAAATAACTGAAAAATCCGTGTTGATTCGATATGATTGCAACTATGATGTCGTTTTCAAGGGAAATTATGTAAGGGATATAGCAGGAATATGTAGATTTGTGGAGAATAGTATTTTAGTAAGCTACACAGATTGACAAAGAAAATGAAAAATTAAAACATTGATAATTTTTTTGAATAATAAAGAAAACTCGCTTTTCTCATTAATATATTTATAAATTAAAATATAAATAGTAGAGGAGTCGGTGTAATAATGAAAAAAGAATTAGAAGCAGGCATAAAAACACAGAGATTTCTTACTATTCTGATATACATTATTCTCGCCAATGTATGGACAATCATGGGCGGTGGGTTTTGGTTATTGTTTTCATTTTCAATTGTTACAATATTCATTCTAGTATCTTTTTATATTAGGGATACCAAAAATACTAAACACATATTAGATCTAGTTATCAAGTCGGAACGAAAAAAAACGGAAGACAATATTAAACAGCTCATTTACTATGATGATTTAACTGGACTCCCAAATCGAAGACTCTTTCAAAAACATTTAGATGAAGTCATTCAGCATATTAAAGCGAAGAAAACAAATTTAGCTGTAGTGACAATAGATATTGATAGATTTAAACTAGTCAATGATTCTTTAGGTCATGATTTCGGTAACATTTTATTAATGCAAATTGCTGAAAGACTAAGCCGATGTATTACAGAAAATGATTTTGTTGCACGAATTGAAGGCGATAAATTTTCGATTTATTTGATTGGTTTAAATAAATCAGAAGAACTTGAATCAAAAGCATTTCATTTAATTCAAGTTATGGAAGAAGTATATACGATTCAAAATCATAAAATTCATATTTCTGCATGTGCTGGCATCTCAGTATATGACCACAATGCGAATGCTGATTTATTGATTAAACAAGCGGATATTGCATTATATAATGTGAAGGAAAAAGGAAAAAGTAATGTACAAATCTATACTACTTCAATGAATAATACTTCTTTGGAAAGATTTAATTTGGAAAATGATATTAGGCGTGCGATTGAAAAAGAAGAATTTGTTTTGTATTATCAACCACAAATAAATACTGATACAAATGAAGTCGTCGGAGTTGAAGCACTCATACGCTGGAATGATCCAATAAAAGGTCTTGTATCCCCTAATCAGTTTATTCCGATTGCTGAAGAGAGTGGAATGATCATAGATATTGAAAATTGGGTGATTAAAACAGCGTGTGAACAAAATAAAGCTTGGCAAAATGAAGGGCTTCCCAAAATTCCGATCTCTGTTAATCTCTCAACCAGACATTTTCTTCAGCCAAATATTGTAGAAATGGTCACTCAAGTGTTAGAAGAAACGGGATTAGACCCTCAATTTTTAGATATTGAAATTACAGAGAGTATGACAGTAGATGTTGATAGAGCTATTACTACTTTGCAAAAGTTAAAGAAATTAGGGGTACAAATCAGTATAGATGATTTTGGTACAGGGTATAGCTCTCTTAATTACCTTAAGAACTTTCCAATACATAAATTGAAAATAGATCGATCATTTGTTAGAGATATTAAAAAAGATACAAACGATGCTGCTATTGTTTCCACTATTATTTCTATGGCACATCATTTAAACCTTGAAGTGATTGCAGAGGGCGTTGAATCTGCAGAACAGCTATCTTATTTAAATAATAAACGTTGTAAAATTGTACAGGGTTACTTTTTCAGTCCACCTGTTACAGCACAACAATTACATGTAAAGTTGTTGAAAAATGACTTTGGTAGTTAGTTATCCAAAGATCCCTGCACGATTTGGGTTCTTTTTTTTGCCCTGTAAAATGATCGGATGTTTTGTTATGGGGTGCATAATAGGTGTTTATCCTCGCACTGTCTTATGAATCTAATCATATATTAGCATCAAGAAAGTGTAAGGAGTTGCATGCCAATGTTTCGAGTTGAACCCATTATAATTGATGATCTGGTTGCAACAGGCATAGAAGTCAAGCTGCCTAAAACTACATTGTTAGTTGTTACTACAAATAAAGGTTATATTATGTGCGGTGCATTGGATGTCGCATTATTAAATGAAAAGCTTAAGGACAGAAATATTATAGCAGGTAGAGCGACAGGTGTCCGTACTTTAGAAGAACTATTAGATGCTCCTATGGAATCGGTCACTTATGGGGCAGAAAAGCTTGGAATTTATGCAGGTACATCAGGTCGTGAGGCTATTCGTAAAATGATGTAAGGTGAAGAGATATCAAGACGCAGGTCTCCAAAGAACCTTTAAAATCACTATCTAGTGGTATTGAAGGTTCTTTATTTGATTTGATAAAAATTCACAATATTTCCATTTTTTATTTTATGATTGTGATATATGTCACATACATGGATCTTATTATAAAGTAAGTTGAATACAGACTAATGGATAGGGAGAGATGTAATATGTTTTGTTATCAATGCGAGCAAACACCATCAGGTGGTTGTAACGTGATTGGTGTATGTGGTAAAAATGAAACAATAGCAAGTTTACAAGATACCATCATATTTGCTTTAAAAGGAATTGCAGCTTATAGAACACATGCTAATCAACTGGGATATATAGATTCTTTTGTAGATGAAACTACACATGAAGCATTATATATGACATTAACCAATTCCAATTTTAATACACAAGAACATATTGATATGGCTATGAAAGTTGGTAAAGCTGCCATTAAAGTCATGGAATTGTTAGACAAAGCCCATACAGATCGACTTGGAATACCAGAACCTGCGAAGGTTACTCAAAATAAAATTGAAGGTAAATGTATTGTAGTTACGGGACACAACTTGTTGGCATTAGAAGAATTGTTAAAACAAACAGAGGGTAGAGGTATAAATATTTATACTCATTCAGAAATGCTGCCTGCTCATGGATATCCTCAATTAAAAAAATATTCTCACTTAAAAGGAAACATCGGAAAGGCTTGGTTTGATCAAAGACGTTTGTTTGAGAAATTCCCAGGGGCCATTTTAGCTACTACGAATTGCGTCATGCCAATTAAAGGTACTTATGCTGACCGATTCTTTTCTTATGATGTAGCAGGTTTAGAGGGTGTTCGTAAAATAGAAGAAAATGATTTTGAACCACTGATAGAAAGGGCGATGGAGTTACCTGAAGCAAACATTAACTCAAATGAAACACTCTCTACTGGTTTTCACCATGAAACCGTAATAGGTCTAGCTCCAGAAGTGATTCAAGCTGTAAAGGATGGTAAAATCAGACGTTTCTTTGTGATTGCAGGTTGTGATGCACCAGGTACAGGCGGAGAATATTATCGCGAGTTAGCTTTGTCTTTACCTAATGATACGGTTATTTTAACAACATCTTGTGGGAAATTTAGATTTAATGATGTAGATTATGGAACAGTCCCTGGTACAGACATACCGAGATATTTAGATCTAGGGCAATGTAATAATTCAGTTTCTACTGTGAAAATAGCCTTGGCTCTAGCAGATGCCTTTGAATGTGATGTAAATGATCTACCAGTAAGCATCGTCCTATCTTGGTTCGAGCAAAAAGCAGTTGCCATATTATTAGGTTTATTTAGTTTAGGGATTCAAGATGTTAGAATAGGACCAAAACCACCTGAATTTATTTCAGAAGGAGTATTAAATGTGCTGCAAGATAAATTTAATTTGAAACTCACAGGTAATGTTCAAGAGGACATGAAAGATATGTTAGTGAACAAAACCGTCCAAACTATTGCTGATCATTAATGAAAATCGTTTTTATCGGAATTACATTATTAACAGGCGACATGAGCGATCCTGTTGAATCACTTCATTGTATGTATTCATTTAGTTTCAAAAAGAACTACAAGTTAAAAGTTCAACTTGTAGTTCTTTTTTTATTAAATAATTTTTTTATTTGATTATTAATGCTTCTGTAAAAAGTCTTACTATCGTTTTTTTATATGTATCACTCGTAATTAAAGATGCAATTTGTTCATCTTTAAATCGTTCTTTTAAAATAAAAGATGTTAAAATACTCGAAAAAAATAGTAAACTGATTGAATCAGATTCAAAAGATTTAATCTTACCTTTTTGTTTCATGATATCAAAATATTTCACTAAAATTTTTCCATTCATATATTTATCCGGAAGGTTAAATTTTTCTCGAAGAATGAATTTAATAATTTGCTTATTTTTGTTAAGCTCTCTTTCAACTATCGTCAAAATTCTAGATAAATCTTCTTCTAAGTCATACACAGCTTCATTCTCTAAATAATTTACGATTAGTGGAAGAGGGGTAGTAATCATATTATTAATATGTTCAAGAATTTTTATTTTCTTACCAAATTGCCGATAAACGGTGAGTTCTTTCACCCCTACTTTTTCAGCAATTTCTTTTATAGATGTTGCTTTATATCCCTTCTCTGAAAATAATTCAAGACTTGCATTGATTATTTTTTCTTTAGTAGATAATTTATCCAAAATCTTTTACTCCTTACTAAATGGGATTATTTTCTTATTATATAGCATCAAATTTATTATTACTACACTAAAATAAAAACGTACAAGCACTTTCTAAACAAAAATGTATAAAAAATATAAAAAAAGACTTTATTGCAAAGAGGGGTTAAGTTATAATAAAATTAAACATTGAGAATCATTGAGAATCATTTGAGAACTATTATAATATAGTTATCATTTTAAAATAAAGGATGTTGGAGGGAACATAAGCAATGAGTAATTCACCAAAGTTTGTCATCGATGGATTAAAAGCGACTATCGAAAACAAAGAGATTTTAAAAGGTATCAATCTTGAGATTAACGGTGGCGAAGTCCATGCTATTATGGGACCAAACGGTACTGGTAAAAGTACATTGGCTTCCGCAATCATGGGGCACCCAAAGTATGAAGTAACAGAAGGAACAGCAACACTAAACGATGAAGATTTACTTGAAATGGAAGTAGACGAAAGAGCACGTGCGGGTGTATTTTTAGCGATGCAATATCCAAGTGAAATCACAGGAGTAACAAATGCGGATTTCTTACGTAGTGCAATGAACGCAAAACGTGAAGAAGGCGATGAGATTTCACTGATCAAGTTCATTCGTAAAATGGAAGGTAAAATGGGTGAACTTGAAATGAACCCTGAATTTATGCACCGTTATTTAAATGAAGGTTTCTCTGGTGGAGAGAAAAAGAGAAATGAAATTTTACAAATGGCAATGTTAGATCCTAGTATTGTGATTTTAGATGAGGTTGATTCTGGTCTAGATATCGATGCTCTGAAAATTGTTGCTGAAGGCGTAAACAACATGCGTAGTGAGGAAAGAGGTTTTTTGATTATCACTCACTATCAACGATTGCTTGACTACATTACACCAGATTTTGTACATGTAATGATGCAAGGTCGAATCGTTAAATCAGGTGGTCCAGAACTAGCAGAACGTTTAGAAAGTGAAGGGTATGACTGGATTAAAGAAGAATTAGGCATTGAAGACGAAACTGTAGGTCAAGAAGAAGAAGAATTTAAAATGCCAATGAATACAACGGCACCTGAGTTCAAATAAGTAGGAGGAATTTTGTATGACAACTCAAATCATTCTTCCAATTGACCAAAATGAAGTTCGAGCTTTATCACAAAGCAAAAATGAACCTGAGTGGTTATCCAGTCTTCGTTTAGAAGCTTTAACATTAGCTGGCCAATTGGACTACCCAAAATTAGAAAAAACAAATTTAAACCGTTGGAACATTGATTCTTACGGAAAATATAAATCAACAGAATCAATCAAATCTTTAGCTGATTTACCTGAAAAATTTCAAACTTCTTTACAAGATCAAAAAGACAATTTGTTAGTACAACGCAATTCAAATGTTGTATTTCAAACCTTATCTGATGAGCTTGCTAACCAAGGGGTTATTTTTACAGACTTAGAAACAGCCGCTAAAGAACATCCAGAATTAGTACAGCAATATTTTATGCAAGCTGTGAAGAAGGATGAAAATCAATTAACAGCAATTCATGCTTCACTATGGTCTGGCGGGGTATTTTTATATGTCCCTAAAAATGTACAGGTTGAGATTCCTTTACAAGTATTATTTTTAAATGAAGATGATTCATCTATCTTCTCACCACATGTATTAATTGTTGCTGAAAGTAATAGTTCGGTTTCGTATGTGGATCATGTAACTTCTGAAGGAGTTGCTAACGAATTAGTTCATAATAGTGTTGTTGAGGTATATGTAAAACCAGGAGCAAAAGTTCAGTTTTCAACACTTCATAATTTAAATGATAAAATCACAGACCTAAGCTATCGTAGAGCAGTTGTAGAAAATGACGGTAGTATTGAGTGGATTATTGGAGAAATGAATGATGGAAATTGTATGTCTGATACAAGTTCCATTTTAAAAGGGAACGGCTCTACGTCCGATGCTAAAATTGTATGTATTGGTACCAATGATCAAAAACTAAACATCACTAAAAACGCTACTCATTTTGGGAAAAACTCAGACAGTGACATGATTACAAGAGCGGTTATGCATGATAATGCAACAGCGATTATTAATGGAGTAACTAAAATTGAACATGGTGCTAAAAATGCAAACGGAGAGCAGACAGAAAAAGTGCTCATGTTAAGCCCAACAGCACGTGGGGACGCAAATCCGATGTTGTTAATTGATGAGGATGAAGTCACTGCAGGTCATGCAGCGAGTGTGGGTCAAGTAGATAAAAATCAGATTTATTATTTGATGTCTCGTGGAATTTCAAAAGAAACAGCAGAAAGATTAATCATTTATGGATTCTTAGCACCTGTTGTTTCACAAATTCCAATTAAGCAAGTTGCAGATCAATTGCAAACATTAATCGAAGGAAAACTTGAGCGATGAACGCATTAGAGATCAAAAAATTGTTTCCGATATTAAATCAGGAAGTTAATGGTCATCCATTAGTCTACTTGGATAGTGCGGCAACTTCTCAAAAACCAATTTCTGTGATAGAAACTTTAAAGAAGTATTATGAATTCGATAATTCTAATGTACATCGTGGTGTTCATACACTGGGTACAAGAGCTACAGATGCTTATGAAGGGGCGAGGGAAAAACTTGCCCGATTCATTCATGCAAAGTTTACACAAGAAATTATTTTCACAAGAGGAACAACAACAGCCATTAATCTTGTGGCTGGAAGTTATGCTAGACAGGTTTGTAAACCTGGGGATGAAATTGTAATTACGCCAATGGAACATCACAGTAATTTAATTCCCTGGCAGCAAGCAGCGAAAGTAACCGGGGCTACTTTAAAATATATTCCCCTGCAATTGGATGGTTCCATTCGTTTAGAGGATGCAGAGGAAGTCATAACTGAGAATACAAAAGTTGTAGCTATGACTTATGTATCCAATGTACTAGGTGTGGTAAATCCGATTAAAGAAATTGCAGAAATTGCTCATCGAAAAGGTGCAGTCATAGCCATTGATGGAGCCCAAAGCACCCCACATAAAAAAGTAGATGTCCAAGACTTGGATTGTGACTTTTATGCTTTATCTGCTCACAAGATGTGTGGACCAACCGGAATTGGGGCACTCTATGGGAAAAAAGAATTATTGGAAAATATGGACCCCATTGAATTTGGTGGAGAAATGATTGATTTTGTTGATTTGTATGAATCAACTTGGAAGGAACTACCTTGGAAATTTGAAGGGGGTACTCCAATCATAGCTGGTGCAGTAGGATTAGGTGCTGCGATTGATTTCTTACAAGACATTGGTTTAGATGAAATTGAAGCACATGAAAAGAAAATTGCAGCATATGCTTTGGAAAAAATGAAGGAAATCGAAGATATTCGAATCTATGGACCGTTGGAGAATCGAGCAGGTTTAATTACTTTTAACTTGGGAGATGTTCATCCACATGATGTTGCAACTGTGTTGGATTCTGAAGGAGTTGCGGTAAGAGCTGGACATCATTGCTGTCAGCCACTCATGAGATGGTTAAATGTTTCTGCAACAGCTAGAGCAAGTTTTTATCTGTATAATACGGAAGAAGATGCGGATCGACTGATTGATGCTTTAGTAAAAACAAAGGAGTATTTTGGTCATGAAATTGGATGATTTATATAGAAGAGTGATCATGGACCATTATAAGACACCGAGAAATCGTGGTGAACTAGAAGAAGGTGCGGTAACCGTTCATTTAAACAATCCAACTTGTGGAGATCGTATATCTTTACAAATGGAAATTGCAGATGGAATTGTTAATGACGCTAAATTTTCTGGAGAAGGTTGCTCCATTAGCCTTGCCTCTGCTTCCATGATGACAGCCGCGATTAAAGGGAAAAAGTTAGACGAAGCTTTAAAAATGGCAGATGATTTTTCTGATTTAATGAAAGGTGAAACACCTGAATTTGAATATGAAGACATTGAAGCTTTATCAGGGGTGAATAAATTCCCTGCACGTATTAAGTGTGCTACACTTGCTTGGAATGCGATGAGAAAAGGCATTGAAGAAGGAAATAAATAAGATTATACCCAAAAAGTGAAGGAGAGATTAGAAGCTTATTCCTATTACTTTTTCGGGGCCCGGATTATATAAAAAAATACTAGATGTAAGTTAGGTTTAGAATTTAAGTTTAAAAATTTTTAAGGAGGTAAATGTTATGGCTAAAAAAATGCCGGAAATGGAAGAATATCAATATGGATTTAGAGATGAACATAAAGCTATATTCCAAACAGGTAAAGGATTAACAGCAGAAATTGTTACAGAAATTTCTCGCCAAAAAAATGAACCTCAGTGGATGTTAGATTTTCGCTTAAAGTCATTAGCTCAGTTTCAAAAAATGCCTATGCCTGACTGGGGCGGAGATATGGATGATTTGAATTTTGATGACATCCAATATTATGTAAAACCATCTGAGAAACAAGGGAAAACTTGGGAAGAAGTTCCATCTGAAATTAAAGAAACATTTGATAAATTAGGTATTCCAGAAGCAGAGCAAAAATTCTTAGCAGGGGTTTCAGCACAGTATGAATCTGAAGTAGTTTATCACAGCATGCAAAAAGAATTGGAAGATCAGGGTGTCATTTTTATGGATACCGATACAGCATTACGTGAACATCCAGAAATTTTAAAAGAACACTTTGCAACAGTGATACCACCTGCGGATAACAAATTTGCTGCTTTGAATAGTGCAGTTTGGTCTGGAGGAAGTTTCATTTATGTTCCAAAAGGAGTGAAATGTGAAGTACCTTTACAGGCTTACTTCCGTATTAACTCAGAAAACATGGGACAATTTGAGCGTACTTTAATTATTGCCGATGAGGGTAGTTTCGTTCATTACGTGGAGGGTTGTACAGCTCCTGTGTATAGCACAAACTCACTTCATAGTGCAGTAGTTGAGATCATCTGTAAAAAAGATTCTCGTGTACGTTATACTACAATTCAAAACTGGGCGCCAAACATTTTTAACCTAGTTACAAAACGTGCGGTTGCCGAAGAAAATGCAACGATGGAATGGGTAGATGGAAACATCGGTTCTAAATTAACGATGAAATACCCAGCGGTTGTATTAAAAGGTGAAGGTGCAAAAGGGAATGTATTATCCATTGCCGTTGCAGGAAAAGGACAGCATCAGGATGCAGGTGCAAAAATGACTCACCTTGCACCAAACACAACTTCAACGATTGTTTCTAAATCCATCAGTAAACATGGTGGTAAAGTAACTTATCGTGGATTAACTTCATTTGGAAGAAATTCAGAAGGCTCCAAGGCTAATATACAATGTGATACCCTCATATTGGATAATGAGTCTACATCAGATACAATTCCTTATAATGAAGTCAAAAATGATAATATTACTTTAGAACATGAAGCAACTGTATCTAAAGTTTCTGAGGATCAATTGTTCTACTTAATGAGTAGAGGATTAACTGAATCTGAAGCAACACAAATGATCGTAATGGGATTCATCGAACCATTTACAAAGGAACTTCCAATGGAATATGCAGTTGAAATGAATCGATTGATTAAATTTGAGATGGAAGGTAGTATTGGTTAACCTTTTATTATAAATAAAAAATACGTATCCTCTGAGACTGTCACGATTAGTGCCATTATCTCCTGGGTACGTATTTTTTTATGGAATTAACATATAAGTAAAAAAGGATATTCAAAGTTAAATATCCTTTTTCCTGTACATCTATATAAACTATTTCGTCTCAATCATTGCATCCAAATACGCACCGCCGCTACTTGTTTTGGTATTTGTTAATACAACAGTTTCACCAGCTTGAGGTGAGATTTCAATGTAACCTAAACTATCATCTGCATTGCTTCCATCTGAGTCAAAAACCTCTAACCTTACAACCGAACCAGGTTCTCTGGCGATATAAATCGAATTGGATTCATTACTGAAATCTATGTTTGCGGCATTGTCATCGGAACCCCAAGTTGGATAATATATTGTCCCGTCAGCTTTGGCATTATTTTTCTTCCATACTCTTTCTCCTATATATTTTTTACCATCTATCCATATATCAACATATAGATCATTTTCATTATTACTATCATTTGCTTTTACAGGTTGAACCCAATTAAGTGTAATTTTATGTGTCCAGTAAGAATTATAAATATATTCATAGGAGAAATCATTTCCTAAATTATTAAAATAAGCATCAAATAGATAAGCAGGATCACTTGCAAAAACACCATATCCCACAGAACCATTCTCTTTATGGTCTTGATCTCCCCATTGCCAAGGTGTATTAGCGTTCCCATCTCCTACACTTGAGCCGAAAGAACCGAAAGTTTGAAAAGGAGTATCATTAAAACTTGTTTTATGTTCCCATAATTCATCTAAAGATAAAAAATCATATCCATACACATGTTCATAAGCAGGGGACACCTCTGTAGGGATTTCGGCTTGTCCAGTATATTCATAAATAATAGCATCATTGCCTACATTTACATCACCTGTATAAGCTTGAATATCATGTCCATGTGGATTTGTATTTAAGGTATATTGTCCATTTGAAGAAATGAAAATCTCAGGGTGACTTCCTTCATAAAGTTGAACTGTACCATCAATAGTTTCAAAACCCTCTGTTATCGAACTATTTGTATATTGATAAAAATCACTGTGTCTAACTGTGTTCATCCCTAAAAACTCACCGTATTCACCATTTTTTTTGATACCCAGCATGATTCCTTCTAAATCATTTTCATGAGCTTCGTTTCCAAAGATACCCCAATCTGGACCGTCATCACGTGGATGGTAAAAAGAATATCCAAGAAAATAATGTGTTTCTGTTTCAGAAACTGAAGTGTACACATAGGCTTCAAGTGGTTCATTATCTACCGTTTCCCATTGGTTGGTGGAAATCCAATCTCCATCTAAATCAAATCGAGTAATAAAATCTGCTTTTACATCATAATTGGGATTAACATCATGGTATACTCTTGGTGACCAATGTTCTAACAACTGTTGATAAGATATTCCTTCGGCACTTGTTATATCATTGGGGAAAGCGCTTACTTTTTGTGGAACAAGAAGCAGACAGATCAACATAAATATAAAGATGTTTCTTTTCAAATATCATCGCACCCTTCGATAAAATTATTTTACATTACTATTATATCATTCCTATTAAAAATAAATAATAGAATATAAGAATTTTTATTTCTGATTAAAGAGCTATAAAGTTGTACTAATGTTAGGAAAATCATTAGCAAATTATAAGAATGAAAGAGCCGAAAGGTGAAGATGATACCACCTTTTCGACTCCTATGACATACAGATTACATGTTATTATTCAAACCTAGCTGTAAAGTGATTCGATCCTCCAATTAAATAAAATGTTTCATCAATTTCTGCTAAACCAAATTTTTTCATAGAGATAGGCATATTATATTCTAAATTCATACTGACTAATTTATATTCTTCTGCGGTAGAAATGTCACCCTCATCGTTAACACCACCAAACGAATATAATTTATTATCTAATGATATAGCGCTATGATGATACTTAGGTATAAAATTGGGGTTAAAAATTTGCCATGTGTCTGTCTGTGGATTATATTCGTTATAAATATAATTAAATGAGTTAGTAATCGGTGCGCCTCCAATGATATAAATTTTCCCGTTCATTTCAACTGCTTGAAGGTGTCTTTTAGCTGCAGGCATGTTGGCTTTTGTAGTCCATGTATCCGTCTTTGGATCATATTCTTCAACTATGCGTGAAGGATCTCCATTCGTGCCCCCAATTACATAAATTTTTCCATTCACAACTGCAATACCAAACCCACTTCTAGCCGTTGGCATGTTCGTTTTGGTACTCCAAGTATTGGTCCTAGGGTCATATTCTTCAACTGTATTTAAAAATAGATTGCCTGTTTTTCCTCCGATAGCATAAATTTTTCCGTCCACTGCTGCTACTCCAAGATCGCTCCTAGCTGTAGGCATATTTGCTCTGGATACCCAAGTATTGGTTTCAGGATGATACACTTCATGTGCATTAAGATCTTCCTCATTGTGGTATCCACCCATAGCATAGATTTTTCCCTCCAATGCAGTAACACCTAATTGATTTCTTTCTGTAGGCATCGGTGTCTTAGATATCCAAGTAAACGAAGGAATACCTACAGCATCAAAGGCTGCTGTCACAGTAGACACTTCTCCACTATCCTCACCATATAAATCTTTTGCTGATTGAATCACTGATGTTCGTAAATGTTGGAATGTAGATCCCATACTTAAATATTGAGTTAACGTTCTGTAGAAAATCTCACCTAATTTTTCTTTCCCAATGCCGTTAATATTAATGTCAGAATAATAACCTCCTTCACTAATCAAATAGGCTGCCTTGTTACTAATTCCAGCATTGTAATGTACTCCTGTATCTTCATGATATTTGGAATAATGATCTATAATTGGATCTCTCATATTTCGTATTCCATAAGGGGGGAAAACGTCTTCACCAATGAACCAATCTGGATTTTGGTTTTCATGAAATTCAATTAATGTTGCAAATATGTCTGATATGGATTCATTGATAGCACCTGCGTGATTAGTAGGAAATAAACCAGCTGTCATTCCTATTAATCCATGAGTATATTCATGAGCAACGATATCTAATCCAGAAGATAAGGGTATACCGTTTTCACTATAATCACCAAAGAAAATTGCATTCCCTCCAGTTGACCGAGCACCATTATATCCATCATGAACAATAACTCTCATGAGAGCACCTTTGTTATCTATACTGTCTCGAGCGAAAACTTGTTTATAGTAGTCGTATACTACTCCTGTAAAAAAATGCGCATCCACTGCTGCAGCATCATATTTAGAATCATATATATTATCATGATCTTGCCATAGAACAAAGAGTGGATCTCTAGTCGTTAATCCATCGTAAGTGATAATCCCATTTCCTCTTGAGTTATCTTGTAAATAGTATTTGGAGTCTGAAGATAACACCGTATTTAATGTTCTTGTATGTCCAAGTCCTCCTATCCCTATCCCAACGGTGTTTTCCCCTTTAACGGAATGGATTTGATTAAATTGCGAGAGAATATCCCCAGTGAGAGTATCAACAAAATAAATCCAATTACCTAGCTCAGGATAATAAAAGTTGAAGTGGATCATATAGACATAATTGGCTTTATTTTCCTTTGAGTAAATGACCAATTCTGCTTTAGGTTCTTTTTCATATATGGGCTTATTATTTAAACTATCCCACAAATGATTCTCTGCAATGTTCTTAGCTTCTTGCTGTTTTTTTATATTGTTTTGTTTTAATTTTAATTTTTTTTCTAAATCTGGGATTATTGTTCCTGAAATATTATTTAATACTCCGTTTTTATCGACATGTGCAGTAATTCTTGCACCAAAAACAGGGATATTGTCATACACTTGCTGTAAACGAAAGAACGAATAGCCTAATGAATCTACGAATTGTTCAACTATGATAAATGATTCTTTGGATGAATCTTTAAATTTGAGTAGGTCCTTTTTTGAATCTAAATATTGGAATAGAATGTCTTCATGATTTTTTGATGATGGGAGCGTTAATTGACCAGAAATAAATAAAGGTTCTTCTGCTTTTTCACTTATGAAAATCGTTTCTGAAACAGTAGGTTCTAAATTTGGATACTGAAATGGTTGATGAATGACGAACAATAGAAAAAAGCATAAAAAAAGCAGCGATAATCCTTTCATAGATGATTTCTCCTCTCAATTTTGTTGTCCGATGATTATTCGCTTTTCTTCTTCGAAAGTATTGGTGATTTTTCCACTTCATTTTGGAGATTAAGGATGATAAGTAAGATGGATTGAACCTCTACTCATATGGATGGTTCCATTTAATACAGTAGAATCAAATTGGATGATATCTATAGGAATACTCGTTTTCAATAACCACGTATTGGTAATTGGATCATATTCTTCTATGATTTTTGAGATGTAGCCTTTATTGTCGAATCCCCCAATGGCAAGTATTTTTCCATTTAATGATTCAGCCCTAAGATGATGTCTCTCTGTAGACATACTGGTTTTCGTAATCCAAGAATTAGTGAGTGGATCGTATTCCTCAACTGTATTCAAAACATTCCCATTATATCCACCCATTGCAACTATTTTTCCATCTACTACAGCGGTCCCAAAAAGAGTTCTATCCGTAGGCATATTAGCCTTTGTAGTCCAAGTATTGGTGAGCGGATCATATTCTTCAACCTGATTTGAATAGCCTTCTTTGATAGTTCCTCCGATTGCATAAATTTTTCCATTCACAACAGATATACTTAACCCATTTCTAGCCGTAGCCATATTGGCTTTTGCGGTCCAAGTATCGGTAATTGGATCATATTCTTCAACCGTATTTAAAAAGCTTTCATTATATCCCCCAATCACATAAATTTTCTTATCCACTACAGCAACTCCATGGCCTCTTCTAGCGGTAGGCATACTTGCTTTTGTACTCCATGTATTGGTGAGAGGGTTATATGCTTCCACTGAATTTAAAGAGCTTCCGTTATATCCCCCAATCGCATAGATTTTCTCATTCACTGCAATAACAGCTGGATAGATCCTTTTTGTAGGCATGGGTTTTTTTGCCTCCCAGGTAAGTTGAGGATTAGAATTTGGATGGTAAGCAAGATGGGTTGAACCTTTAATCATATAAATGATATTATTTAATTCAACAGTATTGAATTCTGATACATTTATAGGAGCTTCACTGGATATGCTCCAAGAATCAGTGAGAGGGTCATATCTTTCTTGGGTATTTTCAATTCCACATTTATTACCAGTGACATAGATATTACCATCTAAGGTTGAAGCACTTATAGAATGCTTTGCCTTATACATACTGGCTTTAGTATTCCATGTATTGGTAAGAGGGTCATATACTTCTACTATTTTTGATGAAGGTGAAGTGTTTGTAGCTCCTCCAAAAGTATAAATTTCCCCATCAAATGCAGCAATTCCAAGGGTTCTTCTGGCTATAGGCATATAGCTTTTTATCTCCCAAGAATCAGTAAGAGGGTCATATTCTTCAACATGATTTAAAGTAGATCCATTATATCCTCCAATGGCATATATCTTTCCATCTACTGCAACTACTCCTAGACTATCCCTAGCTGTTGGCATACTGGCTTTAGTACTCCAAGAATCAGTAACTGGATCATATGCTTCAACTGTATTTAAAAATGTTCCACTTTTCCCCCCAATGGCATAAATTTCCCCATCAACTACAGCAACTCCAAAATTCCCCCTAGCTGTTGGCATATTGGCTTTTTTAGTCCATGTATCCGTTTCTGGATTATATTCCTCTACTTCGGAAGTGCTTTGATATCTATCACTTGTAAATCCTCCTATTACATAAGTTCTTCCATTTACTGTGGCAAATCCAACTTGATCCTTTGGCGTTAACATAGGTGTTTTTAATTCCCAATGATCATTATCATTCACTTCTTCTTTCATACCTGTGGATATTATTGATGAATCACTGTTACATGGTGGAGTGATTAATTTTTCTGGAATGAATAGAGGGTTGTTATCAATTGTTGAATTACTCAATAACAATAAAAATGAACAAAACAAAATTGATACTCCCCGGATATATCGTGCCACGAATCATCTTCCTCTCATTAATTTGATGATTAGATCATTCAACCATAAATACTGGATTGTTATTTTCAAGCTGTTTAATAACATAAATTAATAAATTTGGTTTTGTTTTACATTATGGTGATGGGACTAGAAAAGTCCGCCCACTTTAACATTTGAGAGAAAATTAGTTCAAATTACGGGGTAAGAATATCATGATATTTGAAGAGACCGGTTAAGTTTAATTAAAAGTGTATATTTTTAAAATCCGTACTATTAAATTCAATAAGAAAAAGGATATTCAGAGTAGAATATCCTTTCTTCCGTAACTCTATATGTCATATGTCAAATTAACTATCTTGTCTCAATCGTAACATCTAAATATGCCCCGCCGTTGCTTGTTTTAACATTTTTCAATTCAACGGTTTCACCTGATTTTGGTGAGATTTGAATTTCACCCAGACTATCATCTGTACTGGTTCCATCTGAGTCAGCAACCTTTATTCTGATAACTGAACCAGGCTCTCTAGCGATATATATTGTATTTGATTCGCTGCTAAAATCAATGGAGCTTGCTGCATTATCATCTGAACCCCAAGAAGGGTAATATTTTGTTCCGTTAGACTTGGCATTGTTTTTCTTCCAAGCCCTTTCACCGATATATTTTTTACCATCTACCCACATATCAACATATAAATCATTCTCATTGTTATAATCCTCTGCTTTGATTGGTTGAACCCAATTTAGGGTGATTTTATGTGTCCAGTAAGAATTATTAATATACTCATGTGAATAATGTCCTAATTGATTAAAATGAGCATCAAACATGTACGCAGGGTCACTTACAAAAACCCCTGTACCAACTGTACCATTATCTTTATGATCTGTGTCAGCCCAGTTCCAAGGAGCATTTGCACCTCCATCCCCTACACTAGAGCCAAAACTACCGAAAGCTCGAAAGGGATTATTATAACTTGTTTTCAGCTCCCAGAACTCATCCAGAGACAACATATCATATCCATATACATGTTCGTATTTAGGGGCAACTAAGGATGGTATTTCTGCTTGTCCAGTATATTCATAAATGATAGCATCATTGCCTACTCCTACTTCACCTGTATAAGCTTGAATATCATGCCCATGAGGAGTTGTATTTAAAACATATTGACCATTTGAAGAGATGAATATTTCTGGATGACTACCCTTATAAAGGGAGACTGAACCATCTATCGTTTCATAACCATCACTTAACGAACCATTAGCATATTGATAAAAATCACTATGTCTGACTGTGTTCATGGCTACAAATTCACCAGTACCACCGTTCTTTTTAATACCCAACATGATTCCTTCTAAATCATTTTCATGGGCTTCATCTCCAAAAACACCCCAATCTGGACCGTCATCACGAGGGTGATAAAAATAATACCCTAGGAAATAATGTGTTTCAGTTTCAGAAACAGAAGTGTATACATAAGCTTCAAGTGGTTCATTATCTACCGTTTCCCATTGATTGGTGGAAATCCAATCTCCGTCTAAATCAAATCGAGTAATAAAATCTGCTCTTACATCATAATCAGGATTAACATCATGATAAACCCTTGGTGACCAATGTTCTAACAATTGTTGATATGATACTCCTTCTGCACTGATAGTATCATCAGAGAAAGCGCTTACTTTTTGAGGGATAAAAAGTAAACAAACAAGCATTAAACATAAAAACATATTCTTGTTCAATCGACATCTCACCTTTCTGATTAAGTTTAATTACTCTCATAGTATACCATTATGTTTAAACTAAATGGGACTTTTTTACTTAAATAAATAAACGAGGTTAACATCATAAAGAATAACTCGCAAAATAGACGTGATTTTTAAAAATAAAACACGCCTGAAATGATAACTTTGGATGCTTGATATTATTTAGGATTCTAGTGGTTTTGTAGGATTCCAAGGACCTAATTGATGTCCTTTCCACTCTGATCCATCTTCCCAAATTTCTTTTTTCCAGATGGGTACGATTTGTTTTAACCGTTCTATAGCGTAACGACTAGCTTCATAACAACTATCTCTATGTGGAGAGGATACAGCAATCACTACACTGATTTCACCTACTTCTACCTTACCTAAACGATGGGTAATGGCAGTTAGAACGCTATTCCATTTTTCGTTAATTTCATTGCCTATTTGCTCAAGTGTTTTAAGTGCCATCGGTATGTATGCTTCATATTCCAAGAGCACTGTTTTTTGCCCATGTGTGAATTCTCTTGTCGTTCCAATAAATGAAATGGAAGCACCATGGTTTGGGTGAATGACTTTGTTTGTAACTTCTTCTATGCTAATTCTATCGTATGTAATATGATAATGATTCATAAAAAATCTCCTTCTTGACAGACTTAAAAATAAGTATATATGATTTTCCATCCGATACTGGACAGGAGGATCACATCTTTTTGTTGCTTATTTAATATTATTTTACAATAGTACAATTTTATTTTAAATGTAAAGAAAAATCCATTAACATTTGAAATCTAATCACATTTTCAGTAATATTTCAAAAGTAATTTAAAGTTTGAATATAGAATAATACCATTAGATGGAAGTAAGACTGTGGTATAATAATTCAATAAAGTATTGAAGTATGATTTTATTTTGATAGGAGTTTAATAAATGAATATACATATTTATGAAGATAAAACAGAAGTACTTACCCTGTCTGTAGAACAAATGCAAAAAATGGCATCCAAACATTTTTCAATAGATGAAAGAGTACCTGGGATAGATGGAAAAGCTTTTGATTTAGTGACTTGGTATGAATCATGGACAAAAGAAGCAACAAAACCAACTCACTTAAAAGTTGAGGCCACAGATGAGTTTCTAGCTATTATTCCTTGGATTGAATTGGATTCAGCAGCTGTATTATATGAACAAGATGGAAAACCTTTAAAAAAAGGAAAACCTATACGATTATATGTTCCTGACGGTAGTAGTGATTGCCTTAATGTGAAGAATATAGTGAAAATGTTTTTTATACGAAACAAACAGTTAGGAGATGAATCATCATTTGGTTTTAAAAATAAACTAGATGTAAATGATCTAAAAAGTCAATATCTGAAAAACAAATCCTAGGTGCGTTTGTGGTAAAAGCTCATTGTATGTTGATTATCAAGAAATTATTGGTTTAAGGGGGATTATATGAATACTGAAGTTCAGAAATTATCTATTCTACACACGAATGATATTCATAGTTTATTTGAAAACATGCCCAAAATCGCAACTGTATTTCGAGAATTTGGAAATAAACTCCCTAAAGAACAATTATTAAAGATAGACTGTGGAGATCACATGGATCGTATGCGCATCGAAACAGAAGGAAGTTATGGTTTAGCCAATATAGAGGTTTTAAATCATACGGGGTATGAAGTTGTCACATTAGGTAATAATGAAGGTTTAACATTTGAACCTAATGTTTTGTCTGACTTGTATGAAAGACATGCTGACTTTCAAGTGTTGGGTAGTAACATATACGATATGAAGTCTGGAAAAATTCCAGCTTGGTTAAAACCATATTCAATCATAACAAAAGGAAAATTGAAAGTGGGGCTTATAGGTGTTACGATTGATTTTTCTCTTTTTTATGAGTTGTTAGGATTGGATGTTAAAGAACCTTTAAAAGTGATCCAAACTTTAGTAGAAGAGCTACGAACAAAAGTAGATATTATCGTTGTCGTTTCACATCTAGGTTTGCCTACGGATGAAAAAATGGCAAATGAGATTCAAGGGATTGATTGTGTGCTTGGAGCACATACACATCACTTACTTAAAGAACCAATTTTTATAGGTAATACTATGATTTGTGCCGCTGGTAAATTAGGTCAATATGTTGGAATGGTAGAGATAGAGTATGATTTAGAACGTGGTCATATAAAGAAAAGAACTGCAAGAGTTATTAATGTTTCTAATTATCCAAATGACAAAAAAATCCAAGAAACGATTGAAAAATATAAAAAGATCGGAATAAAAAAATTAAGTGAGCCAATCTCTGAAATAGAAAGAGAGTTAGAAATTAAGTGGGATAGAGAGTCCTCATTAGGAAACTTATTAGCTCAAGGTCTAAGATCATGGACAGGTGCTCAAATTGGGATTGTAAATTCGGGTCAAATATTGAAGGGTCTAAAAAATGGAGAAATTACCCGGGAAATATTACTCGAAATTTGTCCATCTCCAATTAACCCTTGTCGAATGTGGTTAGAAGGGAAGCAAATAAGAGAAGCGTGTGAACAGGCTCTTTTACTTGAGTTTCAACAAAAACCGATCCGTGGTTTTGGTTTTAGAGGAGAAGTGTTAGGTATCCTAAACTTTGATGGGATGAAGGTTGAATATTCTGATAAGAGAGTGATCAATATATGGGTAGGAGAAAATCGATTAGTAGATGAAGAAGAGTATTTAGTAGGAACAATAGATATGTTTACATTCGGTATCGGATATTATTCTTTAAAAACAGGAAGGGACATTAAGTTTTATTTACCGGAATTTTTAAGAGATATCTTAATGCAACAAATTCAAAATCCAGAAGAGATTACAAGAAGTAGAGACTTGAGATGGGTTGAAAAAAAATAAAAACAAAGAAATAATATAAAACAGCTTCACCGTATCATAAATGATAAAAAAACCACTTTTTTGATCAATGATTGATTTTAAAAAGTGGTTTTTTGTTTTATGTTTTTGCGTAATTCTTTGAAAAAACTTGCAATAAAGTGATAGGGTGTTTCAATCGCATAACGCTTTATTTTTTAGAATACATTAGTGGTACAAGGGTTCATAAATTATGTGTACCTTATCGCTTTCAATGGAGGAATTTATTATGACAGATATTTGGATTGCAGTTATACAAGGAATCGTAGAGGGTTTAACAGAGTTTTTACCTGTTTCATCTACAGGGCATCTTATTTTATCAGGTCATTTACTTGGATTTGTAGGGGATAAAGCAGAAACATTTGAAATTGTAATTCAATTAGGAGCAATATTAGCTGTAGCACTTATTTATTGGAGGCGTTTACTACGGTTAGTTGGATGGGAAGATCCAAATCATCAAAAACAATCCCAGAAATCATTAACATTGGTGCATATTTTTTTAGCGATTATACCTGCTATGTTATTCGGTTTCTTATTACATGGATTTATTAAAGACTATCTATTCACGCCGAGAACTGTATTGATAGGTTTAGTTGTCGGTGGTATGTTCATGATATTTGCAGAACGAAAACATACTATAGCAAAAACAAAAACGATGGATGATTTAACCTACCGTCAAGCCTTTCAAATTGGAATAGCACAATGTTTAGCATTATGGCCTGGTTTTTCTAGATCAGGTGCAACGATAGCAGGAGGTTTATTATCAGGAGCTAATCTAAGAACATCCGCAGATTTCTCTTTTTTAATTGCTGTACCTATGATGGTAGCCGCTAGTTCATATGATTTAATGAAAAATTTTAATCAATTAAGCACAGAGGATCTCACGTTTTTTGTAGTTGGATTTATCGTTTCTTTTATTGTTGCATTGTTAGCCGTTGTTTCCTTTTTAAAATTGTTAGAGAAAGTTAAACTATCTTCTTTTGCTTATTACAGGTTCATCTTAGCAGGTGTGTTCTGGTTGTATATGGTTGGAGTAGGATTAGATTGATATGGGGTATATCACAGTTATGTGATATAATTAGATTTAGTTTTATAAAAGATATTAAAGACATAATACATAAATTTTTAGTGAATTAGGTGCTCAAAGAATGATAATTACATCAAAAATAGATCAAACTGAAAGTAAATTAAAAATGAAGGAAGATCCTTGGGATCCAATTCATTCATTAAAAAAACATGGGAAACATGTTCTTACGAGTATAGAATTAACCATTTCCAATCTTTGTAATATGCGTTGTGAGCATTGTGCAGTAGGAGATTCATTATCATTTACGGAAGAGATGAAAGTACCATTAACCTTGATTTTGGAAAAATTAGATGAAGTAGAACATCTAAAGACAATTAGTATTACGGGGGGAGAACCTTTTTATCAGCTTGAAACTGTAAAAGAATACATTTTACCTATACTAAAATATGCAAGAGAACGAGGGGTTAAAACCCAAATTAATTCTAATCTTACATTAGATTATGCAAGGTATGAGTTGATTGCACCATACTTAGATGTGATGCACATTTCTTTTAACTATGAAAACGTGGAAGGTTTTTATGAAATCGGATTTGCTCGAGCTAATCGTCCCACTAGTATATTTGTAGCCGAAAAGTTGTATGAGCGAATGATCAATAACTCACTTGAGTTAAGTAAAGGTGGATTATTTATTTCAGCAGAATCGATGCTTAATGCTCGAACACATGAAAAAATAGTGACAATACATAAGCTTATAGATGAAATGGGCTGTAAACGTCATGAGGTTCATCCAATGTATCCAAGTTCTTTTGCACAAAATTTGCCTTTGTTATCCTTGAGTCAAATCAGGGATACTATACGAAGATTACTTGAAGGAAGAAATAAAAATATCTGGATGTTGTTTGGAACTTTACCATTTTATTTTTGCAGTGATGATATCCATGATCGCAAACTTTTAACAAGGTTACAAAATGAACGTAATGTTACTGTACGCAATGATCCTGATGGACGCAATCGTTTAAACATAGATTTATTTAACGGTAGTATGCATGTCACAGATTTTTCTGATTTATCAGCTGTTGGAAATATACAGAATCAAAAACTAGAGGAAGTATTTGAAAAATGGATAGAGCATCCGATCAATCAAACCCTAAATTGTTTTTGCTCCGAAGTGAACTGTTGTGGTCCAAATTTATTAATTAAAGATGCATATTACAAAAATATTGATTTCAAAAATAGAAAAGCAATTTTAAACGGATAAAAGAAGGTGCAGTTATGTCATTCAGAACAATACTAGTCATACTAATAGGTCTTGCATTTTTATATGCACTTTTTACGATTGGTTTCCCGTTTTTATTAGCAGTTTTGATTGCGATTTTTCTTGAACCATTGAATCAACTGCTAATGAAGTATGCTCGGTTTAATCGTTTAACATCAGCTATTACTACATCCACCTTATTTACATTATCACTATTAGGTGTAACTTATTTACTTGGAATGAAGGTATATTCCGAATTTATGCAGTTTATCAATAAAGTATCTAAGTTTTTTACAGATGAAAAGTTTTACGATAATCTCAGAAATTATTTTGAAATGGAAATTATAACTTTAATCCCTCCAGGTTTTGAAGATCAATATACGACTTGGATTAATAAAGGTATCGATGTTTTGACGACCACAGTACCAAAAGTAATTACACAAATTTCAACAATTGCTAGTAAGTTTCCAAATTTATTTTTTGACTTATTCATTGATTACATCGTGTTTTCGGTAGCTGTATATTTATTTAGCTTTAGTTTACCTATGATGAAAACCTCATTTCTATCCATCTTTGATGAAAAGTGGAGAAACAATGTGGATAATGTATTAATGAATTTACGAAATTCAATCTTTGGATTTATTCGTGCACAGGTTATATTAAGTAGTTTAACTTACATCGTTGCTTTAACTGGATTATTAATTTTAGGTGTGGACTATGCATTAGTGATTGCGTTATTAATTATATTTGTCGATTTATTACCGATCTTAGGTACAGGCTCCTTTATTATGCCATGGGCAGTTTATAATTTTATCATTGGTAATATTTTTGTCGGGGTTGGATTGGTTGTTTTATTCTTAGTAATAACAGTATTCCGACGTATTGTAGAACCTAAAATTTTAGGTAAATCTATTGGCATTGGTGCATTATCTGCTTTAATCAGTTTATATATTGGTTTTCAATTGATGGGGCTTGTAGGTTTGTTCCTCGGTCCATTAGTAGTCATTTTATATCAAGCGATGCGTGATGAGGGATTAATAAAAATTAATATTAAGTTTGATTAAAAAATAAAAATCCATAATTACAATGAATAGTTAAAGTTTAATGCAAACGTCTCTGATGAAAATCAGGGGCGTTTTTTTTCCAATCGGCGAGTTTCTTAATTTTTGTATATTTTTTGGGGGAATGCCCATACCTTTTATAGGCGAATATCATATGATGTATGGTAAACAAATGTGAAGGAGGAGTAAAGTTGTATACACAAACAAAAAGGTATTACCCATATATTAGTCCATTTGATCCATGTCCACCTATCAGAGTAAAAACTTATTCAACCCCCCCTGAATTATATGTAGGGTTTCAAAGGATGAATATGCCACAATACAATCCTAGTGAGGCTTTAAATCGTGGTACTTTGTGGCCTATTTTTTATAGTCCATATCCAGATATACCAAGTGGTGATATAAATAAGTATGGAGAGAATCAGAAGATAAATAATCAATCTCTGAATGAAGGGAGAGAGAGTAGTTGAAAGAAAATGAAAACTTAAAAATGGATGATAATTATTATAAATGCTTGAGGCGTTTACAAGAGATTGACTTTGTTTTATTGGATCTCTCAATATATTTAGATACACATCCGTTTGATCAGCAGGCTGTTGCACAGCTAAACCAATATTCTCAAGAAAGACAAATACTTTATAAAGAATACGAAAAATGCTACGGTCCACTCTATGGATTTGGACGTAGTTTTTCAAAATATCCTTGGGAATGGCCAAAAACTCCTTGGCCTTGGCAAGTTTAGAGAAATGTTTATTTTATATTTGAATTATAGGTAAATTTAGGAGGATATATTATGTGGGTTTATGAAAAAAAATTGCAATATCCAGTACGTGTAAGTAAGTGTGATCCAAGAATGGCAAAATACTTATTTGAGGCTTATGGCGGGGCTGATGGTGAATTGGCTGCAGCTTTACGTTATTTGAACCAGAGATACTCCATTCCTGAAAAAGTAATTGGATTATTGACAGATATTGGTACTGAAGAGTTTGCACACCTAGAGATGATTGCAACCATGATTTATAAGTTGACAAAAGATTGTACGCCACAGCAGTTAGAGGCTGCGGGATTAGGTTCTCATTATGTAGCACATGATAGTGCACTATTTTATAAAGATGCTTCAGGTAACCCTTTTACAGCATCATACATCCAAGCGAAAGGAGATCCCATTGCAGATTTATATGAAGATATCGCTGCTGAAGAAAAAGCAAGAGCCACTTATCAATGGTTAATAGATTTAACAGATGATGTGGATTTACAAGACAGCTTAAAATTTTTAAGAGAAAGAGAAGTCATTCATTCACAGCGTTTTCGTGAAGCTGTAGAAATTTTGAAATTTGAAAGTGATAGGAAGCAAATATTTTGAAAACGTATAATAATCCCCACTGGCTTTATTGAGCTGGTAGGGAGTTTTTTTAATTATTTTTCACATTTTTCATACAATAATCGTTATGATATAAGTATAAAAAACAATCAAGTGCAATACACAATTCACTATAGTGTAAGATTATATTCTAACAAGAAAAGGGGTAATTAAATTGATAAACAAAGATCAGATCGTAGCTACATTTTCAATTGTTGGTTTTGATCCAAAAACAAAGGAACTAGGCATTGCTGTGCAATCAAAGTTTCTGGGTGTGGGAGCGGTGGTTCCATGGGCAAAAGCAGGTGTGGGGGCAGTAGCAACACAATCCTTTGCAAATACATCTTATGGACCTAAAGGTTTGGAGTTGATGGCTAATGGTAAAAGTGCACAAGAAACGATGGATATATTGGTAGAAGAGGATGATGAAAAACAGTCCAGGCAAGTAGGAATTGTAGATGCGAATGGGAATTCAGCTACTTTTACAGGAAGTGATTGTTATGACTGGGCGGGAGGGATCGCTGGTCCAAATTTTGCAGCACAAGGAAATATCCTTGTAAGTGCAAAAACGGTTGAATCGATGGCTGGAACTTTTAATAACTGTGAAGGTGAACTTTCTGAACGACTGTTATCTGCATTAGATGCAGGACAAAATGCTGGAGGGGATAGTCGAGGAAAACAGTCGGCTGCATTGTTAATTGTGAAGGAACAAGGTGGTTATGGAGGGTTTAATGACAGGTATATTGATTTACGTGTAGATGATCATCCAGAGCCTATAAAAGAATTAATCCGCTTACACAAGTTACAACAATTATATTTTTCCAAAACAAAAGCTAACCATATTCTAGGAATAAAAGGGGAGATAAAAGAACAATTAATTTCTATATTATCCCAACTAGGTTATCTATCTACAAAAGAAGTGAGCGATGAACAGTTAAATCGTGCTTTTAAAACTTTTATACATACCGAAAATTTTGAGGAAAGGGATTTAGGAGCTGGAAAAATAGATAAGGAAGTTTTGGAGTTTATGAAAAGTTTAATAAAGATAAATAGACATTAAACTTGTTTATATAATAAATTTGTACAAAAATTACATTATTAAACAATTATCGATAAAATAATACACATTCATCATTCATTGAAAATTATACCAATTTAAAAGAAGCCAGTAGACCTATTTAGGATCTATTGGCTTCGTTAGCGTTAAAATTAAATCTCAAGTTTATGTTTCAGTTGTATAACTTACTTATTATTAATTGTTGACATTAGCATCAACAGCCCAATCTTCTCCACTTACATCTGATACAGCTTCAACTACGATATCAAAGTATTTGTGAAGATCGTCTATACCGAATCCCTCTCCTGCTTCATCGCCCATTTCATCTCCAAAATTAATTTCTGGGAATGTAAACATAACATCAAACTTTGCATTATCATCTGGGTCAAGAGTAAATTCTAATGATTGGCCATCTTCAATTTCTTCCCAATCAGCTGTACCGTTTTCTCTAACTTTTACTGTTCCAGGATGAAGATCAAGAGTTGGTCCATCTTCTGAAGGTGCAAACTTTA
Organism: Chengkuizengella sediminis; assembly: GCF_010078385.1. Classification (NCBI taxonomy): domain Bacteria; kingdom Bacillati; phylum Bacillota; class Bacilli; order Caryophanales; family Paenibacillaceae; genus Chengkuizengella; species Chengkuizengella sediminis. Next base: position 306,568 of record NZ_SIJC01000006.1, read on the forward strand.
TTACTCCTGTAATAGAATGGTCAGCATTATTTTGAACTTTAAATAGTTTATCCCACTCATATGTAGAACCAGGTTGCATACCAAATTCTCCATCATCGTGTCCTTTATCGAAGTTAAATAATAGAGATTCAATATCTGAGGAATTTTGACCATTATTTACATCTTGTTGAACATAGTCTACTGCTGCATGTTTGCTGTTACCTGTTACTGCTAATAACGCTTGATCCGTAGCCGTGATTGTAGCTTGTGATTCAATTGGCAAGCTTGCACTTGTATAGGCCATTGCTGCCATAATACTTGATACTACTAATAATGAAGCGACTACTAATAAAACTTTTTTCATTTCTTTGTCCTCCTAGGAATTAAATATATTTTAAATTTCGTTGAGCCTCTTGCTCATATTCACAGTATAGTCTCTCATGAATTTTATAACCTCCCTCAATAGGCTAATTTAGAAGTATCAATTGGATAAGAATTTCTTCTACTTTTGTCTACCTCACATTTCATTCTTTTGAGGGAGTTTATATTTTTTATACTTATCTATACTTATATAAATGGAGGATGATAGAAATTGAAATGGTTTACTAGAATTGCTACTTTCATAATTGGAATGTTAACTTTGTTTTTTTTAATTTCAGCGATTGGCTCAACTCTATTACAACAACCTATTCTTTCAACTGTGATCCGATCTAATAGTATGTATCCTTTAATGGAAAGAGGAGATATGGTTGTCGTTAATAAGTTAGCTTCTGAGGATGAAATCCATGTTGGAGATGTTGTTATTTTTAAAACAGAAAATGGAACATACGCTACAAAAGGATGGATTATCCATCGCATTGTTGGAGGGGATGCTGTAACAGGGTATATAACAAAAGGGGATAATAATAAACGTACTGATCAGGCTGAAGGAGGGACAGGTCCCATTGAGCGGGAATGGATTGTGAGCCGTACTGTTAATGTATCTGAGCACCCCATTGTCATTCCCTATATTGGATTCCTTCCAGTATGGGCTGAACAATTCGAAGTTCAAAGCTCAACTATGCAGTTAATTGCCGTAGGTATTGTCGTTTATTTAATACTTAGTTTGATTTTCGGAGAAAAGAGAAGAAAAAGGAAAAAGAAAGAAAAGGACTTAGATCTGCCTTTGATGTATATGTTTGCAGGATTATTTATTTCAATGATGATGATGATCACTATGCTCTTGGCTAGCAGTCCAATAAAACTCAATTATAACGTTTCTGAAGATAGCAACGGTATATTAATGGGGAGTTCTGTTGGCGTACTTATGAAAGGGACAGAACACCAGCAAAAACTAGTTGATCTTAATAACGGTGGTTTTTTTACTTTTGTGGCTTCTATTTCAACGAAGGATAAGCAGATCATTCCTAGTCACACATCATTTTATTTAAAACCTGGTGAAAAAGTAAAAACCAGCGCTATTATACAAGCAAATACAACTGGAAAATATAATTCAAAAATAAATGTAGGTCTGTTTTATCCTTTTTTACCTAAAGAAATGATCCAAATTTTGGCAAACATTAGCTATTGGTTAGCATTATCTGTTGTGTCACTTATTCCCGGTCTTCCATTTATGGTTTATCCACTAGTCCAATCTCGCCTTCGTAGAAAGCTGATACGTGGGTTCAAATTTATGTGGAATCGCTTTAAACAAAAACTAGTGTTTACATCTTAAAGCAAAATTTAAAAATTTGGAGGCGAAAATATTGAATCGCTTTATAAAAAATGTATTATTCATAGGTGCACTAGTTATTATAATTTCCAGTATTGCCGCAGTTATGGCATTAGGAGATACAGGTGATGGTACCGTTTCTATTATGAATGAAGACGTTGAACTTGTTGAAATTACACCTGGTAATCATGCGGCAATGAATATAACAAATGCATATCCTGAAGGAAATAAGAAACTAACCTTTAACTTTGATAAAGGTTTTGGAGGACAATATGGATTTCAACCTGGTAGTTATTATACTTGGGACATGCTCTTCAAAATCACGAATAAGACAGAACAACCACTTGATGTTAAGGTTGAATTTAATGCTTCAAACAAAGATTGGGTAGACAGCAATTTAGGTTTAAAAACAAAAATTGGTAGTAGCGATTTACAGATCATTAATGATGATAATCAAGAGTTTATAATCGATGCTCTTGCATCAAATGAAGGAACTTGGGTTGATCTAACTATAGCTATACCTAGGGTACTCCAATCAGATACATTAAATGAGAAATTCACCATCATTGTTAGTGTTCCAATTGAAGATCCAGACAATCCCGATGAACCTGAGGATGAACCAGACAAACCTAATAAATCGAGCAATCCAAATAATCTAACTACACAAACTCTTGCTCCCGAAGTGATTCATAAACTTTACTTATATGAAGATATACAAAATGGAGTGGTTGATGATAAATTAAAACGAATTGACCCATATAATAGTAAAGTTAGACCATTTGTTTTAAACGATAGAATGTTCCTGCCAATGCGATTTTTATCTGAGAGCTTAGGTGCCTCTGTCCATTGGAACAGTGAAACGGATACTGTGACTATTATGGAAAACGGAAAAGTTGTCAGGCTTGTTCTTGGAGAAAAAGCAATATGGATTAACGGTGAGGCAATCGAAATTGACGTTGCCCCTATTGTATATGAAAACCGGACCTTCTTACCTGTTAGACATGTAGCTACTGCACTTGATAAGCATGTAGACTGGTACGAAGATCACCTGGTGATTGTCAGTTGGATAAAACAATATCAACCTAGTGAACTACAGCGTGAAGAAATTATCAAAAAGTATTTTAGACCTTAATAGATTCTTTTTCAAGCCTGTTGAATTATTTCAACAGGCTTTTTCTACGTGCGAACAATAACAACAAACAAAAAGTAACTATGTAGCTCGATCTATTTACATAAGTAGGAGAATAAATTGAAAGATTGAAATCTAAATAAGTGAAGAATATAGAAAATTCCATACGTTTTGAGGAGAGTATTGTTAAATACTTGAGGATACTTAAAAGCGATGTATATTGAATGGTAAGCGTATAAAGTTAAAATATTATGAGAGATTGGGGGCTAATTGCCCCCATCCTGTTCAATTCAAATTATGAGAATCTTTGAAATTGTCTGTAGAAGTTAATGAACTGCATACGTTACTAAACCTTTTGAATTAGCAAATAATGCTGCATTTGTACGATCAGTTAATTCCAACTTAGACAAGATTTGACTCACGTGTTTTTTTACAGTGTACTCCGTAATAAATAATTTCACTGCAATTTCTTGATTAGAATAACCTTTACCAAGCTCCTTTAATACTTCTAACTCTTTTGGTGTTAATTCATGAAAACTTCTGTCCCTATCGTTATCTGATAACATTAGTTCAAAAATATTTGGATCATAATATTTTCTTCCCTGATTTACAATTTGGATTGCATGAAAGAGTTCTTCGGGTAATGCCTCTTTTAGTACATATCCATCAACACTTGATTGTTTAGCTCTATGAATATCTTCTTGGTTTGCAGATGAGGTTAAGATAATGAATTTACAGTCACTACCTAGATTACGTGCCTGTTCTATAATACTTAATCCATCTTCATCACCTAGTTTTAAATCAACTAATGCAACATCTGGGTTGGTTTGTTGAATTAATTGTAAAGAATGAATGATATTTGAAGCTTCACCTAAACATTCAAAGGACTCATTTAAAGATAAAATGTTGGACAATCCATTTCTTACTAGTGGGTGGTCATCAATAATTACAACTTTCATTCAGAGATTACCTCCTGATTGATTAACTTTTGAATTTGAGGGATGGTAATTTCAATTTGTGTTCCTTGATTGATATGACTATGGAAATTAATTGTCCCTCCTAAAGAATGAACGAGTGACTTCATATTATAAATGCCAATACCAGTATTTTTATTGGGATGGTTTTCATTTAGTTTAAAACCTTTACCGTTGTCTTGAATTTCAATGTAAATTCGTTGATTGATTTGAATATATACTCCCAATTTATTGCATAAACCATGCCTGACCGCATTTCCAGTAGATTCACAAATCACTCGATATATCATATTTTTAATATACATTGGAATGGTTTGCTCGTCTCCCAAAAAACGATAATCGATAGTGATTTGGTTTAACTTTGCTAACTCATCTAAATAGTTACTTATTTTAGTTTTAAATAAGTTTTCGCCTCTTTTTTTGGAGCTTAGGTTGTAAATTGTGGATCTCAATTCTTTGTTCGCTTCATTAGTAGATTGAATAATCATTTGAAAATTTTTTTTAATTTGTTCAGAACTCATTTTATCTTTATTGTTACTTAAAGCATGCAGAGCATATACGATGCTAAATAATCTTTGTGAGATGTTATCATGTATTTCATTAGCGATTCTATTTTGTTCACCAGAGATGAGTAATTGATAAGCGACTTCCTCAAGGTGAATACGCTCTAGAATCATTTTGCATAATTTAGAGAGGAAAACCAATTCACGCTGGAAACAATTTGAATCATCGTGAATGTTGATTTGATTTTCAATCCCAATTAAAACTTCATGTTTTGTTGATTGAATGGATATGATAGAGAATTTTCGATGTTGCAGCGTGATTTCAACCATGTTTTTGTGCTTTTGATATTGTTCCCAGTTTAATTGTATTTCTTGAATGATTTGATCTCTAGAATCTTGATCTATTTCTGTATCATACCCCCTTATATCAAATAAAAACTTTTCTGTGTCGAATTGTGAAGTGATAATAAATGAACAAGGTGTTTTTGTTAATTTAACTGTATAATCCGTAACTACTTTTAATAGATTGTTTAAATTTTTTTGTGAAGTAAAGGTTTCAACAATTTGGTATAGTGACATGATATGATCTATCGCTTCGTTTGTTTTTTGATTTGCTTTTTCTAATTTTTGATTCGTAACGATTAGTTTTTGACGCTGTTTTTTTAGCTGGGATGCATGATCGTGGAGTTCTTTTGTGAAGTTTGAAAATAATTGCACGGCAATGGTGATCAGAATAAATACTAAATATAAATAAGAGTTCTCAATGATTAGATTGCTAATTTTAAGACCTAAACTATTAAAAAAGTTAAACGTGATTAAAGTTGAAGCAAACATATACATGATTAATGTAACCCAGCAAAAGAAAGCCGATAAATAACAAGCTGCAACCATGACAGGATTTAATGCATACCATATAAATGCACTTTCAACACCTTGAGTTGGAATCAAAATAAGTACAATCCCAAAGGATTCTATCAACACAATCGATTTTATGAAATGTTCATGATTTCGATATATAAGGAGTAGCTTAGTGATTAGCCAGGCAGCGATAGATAAAGAAATAATAACCCCTAATTTAAACAGTAATGGTGATTTAGGAACACTGATTAAATAAAATGAAGATGTAAAAAATAATGATAAATAACGATAAAGGATCAGAATTCTCTCTGTGCCATGATTATTTTTAAAAACTTTAATATGACTAAGGTTGAGTTTATCATTGAAAGAAAGGTTAAGTTTTTGGTACATAGGAGAGTTCCTTCCCCTTGGTGGAATAATGAGTTTCTATATCCGTCTTGTAACCTACATAATTGTTAGCGTCGTAACTGTAAAAATATTGGTCATCGATCAAAAAATATGTCGTATTATTTTTTATCCCATCATGATATCTAAAGATGGGAAGATCCTTTTCATCAACAATCTGTAATAATGCTTTTATAGATTCTATTTTTACAATAGATTTATCTGTCGTATTAACAGCTTCCTTTACATTAATCAATCTTTTTAAATATTTTTTATCAATTTTAGTCGCTTCAGATATATATTGTTTTTTTCGTTTCACATTTTTATTTATTTGATATAGAAAATAAAAGACAATAGTTAGTGATAATATTGAGAAAAAAACACGTAACCAAGTTAATGGAATATTTAATTTAAATAAATGAAAATATTGCGGAATTACGGTTTTATTTATTAATGATTTTTCTTCGGAAATCCCATTGTTTTCTACAAATTTTATTCTGTTTGATGAATATTCGAAGCTTAAAAAGGCACCATTTGCTAAAGGGATTTCATTCTCTTTGTAGTGGATCATTCCGTTTATATTAGGTATAATTTTTAATTGGTAACTTCCCACGCTAATTCCTGTTTCTTCTTCGACATTTTCAATAAATGTAATGATACTCTCAAGCTCAATCTTATATTCATCGTTTAAGATTATCGTTTCATTTTCAGTTGCTTTAGATTGATGAATTGAATTTAAAGGGAATTCCTTTTCCCACAAGTCCTTAGCTTGTACTAATAGAGTGACCTCACTAGTATGTTCTACTTCAACGGGGTGGTCTGATGAAACAGTAGACTTTATATAAATTGGAATCGTATTTGTAATACTTCGAATCATTATATTTCCAGGATCAATAATACCTCCATTAGGATACAAAATATTAGGTATAATTTCTGCTTTATATTCAAAATTTGTTGATTGCGTAATTCTATTATCTAGTGATTCATTTGTGATAGAAGTAGGTTTGGAAATACTATAAACTGTCATAATAATGGAAAGGAGTCCTAGAATTATTAAAATGACCTTGAACTTTATGGATTTAAAAAAATGAATTGTTTTTAATTTATGCAAGAAAATATTCATCATACCTCACCTCGATCTATAGTTGGATATTAATGATTGTCATTGTCTTTGTTGTCCTTATTGCCTTAATCATCGCTGTTGTCGCTCTCGTTATTTTTATCGTTGCCTTTATTATCGCTGTTGTCGCTCTCGTTATTTTTATCGTTGCCTTTATTATCGCTGTTGTCGCTCTCGTTATTTTTATCGTTGCCT